>VBLZ01000039.1 GCA_005878515.1 Methanobacteriota archaeon | reverse complement strand
GGTCAGCTCGGCGCCGTGCTCAAGCTCAAACCGGAATACGACGTGGCGTGGATCCTCAAAGGCGCCGTCCTCCAGAAGGCGGGCGATCGGGAAGGCGCCCTCGACGCCTTCATGCAGGCGTTGAGATGCAACGGGGACTCGAAGGAAGGCTGGATGGGCCTCGCGTCCGTGTTGCACGAACTCGGCCGGTTGAAGGAAGAGGCCGAAGCCTACGATCGATTGCTGGCGTTCGACCCGCGGTCGCTCGATGCATGGATCGACAAGGGCTCGGTCCTCCATGAATTGCAGGATTACGCCGGGGCAATCCGGTGCTACGAGGAAGTCCTTGCGCTTCGGCCGGAGTACGCCGCGGCTTGGAACAACAAAGGCGCCGCCCTGCTTCGACTCGGTCACGAGGCCGACGCCGCCCGATGCTTCGAAGAGGCATTGCATTTCGATCCCGATTGCGTCGATGCGATGGCGAACCGGACGTACCTCTACGAAAAACAAGGCTATCACGGGGAGGCGGTCCTCTGGGCGGACCGCGCGTTGCGGATCCGGGAGGCGCCGGGGCTGTGGTACGCGAAAGGTCTCGCCCATCTCGGGCTCCTGGAGTCCAGGCTCGCGATCCGATCGCTCGATCGCGCCCTGGCGCTCGATCCGACGCTCAAGGAAGCGACGGCCGCGCTCCGACGGGCAACCGCGATGCGGGGAAAATCAGATTTCTACCGTGGCCCGTACGAGTGTTTCGGGACCCACCTCGAAGGGGATCCCGGCTGCGAGGAGTGCGAGATCCGCCCGCGCTGCCGCGAGGTGACGCCATGAGTGTTCCCTCTGCGGCGGAAGTCGAGCATGCGGACTGGCCGACGCTCCAGGGGATGTGCAGATCCCTCGGGCTAAACCCGAAAGGCCGGAGCGGGGTCGTCCGGATGCGGGTCCTCGAGCATGTCCGCCGGCGCGGCCGCCCCGAATCCTGGCGAGCCGGGCGGGACCACATGGCGGCGTTGCTCACCCGGCTCGGGTTCCCGGACCTCGCGGAGGATTTGTGGGAGTCCGCGATTCGCCTCGACGCGCCCGCTCCGTGGGTCGGCCTCGGACAGGCGCAGGTGGCTGGAGGATTTCTCAGCGAGGCGGCCAAGTCGTTCGACCGCGCGATCCAGATGGGCGACACGTCCGCTCTGTTGAACCGCGCGGAAGCGCTCGGAGCCGGAGGCGATTACGATCAAGCCATCGCCGCGTGCGAGTCCTACCTCGCATCCCATCCGACGGACCTCCGCGCGCTCGCTATGAAGGCGGATTTCCTCGCGCGGTCTGGCTTCAAGGAAGAAGGCGCACGCATCCTGCTCGCCGCGGCGGACTCCCATCCCGAATTTCCGTTTCTGCATGCCGGGGCAGGAACCGAGTTCCTCCGGGCGGGGCGTCCCGAGGTGGCCCTCGAGGCGTTCGGTCCGACTCCGCGCGTGGAGGGGGGCGCGATCGAAGGGGCGCTGAATCACGGAGCCGCGCTCCTCCTCCTCGGACGAACGCGCGAGGCGATCGACATCTTCCAGCAGGCGCTCGAGAAGGCTCCGGAACGCGGGGAGGCGCTCAACAATCTCGGCGTCGCCTATCTGCAGATGGACGAGCCGAAGCTCGCAGCATCGAATCTGGCCCGCGCCGCGAAACGCGTCGACTCTCCGCGGATCCGACTCAACCTCGCGAAAGTCCCGAAGGCGCCGCCACGACCAAGAGCCAAGAAGCCCGCGGCGCGAAAGAAGTCGAATCCGTAGGATCGCCGTTCGGAAACAATCAATACGGCTCTCGCCGTGGCGGAATCAATGCCGGTACGGTCCACGGAATGGGAGGGCGTCTATGCGGACGGCCCGTGGCTCCTCACCCGGAATCTCGTGCCCGGGGCCGTCGTCTACGGGGAAGGCCTCGTCCGCGAAAAGGGACGGGAATTCCGCCGCTGGGACGCGAACCGTAGCAAGCTCGCTGCGTATCTCAAGCGAGGGGGCCGCGTGTGGCCGTTCAGATTTCGGTCATCCGTCTTGTACCTAGGTGCGGGCAGCGGGACCACCGCGAGCCACGTTTCCGACGTCTGTGCGGACGGTACGGTCACCGCGGTCGAAATCTCGCCTCGATCGTTCCGGGATCTTCTCGCTCTATCGGAAAAGAGGCCAAATCTCGTACCGATCCTCGGCGACGCCGCGAAGCCCGAATCGTACGGCGGACGGATCGGCTCCGCCGATATCCTGTACCAGGACGTCGCCCAGCGCGATCAAGATGGGATCTTCCTTCGAAACCTTGACCTCCTTCGATCCGGAGGGATCGGATTCTTGATGGTGAAAGCGCGATCGGCAGATGTCTCCGCTTCGCCTCCAACAGTCTTCGAATCGACAAAACGCACGCTGTCCGATGCCGGCATCGAAGTGATCGACTTCCGAAACCTCAAGCCGTTCCAGGCAGATCATGGCGCCGTTGTCGTCCAGAAGCCATAGCATCATCCGTCCGTGCAGGGTTCGAGTACCAGTATGGCCACTCAATCGCAATCGACGTATGGGCGGTTCGCTCGATACTACGACATCATCTACCACAATCTCGTGAACTACGAAGGCGATGTGGACTTCATCGAAGCCGTCTTCCGACGGTATCACGTGAATCCGAGGACAATCCTCGACCTGGGATGCGGGACGGGAAATCACGACATCCCGCTGGCTCGCCGCGGCTACCAGGTCACCGGCCTCGATCAGTCCCCCGCCATGCTCTCGCTGGCCCGAAAGAAAACGGCCGAATCCCGAGTCCGCGTGCGATTCGTCCGGGCGGACATGCGTTCGTTCCGGCTCGTCAGGAAGTTCGATGCGGTCCTCTGCATGTTCGGGGCCTTTGGGTACACTCTACCTCGGCGGGATGCCGTCCGGGTCCTTCGGAGCGTGCGAGCGCACATCGGCCCCAGTGGCTTGTTCATCTTCGAGTTCTGGCAAAGCTCCGCCGCGAGACCCGCGCCGCATCAATCGTGGGTCCACATCCGCAAGCCGGATCTCGAGATCGTCCGCCTGGACGAGTCCCGCTACGACCCGCGAACGGGACGGCTCCCGGTCGAATTCCAGTTCTTCGCCTTCCGCGGCCAACGCCTCCTCGATCGGTTTGACGAGCTACACATGATTCAGACCTACTCGGTCCCCGGCATGCGGGCTTTGTTGCGCCGCGGCGGATTCGACGTCCTCGGAGCGTTCGCAGCGACGAATGTGAAGAAGGCCTTCACTGCCGTGACTCGGGACACGTTTCGCGTCATGGCGGTCGCCCGCGCGAAGTGAATCTTAAATACGTCCCTGCGGTATGCGCAGCCCCTCCCGAGGAAACCGATGGCTCGCCTCCATGCGCACCGCAAAGGAAAGAGCGGCTCGACCCGACCGTATCTCAAGGCGAATCCGGAGTGGGTGGGGATGGAGAAAGCCGAGATCGAGGAGACGATCGTCCGTCTCTATCAAGAAGGCCTCTCGACGGCTTCGATTGGCGTGCGGTTGAGGGACGCCTACGGTGTCCCGAACGTCCGTCTCGCGACGGGTCGGAGCGTGACCCAGATTCTCTCCTCGAAGGGCACGAAATTC
>VBLZ01000038.1 GCA_005878515.1 Methanobacteriota archaeon | reverse complement strand
CCTCACTTCACCACATGGAGGGTCGCCGTCATCGTGTAGTGGTTGAGCCCACAGAACTCCGCGCAGCGGATTGCGTAGTCGCCGGGCTGGAGCGATTGGAACCAGTACGTGTTAACGTGACCTGGGATGACGTCGATCTTGAAAAGGAAATCCGGAAGGTAGAACGAATGGGCCACATCGAAAGAACGCAGGATGAGTTTGACCGTAAGGCCCGCTTTCACCGTGAACGCACCCGTCGTGTTCAGAGACGTGAAGGAGCCCGTGCCGTTGAGCCACTTCCCGTCCGCGATGTACGTGATGTTGAAGTTCCAGTACCACTGGTGCGCGTTGATCTCGACGATCACATCCGGATTCTGCGGGATCGTATCGGTCGTGATGAGCGTCTGGAAAGCCGCGATCCCGACGACGACCAAGATGATCGCCGGGATGATCGTCCACATCGTCTCCAGACGCCGGTTGTTCGTCTGCGGATTCTGCGGCCCTTCCGTGTGACCTTTGCGGACCCGGAACTTCAGCACCGCGTAGGCCACGAGGCCCATGACCAAAATGCCGATCGCGACCGCCGGCACCAGAACGAGATAGAAGAGCTGGTCCGTCGCCTGCTGACCGGTCGAGATGCCCTGGGCGCGAGCGCTCCCTCCGAGGAATCCGACGGACAGCGCGAGCGCGAGAACGACCAGGCCGATCCCTCGGAGGCCTGACATCGACGGGCGAAACTCGCTTTCCTCTAAAGCATTTGTGGTATAACGATACGGCCCTCCCTGCGGACGCTGTTCGAACGCGTGCGGTGGAAAGCCTTATGTCGGATTCCGGGGTACGGGACGCGGTGGCCCATCGGGAGAGGCCACCACCGCGGAGTTTGCTCGATGGCGGGCGAAGTCGTCACCGCATATCGTCATCGGAATGCACCGATCGGCGTGTTCCGCTGGCTGACGACGACGAACCACCATGAGATCGGGATCCTGTACCTCGCGAACTCGTTCTTCTTCTTCCTGATTGGCGGCATCCTCGCCCTCCTGATGCGCACCGAGCTCGCGTACCCGGGGCCGACGATCGTGGACGCGAACACGTACACGGAATTGTTCACAATGCACGGGACGACGATGATCTTCCTCGTCTCGATCCCGATCCTCGCGGGCTTCGGCAACCTCATGGTCCCGCCTCTGATCGGCGCGAAGGACATGGCCTTCCCGCGAATCAACGCGCTGAGCTTCTGGATCATCCCCGTCGCCGGTGTCATCATGTGGCTCGGGGCGGCGAACATCGGGTGGACCGGGTACACGCCGCTCAGCGTGTACGACTCGAGCTCCGGCGTCGACATGTGGATCGTCGGGTTGCAGCTGCTCGGGATTTCCTCGACCGCGGGCGCCATCAACTTCCTCGTCACGATCCTGCGGCATCGGGCGCCGGGCATCACGTTCAAGAATCTCTCCCTGTTCGTCTGGTCGATCCTCGTCACGCAAGGCCTCGTCCTCCTGGCGACACCGGTCCTCGCGGGCGGATTGTTCATCCTACTCCTGGACCGCCATGGCATTACGGCATTCCTGTCGCCCGCCGTCGGCGGCGACCCGATCATGTGGCAACACCTGTTCTGGTTCTACTCCCATCCCGCGGTGTACATCATGATCCTCCCCGCGATGGGGATCATCTCCGAGGTTATCCCGCGGATGAGCCACAAGCCGATCTTCGGGTACAAGGCGATCGCCCTGTCGACGGTCGCGATCGGATTCCTCTCGTTCGGCGTCTGGGTCCACCACATGTTCACGACGGGCATCTCGATCTCCGCGCGCCTCCCGTTCATGGTGATCACACTGGCGATCGCGGTGCCGAGCGGCATCAAGATCTTCAACTGGATCGCGACGATGTGGGGCGGGGCGATCGAGCTCAAGGCGCCGATGCTCTTCGCGATCGGTTTCGTCACGATGTTCGTCATCGGCGGGATCAACGGCGTCTTCCAGGCGCCGATCCCGCTCGACTATCCGCTCCAAGACACATATTGGGTCGTCGCCCACCTCCATTACGTCCTCTTCGGCGGCACGATCCTGGGGGTCTTCGCGGGCTTCTACTTCTGGTTCCCGCGAATGTCCCGTCGGATGTACTCGGAGCGCCTCGCCCGGTGGCATTTCGCCTTCACGCTGATCGGCATGAACCTCGTCTTCTTCACGATGCACTTCCTCGGCCTCGAGGGCATGCCGCGTCGCGTGTACGACTACCCGCCATCCATGTGGACCCTGAACTGGCTCGAGACGGTCGGGGCCTTCATCCTGGGATTCGGCCAGCTCATCTTCGTCGTCAATGTCGTGTGGACCTTCGTCAAGGGCCCGGTCTCGGATCCCGATCCCTGGGGAGAGATTCCGGGACAGGCGCATGAGATGCGCGTGCCCGGCGTGCCGACGTACGCGATGCCGATCCTCGGGGTGCCGAACGGCGCAAGTCGCGAGGGGACTACCGAGGCAATGGGACCGGCTCGAGGTCCCTGAGGATGTCGGTCGCGAGGCGTGTGGCCGTCTCGTAGTCGCCGCCTTCGAACGCGGCGCGGGCTTGCTTCAGCACCTTCCGGATCTCGCTGACGTTGCGTCCGGTGTCGCGGGCCCGCTTCGCGGTCTCGAGGGCTTTCGTCATCCGCTCGAGAGCGTCGGCCCGGGATACCCGGGGCTTCGACTCGCTCGGTTCCTCCTCGAAGATCTCGTCCCGCAACGGCTCCATCGGAGGGGCCGGGGGCTGGGCTTGCGTGGCCGGCGGTCGGGGAGGCCGCATCTCCGTGGCGGAGGCCGGGGGCGGAGGCGGGGCTCTCGTCTCCGGTTCGTCGGGGACTTCGATGCCGCTCGCCTCGAGGGCCGCCGTGATGTACTTCTCCGCCTCGAGGAGGCTCTTCTCCTTCACCGCGAGTTTCTCGCGTTCCGAGGCGAGGCTGATCAGTTCCTCCTTCAGCGTGGTCTGCAAATCGACGAAGGAGTCGTGCTGCGCGGCGGATTCCTTCTGGCGGGCGTACATCTCCTCGCTGATCTTGAGCATCTCCCGCTCGCGGGCCTCGAGGGAGTTGAGTCGCTCGTTCTGGAGCTTGATGAGTTCCTCTTCGCGCTTGGCCAGCTTCCGGTCGCGGTCGGCCATCCCGCGTTCCATGACCGAGAGCCGATCGATCGTATCGGCGAGCGCGCGCTCCCGTTGCGCGGACAATTCCTCGCGCTCGACGAGGGCCTGGATCTTCCGTTCCGATTCTTTCAGATGGTCCGTGAGGTCGTGCTCCAGGCGCTTCACCACCTCCTCGCGGTCCTTGACTCCCTTCTCCCGCTCGTTGAGCGTGCGGGCCCAGTCCTGGACGCGCCGCTCCTCGGCGGACGCCTTGTCGCGTTCCATCCGAATGCCCGCGATGTCCTTGTCCATCGACGTGCGGGCCGCGATG
>VBLZ01000128.1 GCA_005878515.1 Methanobacteriota archaeon | reverse complement strand
AGGATGTACCCCGCCTGCGCGATGCTCGAGTACGCGAGCATCCGCTTGATCGACCGCTGCGGGATCGCGACGACGTTCCCGACGGTCTGCGTCACGATCGCGAGGATCGCCAAGGTCGCGACCCAGTCGACCTGGACGCTCAGCAGGCCGATGAGGAAGACGCGGAACAGCGCGACAATGCCGACGTTCTTCGAGGCGGACGTCAGGAGGACGCTGATCGTCGTCGGGGAACCTTGGTACACGTCCGGGGCCCACATGTGGAACGGCACGACCGCGACCTTGAACCCGAAGCCCGCGATCAACAGGACGAGGGCGATGATCAGCGGCGGTTCGATCTCCGGATGGCCCGCGAGCGTCAAGCCGTCCTTCAGGACAAGGAGGTCCGTCGTGGTCGTCCCGATCGATGTCGTGCCGGCGATCCCGTAGATCAGGGAGATGCCGAACAGGATGATCCCCGAGCTCACGGCCCCGATAATGAAGAACTTCACCGCCGCCTCCGTCGCCTGTTTGTCGCGCTTCCGGAATGCAACCAGGGCAAAGGTGCTCAGGCTCGACGTCTCGAAGGCGAGGAAGAGGACGAACAGGTCCGTCGCGGCCGCGGTGAACATCATCCCGACGACCGCGAGGAGCATGAGGGCGTAGTACTCCCCTTGGTGCGGCTCGTCGGCGTGGATGAAACCGCGCGAGGCGACGATCGCCAAGAACGCGACGAACTCGAACATCAACTGGAAGAACAGCGCGAACGTGTCGACCCGCATCTTCAGCTCGACCGCGAAGTCCCCCTGGGTCCCGACGGGGGACGGCCAGACCGAGAGGTTCAGCGCCCGCCCGACGCCGAGGCCCATCATGTCGAGGGTCACGAAGATCGCGAGGCCCGTGCCGATGACCGAGAAGGCCCACAACAGGTCGGGCCGCTTCCGCCACGCGAACCCGAGGACCGCGGACGCGAGCGCGGTCGCGACGAGGATCGCCTCCGGCAGGAAGACGCCGTAGCTCGACACGTCAAAGGCCCCCCAGGATCCCCTGGGCCCAGTTCGAGATCAAGGACAGGAAGAGGACCGGGACGATCCCGAAGACCGCGAACGCCGCCACGAGGACCGCAAGAGGGGCGACCTCGAACCGGTGCAGGTCCGGCATCGCCTCCCATTTCGGGTTCGGCGGCCCGAAGATCGCGCGCTGCATCGCCCAGATGTAGTACGCCGCCGTCAGGATGACCGTCAGGATCGGGACGAAGACGAGCAAGCCGAACGCCGCGTAGATGCCGAGGAACACGCTGAACTCTGCGACGAAGCCGACGAGTCCCGGGAGGCCGAGGGACGCCATGAACGAGATCATCATGAACGTCGCCATGCGCGGCGCCCGTTTCGCGATCCCGCCCAGCTCCGAGATGTTGCGCGTGCCGATCTTGTGGCCGAGCGAGCCGGCGACCATGAACAAGGCCGCCGACACGAGGCCGTGGGCGAACATCTGGAATATCGCGCCGGTGAGGCCAAGGACCGCGCCGCGGCCACTGATCGTGAAGCCGTAGACCCCGGCGGCAATGCCGAGCGTCACGAACCCCATGTGGCTCACGCTCGAGAACGCGACCATCCGTTTGAGGTCGTCCTGGGCCAGGCACACGATCGCGCCGTACAGGATCGAGATCACCCCCGCGAGGGCGAGGAGCCAGTACATGTCCATCGCGGCCTGCGGGATCATCTGGACGTTGAACCGGATCAGCCCGTATCCGCCGAGCTTCAGGAGGACCCCGGCCAAGATCACGGAGCCGCCGGTCGGCGCCTCGACGTGCGCGTCGGGCAGCCAAGTGTGCAACGGCCACGTCGGGAGTTTCGTGCCGAAGGCAATCAGGAGGGCGACGAACATGAGGTCGCCAATCGTCCCCGCGGGGATCGGCGTCGTCGCGATGATCTGTCGCATGTCGAACGTGTGCGGGTTCGAGTAGAAGTAGAAGGCGAAGATGGCCACGAGCAGCGGGAGGCTCGCGAGGAACGTGTACATGAAGAACTTGATCGCGGCGTATTTCTTTCGCGGCCCGCCCCAGACCGCGATGAGGAAGTACATCGGAATCAGGCCGACCTCCCAAAAGACGAAAAACTGGAACAGGTCGAGCGAGAGGAAGACCCCGTTGATTGTCGTCTCCATGAAGAGGAACATCGCGAAGAAGGCGGGAAGGCGGTGGTGCTCGTCCCACGAGATGGCAAGGGCGAGGGGCGTCAGCAGGGCATTGAGGAACACGAGGACGACGGAGAGCTCGTCCGCCCCCAGGATGTAGCTGATGCTCAGGGACGGGACCCACGGGCTCTGTTCCACCGCGAAGTAGGTGTGGTTCCCGGCCGTCGTCATCGTCGGCAAGGAAATCACGTTCGTCCACAGGAAGCCCATCAACAGGACCGTGGACAGGCCCAGGACGACGAGCGAGAAGGCGAGCGCGACGGCCCGCGCGGCGCGGTCCGATCCCGTGAGGTATGTGAAGACCGCCCCGACCGCGGGCAACAGGACGATGTAGGTCAGGATCGGGAACTCGATCAGCACTTAGAGGCCTCCCAGCCACGGGAACGAGGCGCTCGTATACGCGTTGATCATCCCGAGGAACGGCACCGGGAAGAAGCCGACGAGGAAGACGAGGGCCACGAGGACGACGTACGAGACCCGCTCCCAGGGGAGAAGGTCGTGCGAATGCCCGAGCTTTTCGGGCACGTCCCCGAAGAGGATGCGCTGCATCGTGTACACGTAATACGCGGCCGTCACGACGATCGAGATCAGCGGGATGATGATGAGCCGGCGCATCTCGCCGAGATTCGGCGATCCGTACGCGCCGACGAAGACCATGAACTCGGACCAGAACGAATTCAGGCCGGGCAACCCGAGCGACGCGAAGAACCCGATCGCCAGGATGAGGGAGAACTGCGGCATCACCTTCGCGAGGCCTTGGAGGTCGGGAATGTCCCGCGTCCCGGTCGCATGTTTCACGGATCCGGCGAGCATGAACAGGATCGCCGTGATGATCCCGTGGTTGAAGAGCTGGAAGATCGCCCCTTGGACGCCGATGACCGTGAGACTGGAAGCCCCGAGCAGGACGAACCCCATGTGGCCCACGGAGCTGTACGCGATCAGGCGCTTCAGGTCGACCTGGGCGAGACACACGAACGCGGCGTAGACCATCGAGACCGTCCCGAGGACCGCAAGGACCCACCACAGGTCTTTCATGGCCTCCGGGAGCATCCCCATGTTGATCCGGAAGATCCCGTAGCCGCCCATCTTCAGCAGGACGCCGGCCAGGAGCACGGAGCCGCCGGTCGGCGCTTCGACGTGGGCATCGGGCAGCCAGGTGTGGAAGGGGAACGACGGCAACTTGACGATGAAACCGAACAGGAAGACGGCGAAGATCGGGATCTGCAGGGCGAGGGGGAGATACGTCGCGAGCCCGCCGGTCTCGTGACGCAAGGCGCCGTGGAGGAACGCTGTCATGTCGAGCGTATTCGCGTTGGTCCCGTACACCGCGGCGTTCACGCCCGCGCTGTTGAAGTACAGCGTGAAGATCCCGAAGAGCATGATCACGAATCCGACATGGGTGAAGATCAGGAACTTCAGCGCCGCGTACCGGCGGTTCGACCCTCCCCAGATCCCGATCAAGAAGAACATCGGGAGGAGGACGAGCTCCCAGAAGATCGCGAACAAGAAGAAATCAAGCGCCATGAAGACGCCGGCGAGGGCCATCTCCAGGAACAGGAAGAGCCCGAAGAACGCGCGGGGCCGGTTCTCCTCGTCCCAGTGAAACACGAGTGCGAGCGTCGTCAGCAGTGCCGTGAGCCAGATCAGCGGAATGCTCAGGCCGTCCACGCCGACGATGTAATTGAGACCGAACTGGGAGATCCAGGTGTAGCGCTCCATGTAGAACAGCGGCACGTACGCACCCGGCGTGGGCGGCGGGGTCGCGGTCGGCGGTCCGAAGACCACACCCCAGCTGGGATTGATGAAGCCCACAAGCAGGAAGGACGCGAGCGCCGTCTCGACCAAGCTGAACGAGAGGGCGATGAGCTTCGCCAGTCGCTGGGAGGTCCCGGCGACCCAGACGACGACCGCCCCCAGGAGGGGGACGAGGATTAGCAGGCTGAGGATGTAGGTCATGTTCACCGACCCAGCCCGCCGAGCCACCGCTGGAGGAAGCTCAGTCCGAACACGAGCGCGATGACGACGACGATCCCCAGGACGACGACCCACGCGTAACTCTGGACTTGGCCGGTCTGCCGCTGCCGCAGCCGTAAGCCCGTCCGCACCGTCTCGAGGCTGATCGCGTTCACGGCCCCATCGATGACCCGACGGTCAAACCGGTCGCTCCCGCTAGCGACCACGACTCCGCCGCGGCCCACGCCGTTCACGATGCCATCGATGACTTTGCGGTCGAACCAGTCGAGGGCCCGAGCTGCGTCGTAGACGACCGTCCGGCCGAACGCGTCGTACGCGTCGTCGATCCAGTAGCGCTTCGTGAGCATGCGGTGAATGAACGCCCCGCCCTTCGATGCGGTGAAGCGTTCCGCCGGGATGCGTTTCGTCGCATAGACGGCCCAGGCCAGGGCGAGGCCCAGGACCGCGACGCCCATCGAGACGCCTTCGAGCAGGTAGTCCTGCACCGGGATGCCGACGAGTGGGAGGCCGGCCGCCGGCGCTCCGAAGAAGATCAGGTTGCCGAAACCGCCCATCGGGTACGCGAGGAGGCCGGAGGCGAGCGTGAATCCCGCGAGGATGATCAGTGGGACCGTCATCACGCGCGGCGATTCATGAGGATGCTCGTGTCCGCGGTACTCCCCGTGGAACGTCATGAACCACAGGCGGAACGTGTAGAACGCGGTCAGGAACGCGGTGCCGACGCCGAGCGCCCAGAGCCAGTAGAACCCGGGATTCGCGGCGCCCGCGTCGAAGGTGACGGACAGGATTTCCCCTTTCGAGAAGAAGCCGCTGAAGGGCACGATGCCGGCGAGGGCGAGACCTCCGAAGAGCATGACCTTCGAGGTGATGGGCAACGATTTCGAGAGACCGCCCATCTCTCGCATGTCGTTCGTGTGGACCGCGTGGATTACGCTCCCGGCGCCGAGGAACAGGAGGGCCTTGAAGAACGCGTGGTTGAACAGATGGTACAGCGCCGCGCTGTATCCGGCGGAGTCCACCGCCTCCCCGTGGGAGACCTCGGTCGCCATCGTGTACGCGCCCGCGCCGAGGCCGAGGAACATGTAGGCGAGCTGGGAGATCGTCGAGAACGCGAGGACCCGCTTGATGTCGAAGTTCACGACGGCCATCGTCGCGGCGAAGAGCGTCGTGAAACCGCCGATCGCCGCGATCACGAGGATGGCGGTGAAGGGCGGCTGGATTGCCGACGAGATTGGAACGAGGAAAATGAACGCACGGGCGGTTAGGTAGACGCCGGCCTTGACCATCGTCGCCGCGTGGATCAGCGCGCTGACCGTCGTCGGGCCCTCCATCGCATCGGGGAGCCAGGCATGCAGCGGAAATTGCGCGCTCTTGCCGACAGCCCCGCCGAACAGCAGCAGCGGGATCAGGGTCAGGAGCTGCGGCGTGAGGGTGTTCGGGTAGAGGCTCGCCATCTTGCCCTGGATTTCGGCGAACGACAAGGTGCCGAACACGTTCCAGATGACCAGGACGCCGACGAGGAACAGGACGTCCCCCACGCGGGTCACGAGGAACGCCTTCTTCGCGGCCGCGGCGGCCTCCGGCTTCGAGTACCAGAAGCCGATCAGCAGGTACGAGCAGAGGCCCATGATCTCCCAGAAGATCAGAAGCTGTAGGAAGTTGTCCGCGCTCACGGTCCCGAGCATTCCGGTCGCGAAGAGGCTGACCTCCGCGTAGTACCGGGCCTTGCCGTCGTCCTCGTGCATGTAGCCGAGCGAGTACACGAAAATCAGGAGACACAGGAACGACACGAGGACAAGCATCAACGAACTCAGGTTGTCGATCAGGAGCGAAATCTTGATCGAGTTCTCCGGGAGGAGGCTCGGAATCCAGACGTAGCCCGGGATCGTCTGCGGGATGAAGCCGCCTCCGAGCCCTCCTTGCTGGAGGACCTGAACGAAGACGTACATTGAGAGGACGAACGAGCCCGCCATCGCGCCGACAGCCACCATTCCGCCGCCCTCCGGGAGACGCCGGCCGACGAGGCCGATGACGAGGAACGCCCCGAGGGGCAGCAACAGGATGAGCCAGGCGACCCACTCGTACGCGATCACGACTCACCACTTCAGGAAACGGACCTTGTCCAGCTCGATCGTCCCGTGGGTCTGGTAGATCGACAGGAACACCGCGAGCCCGACTGCCGCTTCCGCCGCGGCGACCGCGATCCCGAGGAGGGCGAACACCTGGCCGCTCGCATCGCCGCTGTACGAGCTGAACGCGACGAAGTTCAGAATCGAGGCGTTCAGGATGATCTCGATCGACATCAGAACGATGATGCCGTTCCGGCGGGCGAGGACGCCGTAGAGGCCGATGCAGAGGAGCATCGCGGACAGGAGCAGTTCGTATTGGAGGGGGATCACGGGCCCACCTTCCCCGGTTCATCCATCTTCGCGAGGTAGACGCCGCCGATCATCGCGGCTCCCAGCAGGATGGCGATCAGGATGATCGTGATCGCGAAGGTATCGAACATCTGGTTCGCGATCCCGTTGTTCGACGTCGTGTTGTAGACCGGGATCGACGTCGGGGAGCCTAGCCAGTTCACGTTGCCGAGGAACGAGGCTCCCATCACGAGGAACAGGGCCGTCGCCGCGAGGACGACGAGGAACTCCCGCGCGTTCACGGTCCGCCCTCCGGCCCCGGCTCGTCCATGATTGTCCTCCGGGTCAGCATGATCCCGAAGACGAAGAGCACGGGCACCGCACCCGCGTATACGATGATCTGGATGAGGAACACGAACTCGCTCTGGAAGAGGAGGTAGATCGCGCCGATCGTCACGAGGGTCATCGCGAGCCAGAACGCCGCGCGGACCATCCGCTTGTTGATGACGACCAGGATCGAGCCGATGACCTCGAAGGCGCTCAAGACGAAGAACGCGATGAGCGTCCAGTCAACGTCGACCGCGTGTCTCCCTCCCGATGACGCGTTCCCGGCCCGACACGCCGCTCACCCCACGGCCCAGAGACCCGACGCAATCGCGGCGGCCGCGATGATGATGGCCCCGAGGGAATAGGGGATGAGCTTCTTCCACCCGATGTTCAGGATCTGGTCGATCCGCACGCGCGGCACGGACCAGGAGATCCAGATGAAGACGATCGAGATCAGGTAGATCTTCAGGAGGAACCAAGCTTCCTCCGGGACGATCGGCACGGGGACCCCTCCGACGGACAGGGTCACGAAGACGGGCCCGCTCCAGCCGCCGAGGTAGAGGATCGCGATGAGCGCGGCGCCCGCGATCATCCGGAGCCACTTGAACCCGAACACGAGGCCGAACCGCATCCCCGAATACTCCGTCGTCCATCCCTCGACGAGTTCCGCCTCCGCCTCCGGAATGTCGAACGGGATGCGCTCCATCTCTGCCATCATCGAGACGCTGAACACGATGAACCCGAGGATCTGCGGCGAGAAGACGTACCACGCCGGGATGGCGAGCGGCCCCAGGGAAAAGAGCGTTCGTTCCTGTTGCTTCACAATCGTCAGGGGATTGAGGGAGCCGGTGAAGAACACGAGGGCAATGACGGAAAGGATCATCGGAATCTCGTAGGCCATGAGCATTGCCGCGGCGCGCAGCCCGCCGACGAGGGTGTACTTGTTGTTCGCAGACCAGCCCGCGATCAAGATGCCGAGGGGCGCGAGCGAGAACGCGGCGAAGATGAACAGGATCCCGAGCTCCAGGTTGGCGACGTAGAATCCGCTGCTCCACGGGAGGGCGGCGAAGATCATCAGCGTCGACGAGGCGATGAGGACCGGCGAGATGTGGAACATCGCGGAGTCCGCGTTCCGCGGGGTGATGTTCTCCTTCTGCAGGAGCTTGACCCCGTCCGCGATGTTCTGCAGGTATCCGGTGCCGCGGTGCGTGGGTCGATGGGCCCGGTTGAACGGCCAGAACGGGAGCGACCAGATCGAGATCATGATGCCGTATCGATCCTGGAGGCGGCTGTAGAATTTCCGCTCGACCCACATCATCGTCAGGAGGTTGACCAGCGTCGCCCAGATGACGATGACCGTGACCGCGATGAGCCACGTGACGACGACGATGAGCAACTCGGACCCGAGCGGCCCCATCCCGAGCCGGGCGCGAGCGACCGGGTCGAACCACTGGGCCAAGCCGGTCAGCGGCGGGATCAACCCGGCGAGCGCGTACAGGATCTGATCGACGACCCAGACGATCGCGAGGACGAGGACCTCGCAGACCGCGAACAGATTCGGGACAAGCGGCGCACTCGTCACTTATCCATCTCCCCGACGCACACGTCGACGGATCCGAGGATCGCGACCGAGTCGGCGAGCTTGTTGCCGCGCAGCATAATCGGAGTCGCGGCCATCGTACAGAAGACCGGGCTGCGAATCTTCACACGGTACGGCCGGTCGTCGCCGTCGCCGATCACGTAGAAGAGGGCCTCGCCCCGCGAGTCCTCCGTCTTCGCGTACCCCTCGCCTTCCGCCCGGCGCGGAGCCTTCACCCGATACGGTCCGGTCTTCGGCATCTTCTCGAGCGCCTGGAGGATGATCTGGCAGGACTCCCTCAACTCGTTGAACCGGCACACGAACCGGGCGTACGAATCGCCCGCCCCGCCATCGTGCCACACCTGCGGCTCGAAGTCGATCTCCTCGTACACCTCGTACGGATCGAGGCGGCGCAGGTCGACGTTCACGCCGCACGCGCGCAGGTTCGGACCGGTGACGCCCCAGTCGATCGCGTCCGCGGCGGAAATCTTCCCGACCCCTTCCGTGCGCATGTGGAAGACCTTCGATTCCTGGAAGACCCGCTGGTACTCGTTGTCCACCTTCTCGAGGAAGTGCTCGATGCTCCGCCGGCACATCGCCTCGAAGTTCTCCGGCAGGTCGTTGCGGACCCCGCCGACCCGGGGATAGTTCTGGTTCATCCGCGCGCCGGACATCAGCTGGATCAAATCGAGGAACAGTTCTCGCTCCCGCAGCGCCCACAGGAGTCCCGTGAGGAGGCCGAGGTCCGGGCCGTACGCGGCGAGCCACATCAAGTGGGACGCAATTCGTTGGAGTTCGAGGGCCACCACCCGGATCCATTGGCCGCGCTCCGGGGTCTCGATCCCCATCATCTTCTCGACCGCGAGGCAGTACGCGTGGGACCACGTGATCGACGAGACGTAGCACAGCCGGTCCGTCAAGACGACGTTCTTCTGGAACTCTCGGACCTCCATGATCTTCTCGTAGCCGCGGTGGAGGTAACCGATCTCCGGCTTCGCGTCCGTGACCGTCTCCCCATCGACTTGGACCTTCATGTTCCAGAGCCCGTGGGTCATGGGGTGCTGGGGCCCCATGTTGATCCAGAACTCCGTCATCACTTGCCCCCCCGGAGCTTGCGGCGCGTGATGTACTGCCGGTCGACCTCTTGGGCGAACTCCTTCCGGAGCGGGTGGAACTTGAAGTCCTCCGGCAACAGGATGCGCGTGAGGTTCGGATGGCCCGTGTATTCGACGCCCATCAGGTCCCACATCTCTCGTTCGAGGAAGTCCGCGGCATGCCAGAGGCCGGTCAGGGTGGCGATCTTCGGGTCGTCGTATGGGATCTGCGCGTTCACCTGGACCATGCAGCCGTTGTAGTAATTCTCGATGTGGTAGATGCTCTCGAAATGGTCCTTCCAATCGACGGCGGTGACGCACGAGAGATGCTCGAAGCCGAGCGTGTCCTTCAGGTACGTGCACACGGGGACGAGCTCGGCCCGGTCGATCATGATCTCGACGAGGCGCTCGCGGACGACCTTCGCGTCTTTCAGCTTCGGACCGAAGGCGGCCTTCAGCTGCGCGAGGACCTCCTTCTCGGCCCCGGGCACCGACCGTCCCGTGATCGACGGAGAGGACGTGACGACCGCGCTCATATCTGGATGACCTCCTCCTTCTTGAGCGCGTATTGCGTGGCGACGAACATGATCCCGAGGAACAGGAAGATCGAGAACTTGGCCACCGGCGATACCGAGTTCAAGAGGCCGCCCCACGCGAAGGCCCAGAGGAGGAGGAAGATCGCGGCGACGTCGAAGATGACGAAGATGAGCGCGAACATGTAATATTGGAAGTGAAATTGGATCTGCGCCACGCCTTCCGGGACCTCGCCGCACTCGTAGGTGAGGTCCTTCAGGGGCGTCGGGTGGTCGGGCCGGAACAGGCGCGTGGCGAAGAACGTGCCGAGCGGGAACAGCAGGGCAACGACAGCAAAAATCACGACGGGCACGTAGCTTTCCAGCACCATGTCCGTCGCGTGGAAAATTGGTCGGGCTATTAAACCTTTGTCGGGGCACACGACCCTCGTGTTTTCTCCCGGTGACGCGGGCTCGCGTCGCGTCTCGAAGAGACGTGGAGTCGTACGCCGAAAATCCTCGCCGAACATTGGCACAACGATTTATATCGAGGGATTTCAATGGTCTCGTTCGGATGGCGGCGGAGAGGCTTCTCCCGCCCGGGCAGCGGGAGGTTCGGAAATGGCCGAGGCTCGACCTGGGCATCGTCCCCCGGTTCGACCCGAAGGAGTGGGACCTCCGCGTGGACGGCTCGGTCGACAAACCCATCCGCTTCACGTACGACGAGTTCCTACGACTGCCGTCCGCGAAAGTGGTTTCTCCCTTCCATTGCGTCACGGGCTGGACCACGTTCGACAACGAGTGGGTCGGGGCCACTGTCAGGGAGGTCGCGGAACGCGCGCAGATTCGGCCGACCGCTCGCTTCGCGACCTTCCGCTGCGGCGATGGCTACACGACGTCCCATCCGCTCAACGTCCTCTACGATTCCGACGTCCTGCTCACCTACCAGTGGGACGGCAAGCCGCTTCCGATCGAACACGGGGGTCCGGTCCGGCTCCTCGTGCCGAAGCGCTACGCCTACAAGAGTGCAAAGTGGGTGCGCGCCGTCACGTTCACGGACGAGGAAGAGCTCGGGTACTGGGAAGTCCGCGGGTACAGCAACACCGCGGATCCGTTGACCGAGGACCGCTACTCTTTCTGATGGGCTCTCGCACCTTGCATTTGTGGAAAGTACATAAGCCGAGCCCTCTTGGCAGCGATGACGGCCGTGGCGAAGGTCGCTTCGGAGGAGGACCGCCCGAGTGAACGGCGGATGACATTCTTCGAGCATATCGAAGAACTCCGGCAGCGTCTCAAAGTGATCGTCATCGTGATCGTGGTCCTGTTCGCGCTGTTCCTCACCACCGGAATCGGCTCCGTGACAGTCTCTGGGACGCAGATTCCGATGCTAATCCCCGCCCTCGGGCCGACCAACCCGAACGTCGCGACGCAATTTGTCGTCGCCATGAAGAATTATCTTGTGCCGGAAAGGGTCGGAGGGATCCCTCTAAACTTCAGTTTCGCACCGCCGTGGGACGCGTACGTGGTCATGTTCAAGGTCGCCTTCTTCCTCGCGGCCGTCGTCGGCTCGCCGGTCATCGTGTACGAGCTGGGACAATTCATCGGACCTGCACTGAAGCCGTCCGAAAAACGACTCATCCTTCGAATCACCGTCCCGGTGGTTTTGCTGTTCCTCTCCGGCGTCGCGCTGTGCTTCATCGTCGTCTTGCCTTTCACCTTCAACCTCCTCTATTCGGTGCAGACCGTCCTCGGTGCGAACTTCCTGGTCCTCTATGGTGACGACTTCATTGACTTCGTCCTGCTAT
>VBLZ01000043.1 GCA_005878515.1 Methanobacteriota archaeon | reverse complement strand
GTACACGCCCCGGAATCGCAGCGTGACGCCGCCGATGCCCAGGGCGAGGGCGAGGCCGACGAGCGCTCCCAGCGCGACTCCCGCCACGGGATGCAAGTGGAAGGTACCGACCGCGAAGGCGAGGGCGTATGCTCCGAAGGCCATGAACACGACGTGGCCGAAGCTCACGTACCCGGTCAGACCCGTGATCAAATTGAGGGAGTACGCAAGAGTCGAAAAAATCAGCAACTGAATGAGCACGGTCAGGAGGAACACGGGAATCCACGGCGCGGTCCCGGCGAGGACGACCAGAAATAGTGCGATCCCCCACAACGTGGGCCCGAACGAACGAATCCCACGCAGCCTCATCGGAGGAGTCCCTCGGGGCGGAGCAACAGCACCGGGATCAGGGTGAGGAATCCGATGGCCGTGGCGAGCGCGATGCTGCCAACAAAGAGCTGGCCCACGTTGATGATCACGCCCAACGTTAGGCCGCCCACGAGGCTCCCCCACATTTTCCCCGGCCCCCCGAGGACCACGATGACGAAGCTGATCGGCGCGTACAGATTCCCCATGGCGGGGAAAATCCCCGTCGGAAGCCAGACGGTCAGGAGGGCACCGCCGGCCATGGTAATGCAGAATCCGAGGGCGGTGCCGACGGCGGCGGTAAACGTCGGATTGATGCCAACGAGCTGGGTGGCGGGGATGTCCTGGCTGTACGCACGAATGGCGTTTCCCAAGTACGTCTTGGTCAGGAAAACATGCGACAGGCCGATGATCGCGACGGACATGATCGCGACGTAGAGACCACCGAGCGGGAGTTGAATCGACCCGACCAGAACGACTCCCGGGCTCCACGGGATCCCGACGTTGTTTCCAGTCCATAGCGCCTGCACGGCGTTGATCAGGAAGAGGGCGAGACCGAACGTGGCGACGAGGGTGACCATCTCGCTCTGCAAGCCCATCGACTCCTTGCCGCGGAGCTCGCGGTGAAGGAACCCGAAATAGAAGCCGACGCCCACCGCGAGTCCGATGGCGGCGTCAACCGGTACGCTCAGGAGCGGATTGAACCCGAACCAAAGGTTGAGGAAGTACGCCCCGTACGCGCCGAGCATGATGAACTCGCCGTGCGCGACGTTCACGACTTTGGCGACGCCCCAGATGAGGTTCAGGCCGTGCGCGATGACCGCGAAGACGCAGCCGAGCAACAGGCCGAGGGCGAGGTCCGCCATGAACAACGCGACGTCGGCCATGCGGCTCCGAGGGCCTCCGGCCTATGTACCCGTGTACGGATATTGGCACGATCCATCCGCGACGTCGCTCGGCAAGACGACCTTCTTCACCCCCGCCTGCCACTGGACGAGGACCATCGAGTGGGCGATCTGAAGGCCTCGCGAGTCCACCTGGAACTGTCCGAAGAAGTCCATGATGTGCATGCTCCCGAGTTTCGCGCGGACATCCGTGGTGTTCAGGCTGTTCGCTTGTTGAATCGCGCTCGCCAGAACGAGGAGTGCCGCGCCCGCTTCGCCGGCATGATACGCCGGCGTTGCGCCGCCGTTTAGGCTCCCGTAGAGTTGGGTGAACTCGGCCGGGGTCGGGCCGTACCACGTGAGGCCAAGAGTCTGGGCCTCAGCCGGACTGTACGTGACGACCGACTCCCATTGGGAAGGCCCCGTCACGTAGTTCGCGTTCGTGAGTTGCGTCTGGAAGTTGGGCTCGGTGACCGCAACGAGCAGCGAGATGAATTTCGGCGCTGGTGCCGTCCATGTCGTTTTCAACTGGTTCATGATGAGGAGGCCGTCGTTGAAGTGGCCGCCTCCGATGAGATCGTCCGCGCCGGCGTTTTTAGCCGCAGTAAGCTGCGTTGACAAATCCGTCACAGTTCCGGGGTAAGACTGATTGTAGACGACCGTAAGACCCTGAGACACTGCGTACCCGAGTGCGGATTGCGTGGCAAAGGTGGAAAACGAATCGCTCGCATAGAGCGCCGCGATTTTGTCCGACGGGTGGTTCGCTTTGAGCCAGTCGATGGCGCCTTTCAGGTAGATCGATGCGGGGCTCAGAACTTCCACGAGGTTGCGTCGCGAGGTCTGCGTCCAGATGATGTCCGACGAACCTCCGTGAGAGAGCATCACGCGGTCGTACTGGTCCGCGGTCGGCGCGGCGGCCGTCGTCAGGGGGCTGCTGTACGGAGCTAGGAGGAACTGGGCTCCATCCTGCTGGATGATCTTAGTGTAGAGGGTTCCGATGTTCCCTGCGGGACCGCTTTGGTCGTCGTAATAGTCGAGGCTGATGTTGTACGACTTTCCGCCGACGGAGACTCCTCCATGGCTGTTGATCCAGTTCGCGGCCGTCTTGATCCCGTTGAGCGAGTTCGTCCCCTCGACGTTGAAGGTCCCGGTCAACGAAATCGTGAAACCGACCTTGATCGTCCCCGCGAAGCCCGTCGGCCGGGTCAGGTAGTAGACCCCGGCGGCCGTGAGCGCGACAAGAATGACCAGGACCGCGACCCCGATGGCGATGAGCTTTCTCCGTCTCCCCGGTGAAACCGGAGGCGCCGCCTCCGCTTCGATTGGCTGTGCCATGTTCCCAACGACCCCGATGCCCTTCACGGTGATTGAACGGGCGGAGCTCGCATGTTACCCGCCGGCGGAGCCGCTCGCGTCCTTCCCGCCAACCGCGCCAGACATGCGCCTCGGCAATTAAACAATTTCCGTCATTGACTCCTGAGCAGGCAAGAGGTTCCGACCGTTCTCCGGCGAAACCCTGAACTATCTCGGTTCGTTCGCACCGCGGATGGCCCCCTCGAGGTCGCGCGACTTCGGCCTCGTCCTCCTTGCGAGCGTCCTTTGGGGCACGTCGTTCCCCGGGAGCAAACTGACCGTCGGGACGGTCGACCCCTTGTTCCTGACCTTCGCGCGTATGGCGATCGGCGCGGTCCTCGGGATGACGGTCCTCGTGGGCATGCGTCGTTTGGATCGACGAGTTTTCCGGGAGCCTCTCGTCTGGGTCCTCGGTGCAATCAACGCGATCGGATTCGATCTGCAGAATGAAGGAATCCTCCTGACCACCGCGTCGAAGACCGCGCTCTTAGTCAACGTGAACGTAGTCATCATCCCGGTCCTGATGGTCTTCTTCTTCCGCGAGGCGATGACCCGATTGAAGATTACAGGGATTCTGATCGGGACGTTCGGGGTCGTCGTGGTCGCGACGAAGTTCGATCTCGCGTCTCTCACCGGGGGACAGTTCGCCGGCGACGTGCTCGTGTTCGTCGCGGGCGTGGTCTGGGCGTTCTACGTCGTTGGCGCGAAGCGGATGGTCGACCGCGGCGGGGATTACGCCGCCCTGACCGCGGGGATCCTGGCGACGACCGCGCTCCTTGCAGCGGTTCCTCTCTTTTTTG
>VBLZ01000127.1 GCA_005878515.1 Methanobacteriota archaeon | reverse complement strand
GGCGGCCTTGTACTCGATCTGACGGTGGATCTCGCCTCGGGGCCAGGAGGAGAGGCGGCGGTTCATCCGACGGGTTCGACCGCCCGCGCCGTAAAGCGTCAGGGCTTCTAGGACGATCGCGGCATTCTTCGCCTTGCACACCGCGACCACTATCTTTGAAACCCGATGCATCCTTTGCTGGACTCGGTTTCGCTCTCGATGGCCCTCTCGGGCCAAGAGTCGCCTCGCCAGACGTCGGTCGTGTCTCTTCTTGCGATCGAGCCTCCGACGACGACGGAAGTGATGGAGCTGGATTTGGGGTATGCGTTCGAAAGAAGCATTAACCAACTGTGACCACCCGGCTGTTGACAACACGCCATCTAGAGAGCCCTCGTTTGTATCGAGAGCGATTACCGAAGTGGGCTCGAGTATTCGCGGTGCCTCCTTTCGCACGACGACGATCACCTTGCCAGGGACTATGGTCATCGAACCCAGTTTCCATTCTTCGTCTTTCAAGAAGGACTGATGCCACTTTGCCACCGACAGGGAATATTCGAGGTGTTCCCCCGAGCGAACTGGAATCTTGATACGGCCCGTCGCGCGATCGAGCCAATACGACTGGTTCTCCGCCTTGAGGAACAAACGGCGGATGTAGGGGACCGAGGATCGTTTCCCCTTCCGTAGTCGCCGTCGGTGGGCCTTGAGGGCGCCTAAGGCAGCTTCGAATGCTGAGGGGATGTACTGTTTGTAGACATCGTGTTCCTGAGCTAGACCCCGGTAGGCGACTTGGGCAAGCCGAGTCTGAGACCGAATCCCTGATTCGTTGGCAATTCGAATCGATTTGTTCACGATGAGCCGGAACTCGGTGAGAAGCCAATGCAGACGGGCATCGTCCATGCGCATGCGGAAGACAAGTGACCGGTAGGATCGGATGAGTACATTTGGGACATCGATGGATTTGAATGTCCTTGCGGGGTGTGTGAAAGTATCACGATGCATTGACCCTTCGAAAGGATAAAGGGAGTCTCGGGACATCGCGACCCGGCGTGAAGAACGAGGAGATCGCCGCCCGATTCAGCGAGATCGCGGACATGCTCGACATCCTCGGCGAGGACACGTTCCGCGTCCTGTCGTACCAACGGGCCGCGCGACAACTCGAATCGCTCACGGAGAACGTGGAGGACCTCGTACGGGCGGGGCGGGTCGACCAAATTCCCGGCATCGGGCCTGCCTTGGCCGAAAAGATCACGGAGTACGTGACCACCGGTCGGATCGCGTACCACGAGGAGCTCCGGGCGAAGTTCCCGCCGGGCGTCCTCGACCTGCTTCGGGTCCGCGGCCTCGGGCCGAAGAAGGTCAAGATCCTGTGGCAGCAGCTCGGAATCACGGATTTGGACACGTTGAAGGCGGCGGCCGAGAAGCATCTCCTGCAGCGCGTCAAAGGGTTCGGAGAGAAGACGGAAGAGAACCTCGTGCGGGCGATCGATCTCGTCAAGGAGGGCCAGGCCCGGGCCTTCCTCGTCGACGCCGCTCGGGTCGTGGACGCGATCACGGAGGGGATGAAGGCCAGCAAGACGGTCGAACGCATCGAGGCCGCCGGCTCGTTCCGACGGATGCGGGAAACGGTCGGCGACGTCGACATCCTGGCGGTCGCGAAGAACCGAGCGGCCGCCGCCGCGGCCTTCGAGCGTCTTCCGGGCGTCGTCGAAATCCTCGCGTCCGGGGAGACGAAGGTCGTGATCCGCCTCGCCTACCACGACTACGAAGGTTCGCCCCGCACGATCCAGGTGGACTTGCGCATCCTCGATCCGGACAGCTGGGGCGCCGGGTTGCAGTACTTCACGGGTTCGAAGGACCACAACATCCGTTTGCGGACGATGGCCGAGCGGCGCGGCGTGAAGATGAACGAGTACGGCGCGTTCCGCGACGAGAAGCGGATTGCGGGGGACACCGAGGAGAGCATGTATTCGTGCCTCGACCTCGCCTGGATCCCTCCGGAGATGCGGGAGGACCAGGGCGAACTCGATCTTGCGGCGACCGGTCGCCTGCCGAAGCTCGTCGAGCTCTCCGACATCCGCGGCGACTTCCACGTGCACACGAATGCGACCGACGGGACCGAGCCCCTCGAGGCAATGGTCGAGGCGGCCCGCCATCGCGGCTACTCCTTCGTCGGGATCTCGGATCATTCGGTCTCCGCGACCGTCGCGGGAGGAATGACGGCGGACCAAGCGCTCGCGCGGCGCGACCGGGTTCGCTCGCTGAACCGAGACTCGAAAGGCTTCACGGTCCTCCTGGGGACCGAGTGCGACATCCTCGACGGCGGCCAGATGGACTACCCTGACGAGGTCTTGAAAGAGCTCGACTTCGTGATCGCGTCCATCCACTCCCGCTTCACGCTGCCGCAGGAGACGCAGACCGCGCGGCTCGTCGCGGCAGCCCAGAACCCGAACGTGGACATCCTCGGCCATCCGACGACTCGGCAGATCGGCTGGCGCGGACCGATCCAACTGGACCTCGACGCGGTGTTCAAGGCGTCCGCACGAGCCGGGACCGCGATCGAAATCGATGCGGATCCGCGGCGGATGGACCTGAACGCGACGCAGGCGCGGGCCGCGAAGAACGCCGGTTGCACCCTCTCCGTCGACACGGACAGCCATGCGAGCGGCAACCTGGCCTGGATGCGTTTCGGAGTCGGCACGGCTCGGCGGGCATGGCTCACCCCGGCGGATGTGCTGAACACATGGCCGCTCGAGAAAATCCGCGAGTTCCTTCGCTAGCGTCGCGGCGTCCGCATAGCCTGGAAGGCGCGGTCGACGACCTCTTTGTCGTTTTTCCAATGAAGTAGGCGCATCGCTTCTTCGCGGGAGACCCAGCGCACCTCATCGAACCCCGGCTCCGGTTCGAGCCGTCCGCCGATCGGTTCCGCCAGAAAGTACGTCACGGTCTTGTCGTAATTCACGCCGCCCGGAGGCCAGAAGAACGAATACCGAACCTCGTGGAGAGGCCGGAGGAGCCGCACGCGGAGGCCGGTCTCCTCCTGGACCTCGCGGACCGCCGTCTGTTCGAGGGTCTCCCCGGGCTCGACGGTTCCCTTCGGAAGGCACCAGATGTCCTCGTCCTCGCGCCGGAGAAGCAAGATCCGTTCTCCCGGCCCGACGACCACCGCCCCGCTGGACGCGGTCGGTTTCGTCGGCTTGCCTTTGCGCGGAGGGCCGCTTCGAATGCGGGCCCGCTCCGCCGCTCCGATTTTCGCGGCCTTCTGAAGATCGCTCCGAAGCGTCGGCTCGAGCCGCCGATTGTACAGGATCGCCGCGGGATGGTACGTCGGGAGGACGGGGATGTCGCCGAAGGAGAGCGTCTTCCCGCGGGCGTCCTTCAGGTCGATCCCGGTCCCGAGCAAGCCCTTCAACGCGGTGGACCCGAGCGTCACCAAGACCTTTGGACGTACGGTTGCGATCTGCGTCATCAGGTACGGACGACAGGTCTCGATCTCATCCGAACGAGGTCCTCGGTTCGCCGGGGGCCTGCACTTCACGACGTTCGTGATGAACACCGTGCCCCGAGGGAGGCGCGCGGCCGCAAGCGCTTTGTCGAGGATCTTCCCTGCGGGCCCGACGAACGGCTCGCCGCGTGCATCCTCCTCTCGTCCCGGCGCCTCGCCGATCAGGAACACCGCGGCGTCGAGCGGGCCGACGCCGGGGACCGCGAGATTCCGTCCCTCGTGAAGGCGGCACAACGTGCACGCACGGACCTCGGAGGCCGTCTTCGTCAGAAGCTCTGCTCGCTCCTCGTCCGGATCGGCCACGCGCCGTCAACGGCGCGAGGACTCAAAGCCTTCGTGGCCTCACGCCTTCCGCTCGGCCTTCAGGTTCGTGAGCAGCTTGATCTTCGGCTGGACCTTGTCGATCTTCGCCTCGAGTTTCGCGCGAATCTTCTCGAACTTCCGCTCCGCCTTGACGCGGTCGACCGTGGTCCCTTTCAGGCTCTGTTGGGCCCGACGGATCTCCGCGCGGTAGCCCGCCTCGATGCGTCGAAGTCGCCGCAACTTTCGATCGGCCTTGTCCTCGGAAGGAATTCGGACACCTCCCGTCCCCCGCCCGAATGACCCGATTCAGATGATGGACCGGTTTCGGGCGATGACCACGTCGAGGACGCCATTGGTATAGGTGTACTTCAGCGTGTCGCGGTCCGCATCGATCGGGAGGTCGACCTTCGTGAAGTACTGGCGGTCCCCTTCCCCCTGGACCACGAGCTTGCCCTCGTCGAGGCGCACGCGGACGCCTTCCCGGGTGACGCCGGGCATTTCCGCGGTCAGGAAGATCGCGGACTCCGTCAAGATCACGTCGACGAGCGGATCCCGTGTGCGGATCTCCTCGCCCTCAAGGGCGGGCCGCGCGGTCTCGGTGCGGGCTTCGCGGGATCGTGTCGTGAATCCGTAGATGAACGGCTCACGGAAGACACCGAGCTTCCCCTCGAACGCATCCTTGAGCATGCGATGTATCGCGCGGCGCGTCTCCTCGAACTCGTCCTCGACACCCGAGCGGTCCGGGGAGAGATTTTCCCCGCGGCCACCATCGCGATCCGCTCGACGAGCATCCGGTATCGCGGGATGCCGACGAACTCGATTCGCTCGTTCACAAGGATTGCGGGCCCGAACTGCAGCTTGTATGTGGCCAATAGGGGTTTGCTGGCGTCCGGAGAGAGGACGTCCACCTTCCACTCCGGATGATCGGTCCCTAGGCGCTTCACGATCTCCGCCACGCGGCCCTCCTGATATCCTTGTACGGAGGATACGAAGGTGACCGTCACCATGGCCTCCCGCCGGCGTACCGGAGCGACGCACATAAAGGTTGTGCGCGAGCCACCAGAGGAAAGACCTTGGGCGCGCATTCCTTCCCACGACCGTGCGGGTCTTCGTGGCCTCCGAAGCTGACGAGGCGAGCCGCAATCAGCGTGACGCCCTCCTCGCCCTCGCACCGTGGCAGTCGGACGGGACGTTCGGCGGACAGGCGACGTGGCGGTGGCGGGATGCCCGGCTGATCACGATTTCCGAGCACCACCTGTACCGGGACCACTTGGATCGCGACCTCGAAGGCGCGTTTGGACAGCCCGCGGATCTCGTCGTCTACCTGTCGAAGCATGTCTCGGAAAGTCGGAGGCCGAGCCTCACGGTTCATCCGATCGGCAACCCGCGCGGGGCCGAATTCGGCGGGCAACCGGAGACGCTCGTGCCGTCCGCGCCCCGGTGGATGACGGCGGCCCTGCGGGGCCTGCGCCGCGAGGCGAAAGGCCTCCCGTACAACGTGACGTTCGAGGCCACGCACCACGGTCCGTACTTGACCGCGCCGACGTTTTACATCGAGCAGGGCAGCACGGAAAAGGAGTGGGCAGACCTCGCCGCCTCCCGGGCCATCGCCCGAGTCCTGCTCGCGCTCGAACCGCTCGACGCGCCGATCGCCATCGGCCTCGGCGGAGGCCACTACGTCCCGCGGCACACGGATCTCGCGCTCCTTCGACGGATTGCGTTCGGACACCTCATCGCGGCGTATGCCCTCGAAGGGGGGTCCGCGCATGTGATCGATCAGGCGGTCGAGCGAACCAACGGTGCGACCCTGGGCTACATCCATCGCAAGAGTTTGTCGAAACCGGAGGTGCGGACCTATGAGGAGCAACTGGAGGCGCACGGCCTCCGCGTCGTACGGGAGGCGGACCTCCTGACGGACCGGGAGGACGAAAGTTGATAAGCCGTGGGCGAATACCAACGGCCCAAGGGAGGGGACGCATGCTCAAGGAATGCCGTTCTCACGGGTATTTCCGGGAAGAGTTCTGTCCGCACTGCGGCAGCGAAGGCAAGTTCCTCCTCAACGACGAGGAGGTCGAACTCCTCGGCCGCACGATGGCCGGCGTCCTCCGACATTTCCCGGAGCGGTACGGCCTGGAGATGGACGCGCACGGTTGGGTGGACCTGCGGGACTTCCTGACCGCGGTTCAGATTCGCAACCGTCGGTTCCGCTTCGTCCGCCAGCATCACGTCGTGGGCCTGATCGAGACCGACCCGAAAGGCCGTTACCAATTCGAGGACGGGAAGATGCGCGCCACGTACGGCCACTCGAAAGACATCGACCTCGACCTGCCGACGGAAGGAATCCCGGACGTCCTGTTCTACCCGACGACGGAGGATGAGAGCCATCTCCTGATGGAGGCGGGCCTCCGGCCTTCGGACCGCAAGATGGTCCACCTCAGTGCCACGTTCGAGGCCGCCCTCGAGGCGGGCCGCGTTCGGATCGCCCAACCCGTCATCCTCGAGATCGACGCGAAGACCGCCCGCTCGTCCGGGGTCGTGATCCACAAGGCCGGGAAGACCGTCTACACGTCCAAAGAAGTTCCCGGAGAATTCCTCCGACGGTCGCATCGCGTCGAAGAGGAATTGCCATCGGAAGCATCGGCGGACTCGACCGACTGATTTTCAATCGGCCGACCGAATATTATTCTCCCAGTATTCTCCCGATACTCTTATGAAGGCCCGTAGGATATCGTCGCGTCCGGATGGGTGAGTCATGCCTTCGGCCATTGACCTGATTGGACATAATCCGGCCCTGCAGGAGCACTGGATCCGCCGGTTCTTCGCTGCGCTCATCGATGCAATCGTCGTCGCTGTGATTTATCTGCTGTTCGCGCTCCCGCTGGCCTTCGTGTCTCTGGCGTGGTACGTGACCCCGTTCTTGTACGGCATCGTCTGGCTCCTCTACTCGATGCTCCTCGAGACCTTGTTCGGCGCGACGATCGGGAAGAGGCTCCTCAGTCTCCGCGTCGTCGCGATCGACGGCAACTTGGACATCATGCACTGCCTCGTCCGAAACATTTCGAAGATCTATTTGCTCCTGTTCCTGGTGGACCTCATCGTCGGCGGTGTCACGCAGGGCGATCCGCGCCAGCGCCTCTTCGACCGCATCGCTCGCACGACCGTCACGCGCGTCGACCAGGGCGCGTACATGGAAGAGCAGTTCCGCATGATGCAACACGCGGGTCCGTACCCGATGACGATGCCGCAGGCGCCCCCGCGGACGAATCCGCCGCCGGCGCCAGGGAGCGCGCAGGCGGCCCCCGCCGCGCAAGGAAGCGGGTGGCCCGGTGCCGCGCCGGCTCCGAGCACGTGGCCTCAGCACCAGTGGGACGAACAGGGCCGCCTCGTGAAAGAGATGAAGTTCTGCACCGCCTGCGGGGGACAGCTCGTCGCCCGCGGCGACGGCAAGCTCACGTGCGTCCGCTGCGGCGCGGTCTATTGATCAGGGAAAGCCGCGGATCCAGAGGACGTTCAACGCCACCATCGCGAAGTAGCTCGACGCGAGCACGGCGCCCGAACGCGATGTGATCCGCCAGCCTCCGAGCATCAGAGCCAGGAGGAGGAACGCGGTGAAGACCATCGCGCCGACGACCGGGAGGAGGAGTTCGACGGAGTGTGCCGCGGGCCGCAGGATCCCGATCATGCCGAGCGTCAACAGGGTCGTCACGACGCTCGCGCCGATCCCCTCCCCGAGGACGAGGTCCGTATAGCCGAGGCGCGTCGCGTGCCACGCGGCCGCGATGTCAGGCAACGATGTCCCGAGCGCGACGACCGTGATCCCGATGAACCACGGATTCAGGCCCATCGCGTTCGACAGGCCGATCGCGCCTTGGACCAGGAACTGGGCGCCCATCACGGACCAGAGGATGCCGAAGACGAGCCACTTGAGGCCCGCCCGGACCACGACCTTCCGGCCGAAAATCCAACCCGTGAAGGCGAGGCCGATCTCCAGGTCCTCGATCCGTTCTCGGATCTCTTCCGCGGGTCCGGTCCGCTGGGAGATCGCGAGGTTCAGGACGTACGGCACGAACAGCGCGATGAGGGCGACCCCTTCGTATTGGGTGAGGTTGCCATCCAGGAGCATGGTCGCGGCGACCACGGTGACGATCGCCAGGAAGACCGCGTCCCGGAGGACGATCTCGCGGGAGGTCTTGATCGGCCGGACGAGCGCGCTCACCCCGATCACGAACGCGACGGTGACGACCGTCGAGGCGAGCGCGTTGCCCAGGGCGATGTCCGTACTGCCCTCGCCGGCCGCGATGCCGCTGACGAGTAGCTCCGGCACGGCGGACAGCGTCGAGACGAACAGCGCGCCGACCACGAAGCGGCTGCGGCCGATCCGGCCGGCGATCCGCGTCGCGTTATCGGTCAGGAATTTCGCGCCCTGGTTGAGCAGGACGAAGCCGACGGCAATCGCGCCCAACCAGAGGAGCAGTGCATCGAGCATCCTCGGTCGGCCCTTCTGACGCGCGACGGATGGGCGGTGGAGATATCAAGGTTCGTCGGGCTCCGATGCGGTTGACAAACTGGTCCGGCCGCTTGCTTTATTACCGCGTTTCTCTCTGGCCATCCCATGACCTTCACCCGAACCGCGATGATTGCCGCGAGTCCGGAGCGCGTGTTCTCCGTGCTTTCCGACCTCGGTTCTTCTAGACAATGGATGCCCGCAATCCAGCGGATCGACGGCGTCAGTCCGGGTCCGTTTCGCCTCGGCACTTCCTGGCAGGAGACCCGCAAGGCCGGGAAGCGCATGATGCAATCCACGCTCACCGTCTCGTCGTTCGAGCCGCCGTCGAAACTCGGGCTCCATGTCGAAGCCAGCGTGATGAAAGGCGATCTGAGTTTTCGCCTCGCGCCGAAATCCGCAGGGACCGAGGTCACCTACGTAGCCCAGATGTGGGGCAAAGGCCTGATGCGCTTGATGACCGGGACGATGAACCGGATGATGTCCGCCGAAGACGACGACATCCTGGAGCGCCTTCGGAGCCAAGTGGAAAGCCGGCGGCCCTAGCCCAAGGAATCGGTCAGGTCACGATCTCGTCGAGCCGACCGCTTTCGATCCCCCGCCGGATCTCCATCGCGATCCGCCGTCCCGTGCTCATGGGACGGCGCCAGAGCGAGTTCCCATACGGGTGGCCCATCGACATGTGGACGTTCGTCCCGCCGCCGATGCGCGGCGCCACGTCATAGACCCAGAACTTCAGGTCCTTGTCGACCGCGGTCTGGAGGGTGAACGGCCCGATGATTCCCGGTCGGAAGTGCTCCTGGGTCGCCCGGACGTAGCGCTCGGCGATGTCGAAGATCGCCGCAAGGCTAGACTCGCGGAGGGTCGCCGTGTTGTGTCCGACGACGACGTATTCGGGAATGCGCTGCGCCTCGTCGAGCGTCATCTGCTGATCGGCGGGCAGGCGCACGTGTCCGTCCAAGGACGTCTCGAAGCGCCAGTCGATCCCGAGGAGTTCGAGTTTCTCCGCCTGCGCCTCGATCGGGGAGTAGAAGAAATCGAAGTTGAAGATCGGTCCGATGATGTACCGCTCGATCCGGGCCTTGGCCAAGTCCCGGGCCGAGATGACGCCCTGCTTCAGGAGGGCCTCGGACTTCGTCTTGTACTCCTTGTAGCTCGCGGCGGTGAAGAAGCCGCGCTCGAGTTTCTTGACCTTGTGATGCAACTTCACGATGACCAGGCCGTCGATCTCCTCCGGGTCCTCGATCTTCTCCGGAGCCGGCAGTCGGGCCTTCTCGAGGATCCAATAGTAGCTCCGTTCCTCCTCCCGTTCCTCGGTCCGCAGCAGGTTGCGGCTCCCGAACAGTGGGACGTGGAACGAGCGCTCGATCGCGTCGAGATCGCAGTACGTGGTGAAGGAGCGATTCGGGACGAAGACGGCGTTCGCCTTGCGGAGACGGTCCTGCATCTTCTCGTCGAGGACTTCCTGGAACTTCGAGACGACGATCGCCTCATCCACCACGCCGCGGACCGCACGGCCTTCCTTGTCCCGCGTCGCGCGGAAGAACCTTGCATACGGGGTCGACCGGCCCTTTTCGCAGATCACGAGGGTCGCGAAACCTTCCTCGACGGCCCCGTCACAGACATCGAGGGCCGAGTGCGAGCCGATCGTCGCGATGCGGATCGCGGACCGATCGTACGCTTCCAGGACTTTCAAGATCCCTTCCCGGCTCACGATCGTGCCCGTCCCCTCCCGGTGCGGCCCCATCGTGGCGCCGTCTTTAATCCTTTGGGAACGCGCCGCCTGCAATTCCAGAGGAACGTCTTTATCGGCCCATCCGCTTCGCGCAGGCGTTGGACGCGCGGCCGACGAAGTGGTGGGGATGGGGCTGGGAAGACAAGGTCCTGAGGCTCCAGAGCCGCCCTGCTCTAGCGGCGTATCTTGGACACCGCTTGGAGGTCGACCTCTCCGCGCGGCGTAACGTGGCGTCCTTCGACCGCATCACGGTCCCGCCTTCGAGGCTGACGACCCAGGACCTCGCGGACATCCAGGGCATCGTCGGCGAGGGGAATCTCGCGAGCGATGATGTCGCGCGCGTGACGCACGCCACGGGAAAAGGCTACAAGGATCTCGTCCGCCTGCGAACCGCGCGCGTCGACCATGTCCCCGACCTCGTCGTCTATCCGGACGAAGAGGACTCGGTCCCGCGTCTCCTCGAGTTCGCGGCAAGCCGCCGCTACGCGGTGATTCCGTTCGGCGGAGGTACGAACGTGGTCGGTGGCCTCGATGTCCATTCGGAATTCGCGGCAACGATCGTCATGGACCTGCGCCGCCTCCGACGGGTCCTCGCGATCGACGTCGAATCGGGCCTCGCGACCGTCGAAGCGGGAATCCGCGGACCGCCGCTGGAGGATGCCTTGAACGAGAAGGGCCTCACGCTCGGCCACTTCCCGCAATCGTGGGAGTTCTCGACGGTCGGGGGATGGATCGCGATGCGGGCGTCCGGCTCCCATTCGAACCGGTACGGGAGCATCGAGGACCTCGTCGTCGGAGTGCGACTCGTCTCGCCCGCCCGCGTCGTCGAGGTCGGATCGGCGCCGAAGGAATCGCATGGACCAAGCCTGAAGGAACTCGTCCTCGGCTCGGAAGGCGCGCTCGGGGTGATCACGCAGGCCACGCTCCGCGTGCAGCCCTTGCCTTCCGTTCGACGCTTCGAGTCGCGGTTATTCTCGAGCTTCGCCGATGGCGTGGCGGCCCTGCGGGCGATGGCGCGGGAGGACGGCCTCCCGGACATGGCGTACCTTGCAGACAGCGAGGAGACGAAGTTCGCGGCGGCCGGCGAAGGCATCTCACCGGACGCCGACGGCATCGCCGGACGCCGACTCGCCGAAGGATCGCTCCTCCTCATGGGTTTCGAAGGCACGAAGGAGCGCGTGACCCACCGGCGTCGGTTGGCGCTCCGGCATGCCCGGGCGAACTCCACGAGCCTGGGGGCCGGCCCGGCGGAGCGATGGTCCCATGAGCGGTTCGAACTCCCCTACCTGCGGGACTCGCTCCTCGATCACGGCATCCTCGTCGACACGGTCGAGACCGCCGCCCGATGGTCGCAACTTCTGGCGGTGTACGATCAGGCGAAGAAGGCGCTGCAAGAGGCCTTGTGGAAAGACGGCACCGCCGGCCTCGTGCTGTGTCACGTGTCCCACGCCTACCCGGACGGCGCCTCGTTGTACTACACATTCCTGGCGCCGCAGCGGGAGGGCCGTGAGATCGAACAGTGGGAAGCGATCAAGGCCGCCGTCACCGAGGCGTTGCTGGATGCGGGCGGGGCGCTGAGCCACCATCACGGGATCGGCGAGGATCATGCGCCCTACCTGGCCCGGGTCATCGGCGAGGACGGGCTCGTTGTGCTACGGGCCCTGAAACGGGAACTCGACCCAGACGGCATCATGAACCCGGGGACCCTCGTGACGGGATCGACGTGACCGAGTTCTCGGCTCGCACGCGGGCGGCGAACCTGGAGCGGATGCGGACTGAACCACTCGATGTCCTCGTCGTCGGTGGCGGCATCGTCGGCGCCGGTGTGGCACGGGACGCGGCGTGCCGCGGTTTCGTAACCGGGCTGGTCGATCGAGGTGACTTCGCGGCCGGCACGAGCGGCAAGACGTCGCGGCTCGTCCACGGGGGCCTTCGATACCTCCGAAACTATCGATTCGGGCTCGTGCGACGGGCGGTGCGCGAACGGGACCTCTTGCTCCACAACGCCCAGGGACTCGTCCATCCGCTGCCGTTCCTCATCCCATCGTACGCGGACCGCGGTCCAGGAAGGGCCCTCCTGCGGTTCGGTTTGTTCCTGTACGATTTCCTGTCACGAGAGAAGACGCTCCCCCGCCGATTGTGGCTCTCGCCGACGGAGGCCCGAGAACGCGAGCCGCAGATCGCGGGCGAGGAACTCGCGGGCGCCGGACTGTACTACGACGCATGGACCGACGATTCGCGGCTCGTCCTCGCGGTCGTCCAAGATGCCGCCGATGCGGGAGCGATCGTTGCGAATCACATTCGAGTGGAGGGCCTCATCCGGGAGAGTGATCGCATCGTGGGCGCGCACCTCCGTGATGCGATGACCGACGACTCATTCACGACCTCATCGCGGTTTGTTGTGAACGCGACCGGAGTCTGGCTGGACGATCTGCGGACGGGCCGATCGACTCCCACAATCCGGCCAACGAAAGGGATTCACATCTTCCTCGCGCGTGCGAAAGTCGGGAACCGCCACGCACTCGCTCTCACGGCAAGGCGGGACGGCCGCGTGGTGTTCGTTCTCCCATGGGGTGATTTGACCCTTGTCGGGACCACCGACACCGACTTTCGCGGCAATCCGGACTCCGTGGTTCCAGACGCCGGAGATGTCGCGTATCTCTTGGAAACCGTGAATGAGACGTTCCCGGCCGCCCACCTGGGTCCCGACGACGTGGTCAGCGCATATGCGGGCTTGCGTCCTCTGCTGCGCCGAGGGCACGAGAAAGCCGAATCCGATATCTCGCGGGATCACGCGATCTTCGAGGACCACGATGGCCTCATCTCGGTGACCGGGGGGAAGCTGACGACCCACCGGGCCATGGCCGAGGAGGTGGGCGGACTTCTCGCTCGTCGGCTCGGCCGTACCGGCGCGAGCATGACCCGGGATCGTCCGCTGGGCCCTCCCATTCACGCGCTCGAGGAGTTCACGGACCTCGGGTTCGACGAGGAGACGGCCCTCCATCTCCAACGTCGATACGCGCCCGAACAGGTGGAGCGCCACATGGGTGGGCCTTCCGCGACGGAACGCCTCGTCCTAGCACGACCGTACACCTGGGTCGAGGTGGAGATCGCGGTCCACGACGAGATGGCGATGACCCTCGGCGACGTGCTGGTCCGGCGGCTCGGATTGTTTTACGAAACACCGGACCAAGGCGTCGGCGTTGCGGCGACCGTGGCGGAGCGGATGGGCCGCCTCCTCGGATGGGACTCCCAGAAGATGGAGCAGGAGGTCCGAGGTTACGAAAACCTCGCGCGGGACCATCAGAGATTCCGGGTCGCCCATGGCGGCTGACATCGTCTTCATCGTGAATCCGGCCTCTGCCAACGGTGGGATGCGTCGTCGCTGGAAGACCTACGAACGCATTTTCCGACATGAGCTAGGCCCCGGCCTTGAAGTCCGGACGACCGACCACCGTGGCCATGCCACGCAGCTCACGCGGGCGGCGTTGAGCGAGGGCGCTACGACGATCGTCTCGGTCGGCGGTGACGGCACGTTCAACGAGGTCGTCAACGGTTACCTTGGTCATCGGGAGACGGCTCGGAACACCGATGCGTGCGTCGCAGTGTTCTCCGCTGGGACCGGGGCCGATTTTGTGAGGACGCTCCCGGTCCCGGCCACGCCGGCGGCCCTCGCTCGGTGTATCCGCGAGCATCACCCTCGGACGATCGATGCGGGCCTCTGTGAATTCCTCGACGCCGGAGCTCGAAGGACCCGCTACTTCGTCAACATCGCTGAATTCGGCTCGGGTGGCGCGGTGGTCGATCGCGTGAATCGCTCCTCCAAGATCCTCGGTGGGCGGCTCACCTTCGTGCTCGCGATTCTCCGGACGCTTCCCCGGTATCGGAACACGCACGTCGTCTACGAAGCGGACGGCGGGCCGCCGAAAGAGGTGGTGGTCAATGACTTCGTCGTGGCGAACGGCCGGTATTTCGGGGCGGGCTTGATGCCCGCGCCCGGCGCGGACCTCGCGGACGGGCTGCTGGATGTAGTCATCTTCGGGGACATCGATTTCAAGACCGCGCGGCGGAACCTGCCCGCCCTCCGGCGGGGCGAGCACCTGTCGCTGAAGGAGGTCACGACGTTTCGATGTCGCGAACTGAGGATCCGCGGGGCGGAGGAGATGATCGACCTGGATGGCGAATTCGTGGGCCGCCATCCGTTGCGCTTCGCGGTCGTTCCGAACGCGGTGTCGATCCTGGCGGAATAGGAGATAGCCCCGGGCAGATTCGAACTGCCGTCGCGAGGTCTCTCCTCGGCGTCTTCGGCCGATCCAGAGCCTCGAATCACTGGCCCGCGACCGCATCGCGGTCACGATTGGCCGCTAGACCACGGGGCTGCGAACGCGATTCAACGGAGAGGGCGTATATTGACTTTTCTTACTGGGCCGCTTCCTTGAGTCGGCGTAACACCCAGTCCTTCTCCAACACCGCGAGGAACGGCGCGGCCCGAGGACCTTTCTCCGACCCGAGCACGATCAGGTAGAGGTCACGGAAGAATCGGCCGGTCTCGACCGGGAGGCCACCTTTCTTCGTGAGCACGACCATCGACTCCTTGATCGACTCCTCGTTCCAAGGAACGGAGGCGGCGCGAGCTGCATACAATCGCAACGCCGCACGATCGTCCGCGTCGAGCTGCGCCTTCACTTCGCGCGGCAGAGATTCAAGGAGCTTCACGCGGTTCTCCGGCGCGTACTTCTCCACCCAGATGCGGGACTGCGTCAGGCGCCTCGCGATTCGCGCGCGCTCGAATTCCGTCGGGGCGCGGGTCAGCATCCCCGTGTCCCGCATGCGTTTCAGACACCACTCGAGCCGACCGGATTCGGGGCTGATCTGCGACAAGAATGCCGCGTGGCGGTACGAGAGGGCGAAGGATTGCGCCTTCGGCGGTGGCGCGAGGTACGCGAGTTCGTACGACCGAGCCTGGTCGTCTTCATCGCCTTCCCGGTCGGATGAATAGAACGCGTCTTCCGCGCGGTCGAAGGTGTCGTGGTATGTGTCGACTCGATAGAGGTCGAGGACCACCCGTCGCGCGATCGGATTGAACGCGTATATGTACCGCAAGACCTCCGGGTCCCCGAGTTCCACCCACTGGGCCGGCGTGAAGCCGAGGAAATCCGACGAGCCCATGTCGCCGAGATCTTTCCCGCGGTCGGAGATGCCGACCCATTCGTACGGGATGCCCATCGGGGGCCGGAAGTGCATGATCGTCTGCGCGATCTCCGCGCAGGAGTCCCGCGAGCCACCCGGGGTTGCGTGATCCTTGCCGAACGGCTCGATGTCGACGCGGTAGACTTTCCAGAGGGCGGGCCACTCGAGCCGCCAATTCAACTTCCCTTTCTCGATCGAGGATTTGCCACGATGCCCGCATCGCTCGCAGCGGTACGACGCCGACGTGCCATCGATCGCGGTCGTGGTCGCGCCGATCGTCCCGCATTTCTCGCAGAACGCCTCGAAGGGAGTCCATCCCGCGGGATAGGGGTGGCGGGCCCGGTACTTGTTGACGACCGCCCGGACTTCTTCCGCGCGCGAAGCCAAATCGCGGACGAGGGCTTGCATCTCCGGGTTGCGATACGTGTCCGTGGTCGTAACAATCCGGACGCCGGGCGCGAACCGATCCAACACCCCGCCGAAATCCTGCCAGAAATGTTCGACCCAGTTCGCGTGGCAACCGAGCGGATCCGGGACATCGATGAGCCGGCGGCCGGCGTACTTCCGCCCGTCCTCTTTCGTGAATTGGGCCACCTGGGCTTCCTTCGCCTTCCACTCGTCCTGCGTGTACAGGACGAGACTCTGAATCGTGTTCCGACCCAGGTCTCGGAAACTTCGAGTCAGGAACTGGGAGAGTGTGATCTCGCCTCGGAGCCTCCCCACATGTTGGAGTCCGCTGACGCTCAAGCCAGCGTTGACGACGAGGTCCCGCTTCTCGCCGACGTACGCTTTCGCATCGATGAGGAGGTCATCGTACCAGTGCGTCAGCGCGTTCCACCGCGACGCACAACTGCGGAGGGGCCTAAAGGTTTGCGGGCTCGCGGCTCACGAGCCACATGAGACCGACGAGCGTTGCGACCGCAGGGAGAATCAGGAGCCATTGGACGGCCGCGGTCCTCAGGACGAACAGGAAGAGGAACTCGAGGAGAAGCCCCAAGAGGATGAGCGGGCCAACGACTTCGACGAACGACCACCTGCGCCGGGCGCTCCACTTGTTTCGCCACATGCGACTCGCCTCCGCCACGAATCCGATAAGTGGCATTCCTGAGGCTTAACGGTTACGTTTCCTCCGGACCTTGCGAAGAGCGAATCGTCGCTCCCGAGACCACTTTAGATCGACCGTGCGCGGATTAGCGCGCGCAGCGGCACGCCCGCGAGTTCGTCGTGGGCCGTCTTGTTGACGAGGACGACCGCCAAAACCGCGGTGCCGCCCGATTCGTGGACGTCCGTGATCGCCGCCTTGATCGTGTCACCGGTAGAGACTACGTCGTCCACGATCAGGACTTTCTTGCCCTGCGGGGAGGCGTAGTTCGAGGAAAAGGCACCGCCTTTGCCGTGTCGCTCCTCGCTCGGCCGATAGACGATCAGTTCTTTCCCCAGCTCTTCGCTGATCAACGCCGCGAGCGGGATTCCGTTGATAGCGACGCCGACGACCGAGTCCGCGTCCATCTGCCGCTTCTCGAGCTCCTCGAGGGCGATGTCCGACATCGCCGCAGCCATGAACCCGATGCGGTTCCCGTAGACCCCGACAGACCGCCAGCCGATCTTCACGTCTTTCGGCGCCTCTCCCCCCTTGATCCCGCGCGTCAGGAGCCAGGTGACCGTCTCGGGAGAGAGGTGCAGCTCGTCCGCGATCTCTTTCTCGGAGAGGCCTTTCTCCTTGTATTCCATGGCCCTCTTCGCGATCGAGTTCACGTCCTTCATGCGCTCTCCAACTCCGCCGCGCACGATGCGAGACGCCGGATATCAAGATGTCGATGACGGAAAGGCCTGGGGACACGGAGAGACGGAAGCCCGAGTTAGCCGTGCCGCAATCACCTGTTTTTGGCCCGACGACCGAGCGCGACTCCCACGACCATTATGGCGACGCCGATGACCACGAATACAGCGGGAGTGACAACGTCAGGCGGCGGCAGAGCGACAGTCGAAATTCCGGGGCTGCTGAGCATGGGGCCGAAACCAAGGATGAAAATGATGAACCCAATTACGAAAATAACGCGTGGGGTGGAGAGACGGGGATTCGGTTCCGTCTCAGGTTCGACTGCTCCCATGCCGAAACCTCTATCCCTCCATTTCTGCAAAGCTCTTCCGGCGGAGAGTCACCTGGTTTTGGCAAAGGGACTTCTCCATCAACCCAAGCGTTAAGGGATTCCCGGTCCGGGCGCACATTGGCCCCGAGTGTGTGCCATAGTTGTCCTTGAGCCATGAGAATTTCGCATGTGTCTCTTGGTTCGCAATCAAGATATCATGGTCGGCGTGCGTCGAGCCTGCGCAATCCGCAGGCTGACTGGAGTCTAACATGCCTCGCGGGATCTTACGCCGGAATCCGTCGGCCGCTCTTGTCCCGCCGGAACTTGCCGAATTCCTCGAATCCGTCGAGCTGTTCCGCCGTGAAGATCGGGCCGTCCATGCATACCAAGCGGTCGTCGAGCGAGCACGCATCACAGATGCCGATCCCGCACTTCATGTACCGTTCGAGGCTCGCCTGGATCGGAATCGTGTGCGCCTTCGCGAGGTCCACGACGGCCTTCATCATCCGCTCCGGGCCACACGTCAGGATCTGGTCGAACTTCTCGCGGTCCACGAGTTTCTCCGCGAGGGCGGGCACGAATCCGGCGAAGCCGCGGGACCCATCGTCCGTGGCGATGTGGACCTCCCCGCTCGCGTTCGCGCGCTCGACGAACAGCAGTTCCGCCGCGGTCTTCGCGCCGGCCGCGGTCACGACCTGGGCGCCTTGCTGCGCGAATGCCTCGATCGCGGCGATCATCGAGGCCATCCCGCTCCCGCCGCCGACCGCGAGGACCTTCTCGCCCTCCAGGCGGAACGCGTTCCCGTACGGTCCGCGGATGCCGATCCGGTCGCCCGCGCTGAACGCCGCGAAGGCATGGGTCGCGTCCCCGTAATCGTGGACCGTGATGCCCTTGACCGCGCCGAGGTACGAGAGCGCCATCGGCAGCTCGTCGTACCGCGGGATCCAGACCATCAGGAACTGGCCCGGTTGCCCGCCGAAATCGCCGCGGAACCGGTACGTCATCGTCGTGGGCGTCTCCCGCACCAGCTCGAGGATCGGGACGACCTCGAACTTAGGCATGGGCGACCCCGATCGCTTCCGAGACGGATCCGAATCCGGCGTCCTCGAGGAGGGACGCCATCTCCTTCGTGATCTCCTCGAAGACGGCGAGGCCTTTCGGGATGATCGCGGTGCCGACTTGGACCGCGCAGGCACCGGCCATGATGTACTCCAGGGCGTCCCGTCCCGACCCGACTCCGCCGACGCCGACCACGGGGATGTGGACCTTCTCGCAGATGTCGTACACCGCGCGCACGCCGATCGGCCGGATCGCGGGTCCGCTGAGCCCTCCGAACTTGTTCGCGAGGAAGGGCATCTTCAGCTCGGGGACGATTGCCATGGCCTTCACCGTGTTGATCGCGACGATGCCGTCCGCGCCGCCTTCTTCGGCCGCGACCGCGAACGAGGCGATGTCCTGGACGTTCGGAGATAGCTTCGGGAAGACGGGCACCGAGACCGCGTCCTTGACGGCTCGGGTGAAATCCCGGACCGCACCTGCGTCCTGCGCGATCTCCGTGCCGGCGCCTTTCACATGCGGGCACGATAGGTTCAGCTCGATCGCCTGGACGCCGTACGAGGCCATCTTCGCGGCGACGCTCGCATATTCGTCGGCGTCTTTGCCGAACACCGAGCCGATGATGACTGCCCCGCCTTTCTGGGCGCGTTTCACCTCCTGCGCGTATTCGACGATCCCGGGATTCGGTAGACCGACCGCATTCAAGAGGCCGGCGTCGAGCTCCACGATCGTCGGGTTGGGGTAGCCCTCGCGGGGCTTAGGTCCGATGCTCTTCGTGACCACCGCACCGGCTCCCGCCTCGTAGACACGGGCCATCGACCCGCCGGTCTCGTCGAGGAACCCGGAGGCGAGCATCGTCGGGTTCCGAAGCCGCACCCCGGCGATCTCGGTCCGGAGGTCCACCATCGGCGGACCGAATTGATGGATGTCCTAAAGGCTTTGGGTCACGCGAATCTGCGGGTCGGTCTTGTCGACTCTTCGGGAGTCCGACGAGACTGCCGCGTCGGTCATCCATCTATATAGTCCAGCTACCATGCGCGAACAGGAGTGGAGAACCGAGATGACCGTGGAACAGAACCTCCGCATGGTTGACGCCGCGTTTGAAGCGATCAACGAGCGGAACTGGGACCATCTATGGGGTCTCCACGTGGACAACATCGTCATGTCGAGCCCGGACTTGCCGGAGCCGGTGAAAGGTCGCGAAGCGGTTCAGGAGCGACTCCAGGCTTGGGGCGAGGCCTTGCCGGATCTCTCGTGGACGCGGGTGCGAGGCTTCGGACAGGGCGACTGGGTCTGCGTGGAACTCCTCATTACAGGAACGCACAAAGGACCGCTGCGCCATGGCTTCGACCGGCGGTTGCTTCCTGCGCATAGCGACGGGGTGATCCTGCCCACCGGGAATCGAATCGAGCTTCGAGGGTGCGTCGTGTACAAGGTGGAAGGCGGCGAGATTTCGGAGAGCCACATCTACTACGACCAACTCGAATTCTTGAAGCAGCTGGGGCTCGTGGGGTAGGAGTGGCGGATTCGATCCAACGGCTACTCGGTTGAAGCGGGTTCCCGGGCAGAGGACCTGGGTCTCTCGGAATGCGCGCTCGCTCGCGCGTCCCCCGAGAACCTTTATGCGGACCGCCTCGCATCGGATGAACGATGCGTGTCGCAGACCTCGGTCTCGATCCCCGGATCGTGGAGATCCTAAAGAAGCAAGGGATCGAGGAGCTGTATCCGCCTCAGGCGGATGCGATCGGCCCCGCACTGCTCGGTGAGAATCTCGTCCTCGCGATTCCAACGGCGAGCGGGAAGTCGTTGGTGGCGTATCTCGCAATCTTGGCGTCCGTACTACGAGGAGGGAAGGCACTCTACATTGTACCGCTTCGCGCCCTCGCCGCGGAGAAGTACGAAGCCCTCAAAGATTTCGAACCGCTCGGGATCAAGGTTGGCATTTCGGTCGGCGACTATGATTCGGCGGACCCGACCCTCGAGAAGTTGGACGTCATCGTTGCGACCTCCGAACGCGCGGACTCCCTCCTGCGGCATCGGACGAACTGGCTCCAACGCCTCAGTGTCGTCGTCGCGGACGAGGTGCACCTAATCAACGATGCAGACCGCGGCCCGACGTTGGAAGTAACGCTAGCGAAACTTCGCCAAGTAAATCCACAGTCTCAGGTGCTTGCTCTCAGCGCCACAATCAAGAATTCCGAGGAATTGGCGCGATGGCTCGAAGCGGAGCACATCACGAGCGAGTGGCGACCTGTTCCCCTGAAACAAGGGGTGTATTTCGACGGCCTCGTCCACTTTACAGACCAGACCGTCCAGGAAGTCAAAGTGCGAGAAGACGATATGTCAGGGTTGGTGACGGATGTCCTGGCCTCCGGAGGCCAAGCGCTTGTCTTCGTTAACACGAGGCGCTCAACCGAAGCTCTTGCCAAGTCGTTGGCGAAAGAGGTGCGCGCTGTGCTTGGTGAGAAGGAACTCGATCACTTGAACAAGCTCGCGGAGCAGTTGGTCCGGGGTCAGGAGGAGGCCACGTCGATGGCGAGCCGCCTCGGCAAGTGTATCGACGGCGGTGTGGCGTTTCATCATGCTGGACTCACGAATGATCAGCGGAACTTGGTGGAGAAGGAGTTCAAGAAGGGTCGCGTAAAATGCATCGTGGCGACCCCTACGCTCAGTATGGGGGTCGACACCCCCGCGCGGCGCGTGGTCATCCGAGATCTCAACCGGTTCGACGTGAACCTAGGCCTCACTCCGATCCCGGTGATGGAAGTCAAACAGATGTGTGGAAGGGCAGGTCGACCACGTTACGACCCATATGGCGAAGCCATTCTCTTCGCGAAAGATGAGGATGACATCGACGAGCTGATGGAGGACTACTTCCTCAGTGAGCCCGAACCGATCGAATCCAAGCTCGGGTCCGAGCCTGCCCTACGGATGCACATCCTTGCCAACATCGCGACGGGACACGTGGCAACGGAGGAGGAACTCTTCGCCTTCTTCAACCGCACGTTCTTCGCCTTCACGGGCGACGTCCACACGATCCGAGGCAAGATTCTCGACGTGCTCGAGTTCCTGGCGAAGGAAGACTTCATCCATCGCACTGACGGTTCCCTGAGGGCCACGTTCTTCGGGAAGCGGACGAGCGACCTGTACATCGATCCGCTCAGTGCGGTCAAAATGCGCGACGCGCTCCACCAGGCCCGCGACGATCGTTTCTTCCACCTCTGGACCGTCTGCACGACCCCGGACATGCCGAAGCTCTACCTCCGACGCGGCGACTACGCATGGGTCGAGCAGAAGATCGAGGAAGCGGATCTGACATTCCCCGTCGAGGACTACGACTTCTTCCTCGCCGAGGTCAAGACGGCCTCCCTCCTCGATGACTGGATCATGGAGCGGACGGAGGAGGAGGTCACGAAGAAGTTCGGCATCGGTCCCGGGGACATCCGCCGCATGACGGACCAGGCGGAGTGGCTCCTCTACTCGATGGGCGAACTCGGCCGAATCTTCAACAAGAAGAAGGTCCGCGCGCTCACCCGGCTCACGATCCAAGTGCAGTACGGCATCAAAGAGGAGCTCTTGGAGTTGATCTCCCTGCGCGGCGTGGGGCGGGTCCGCGGACGCGCGCTGTTCCAGCGGGGCTACAAGACGCTGAAGGACCTGCAGAAGGCGAATCCCAGCGAACTCGCCCGCATCCCGACGATCGGCTCGGCCCTTGCGATGAAGATCAAGGAGCAGGTCGGCGTGCCCGTCGATGTCCGGGAGATCGAAGGCCAAGCGGCGCTCGGGGACTTCCCGTGACCTTCGATATTGCGGGGGCGAAAGCTTCCGTGGTCCATCCGGAGACCGTGGTTCGCACCGCGACGGAGTGGGCGTCCTCCCGCGGTGCCGAGGTGTCCCTCCTCGATGCACGAGCGGTCTTCGGCCGGGATCATCTCGAGTCCGCGGCCCTTCACGCGATCCGGGCGCGGGACGCGCGGACGATATCCTCGCGGTCCGTTGCGATGGAGACCCTACTCTATGCGGCCGGGGCGCGTCAAGTTCAGAACGCGATTCGGTCGGTCGGCCTCCGCTCGGACACGACGGCCATCGGCGTGGTCCTCTTCGGTTCGGCGACGGTCGACGACTTCATTCGCGACATGGGATGGACCCGCGACGACGGAGGCCTCAACGCGAAGGGAAAGTCCCTCGAAGACTTTGGCATCTCCGATCAGGCGGCCGGGACCGTCTCGGAGGTCCGACGGGCCGACCTCGTCCTCGAGAAGGTCGCATTGCTCGATGTGCAGAAGTGATGCGGCGGCCAGGATTCGAACCTGGGAACCTCTGCAGGACGAGACCCTAAATCTCGCGCCGTTTCCGTGCTTGGCTACCGCCGCAAATTCCGGAAAGCCCCCGTCGACTAGAAAGAGATTCCCGAGGGGCGCGAGTCCGCCCGGACGGCGTCCTATCGGAATGGCGGGATCCGTAAGATCCACATCAGGATCGACCCGCCGACTGCGACTCCGGCGAGGATCACGAAGAGAATGATGGCCATGTCTTGGCCCGCCTTCGAGGCTCGCGCTCGCTGGGATCGTGGCAGGTCTTCCTCGACGACCCACGGCGGGTCCGCCGCTGCCGGCGGTCGCTTGACTTGAGCGAAGTCCAACGTATCGGTAGCCCGTGGTCCGCACGCCATGCACGTCCGTACGACGTTCGCCGCGATAAACCGTGCGGGGGTGTTCGCCGCCTTTGACGCAAAGATACATTTGCAATCGTCCTATCCAGCGGCACCGATGTCCTTTCAACCTCTTTCGTTCGACGCGGATACCTACCTGTCCGACGTCCGCATGTTCGGCCAACCTGCCTTCGGGGCCGTCTACCTCATCGACGACGAGCGAAAGGCGATCATCGAGACGGGG
>VBLZ01000042.1 GCA_005878515.1 Methanobacteriota archaeon | reverse complement strand
CGCCCCACGAGTAATATCCGTACAAGACGCCGTCCGTGCGGTAGCCGAGTCGACGGTAGAATTCGATGGCCACGAGGTTCTTCGTGCTCACCTCGAGTCGGATTGTCGAGAGGCCTCGTTCGCGGCACACGGCTTCGGCCGCTTGCATCATACGGGTCCCGATGCCGTGCCGCCGAGCCTTCGGGGCGACCGCCACCGACAGGACGCGGCACACATGCCCCTCGAAGAGGAGCATCATCGCATTTTCGGCAACTAGAAGCGGCATCAAACTAGTCCGGCTCCAGTGCAGACTTTCGGATATCTGATCTTCTTTCTCTTCGGATTCGGAGCGCTTTTCATTTTTCTTGGGTGGGTTATCTTGACCAAGCGGCGACTGGGCAGTTATGTCCGATTCCGGAAACCCATGGCTGCGGCCATGACGGCGCTGGTAGTCGGCTCTGTGGCAGTTAGCGCGGGCGTCGGGATCACCGTCTTTTTCTGGACCGAAGAGAGCACAACCTCAATGTATTACCGTGTCGCAGTGCAGATCAACGGCACGAGCCCGGTGATGCTACGCCTACCTGTACCCGGGGATCCTCGTTTCTGGAACCCCCTGAGCGTGACGATCGGCACGTCCTCCTTGCGCGTGAACCATACGTTGACCGATACGTACGCGCTACTTCACGCCACCGGAAACGTGACCTTCGAGGTCCTCTCAAGTTTCACGCCCTCGCCTTCTAACCTAAGCGTTTCGCGCATCGCGCAAACCGGTGAGTCCTATCGGGATCGGAACGCAAGCATCGACATGAGTAGTGCCGATCCAGGAACTACCGTGGCGCTCACCTTGGAGATTCGCCTGGACAACTATTGCTACGATCTCCGTTACCAGCTCATGGCGATCATCCACGTTGGCTCCGCACAATACCCGATGGAACCACCGAGCATCGTAGTCTGCTGACCTGACGATGGGCCGCGGCCGAACGGACACCTTCGAGGCGGTCAGGCCCGGGGCCCGATACTGCGCAAGTGTAATCTAGACCCACCCAAATAGGGCGGGAGTTCATGGTCTCCATCGCGGAAATCCTGAAGGGACGCCATACCGGCAAGGCGGTCGAGCTGCGAGGCTGGATCTATCGAACCCGGTCCGTCGGCGGCAAGGCCTTCGTCGTGGTCCGTGACGCGACGGGCATTGTCCAGGTGGCCCTCTCCCGCGACTCGGTGCCGCCCGAGGCATTCACGGCGGCGGAGAAGGCGCTCATCGAATCCGCCGTCATCGTGCATGGCAAAGTGGTCGAGGACAAACGCGCCCCGGGCGGCTTCGAAATCCGCGCGGACGATTTCAAGGTCGTCCACTTCGCGGAGAAGTTCCCGATCCAGGAAGACCTGAGCGAGGAGTACCTCCTCGATGTCCGCCACCTCTGGGTGCGATCCCAGCGGATGACGACGATCTTCCGGATTCGACACGCGACGTTCGGCGCAGTCCACGAGTACTTCCGGGATCACGGTTTCTGGGAGGTCCACCCGCCCATGATCACGCCTTCCGGCAGCGAGGGTGGCTCGACCCTGTTCGAACTCGACTACTTCGGGCGGAAGGCGCACCTCACCCAGTCCTGGCAGCTCTATGCGGAAGCCCTCGTGCTCGCCATGGAAAAGATCTACTACATCGGGCCGTCGTTCCGTGCGGAAAAGTCCCGGACCACCCGACATCTGACGGAATACTGGCATGCGGAGATGGAGCAGGCGTGGGCCGGCATGGACGACGTGATCAAGCACGCCGAGGGGGCGATCTCGCATGCATGCCAGCGGGTCGCCGAAGAGCGCCCGGACGACATCGTCGCGATGGGCCGCACGCCGGAATTCTTGAAGGCCGTCAAGCCGCCGTTTGAGCGCATGACCTACGACGACGCGCTGAAGATCCTGAAGGAGAAAGGGATGGACATTGAATGGGGCAAGGACCTCCGCACCCTCGAGGAGCGCGCCCTCACGGAAGGCAAATCGAGGCCGGTCGTCGTGACTCACTATCCGCGAGTCACCCAGGCCTTCTACAAGGCCCGTGACCCGAAGCATCCGGACCTCGTCCTCGCGTTCGACGTGATCGGCGGCGATGGCGTCGGCGAGATCGTCGGAGGCAGCGAGCGGGAGACGGACCTGGAGGCAATCAAGAAAGGCCTCAAGGAACAGGGAGAGGACCCGAAGGCGTACGAGTGGTATCTCGACTCCCGCCGCTTCGGCAGCGTGCAGCACGCGGGCTTCGGGATGGGGATGGAGCGCCTCATCCAGTGGATCTGCAAGCTCGACCACATCCGAGACGCCGTTCCGTTCCCGCGGACGCCGGGCCGGTTCGCGCCGTGAAGCGCAGGCTTTTAGGACGACGGGCCGTAATCGCGACCGATGGGCGAGCCGCCTGAGGATCCGTTCGCTCCGCTCGTCGCGGTGCACGAGGATTTCGTCGACAAGCTCACGGAACTCGAGGCGACCTTGGACGAGATGATGGCCACCCGCGAGACGCGCGAAGGAAACGACATCATCCTCGATGAGGCGGTCCGATTCTTCGAGGAGGAACTGATTCCTCATCTCCGCCTCGAAGACGAGGCGGTCGTCCCCGCCATCGAGAAGGCGATCGGTCGGTACGGGACCCTCGTGACGGTCGTGATGTACGAGCACGAGGAGATTCGGCGTGGGGTCCTGAAGTTTGAGGAGGCTCGGGACGACCTGCGTCGCGAACCGGCCTCTTGGCAGGCCATCCAGGAACTCAACCGCCACGGGATTTTCCTCGTCCAGTTCCTCTGGGACCATTTCCGCAAGGAGAACACGAGCCTCTTCCCGACCGCCCGGAAGGTCCTCTCCGCGGATGCGCTGCGGAACGTGACGGAACGGATTTCAGTCCGGTGAGCGACCCGACGCCGTGCGGATCTTCAACGCGAGCCCGTCGAGCTCGGTGCGATTCGCGATGCGGCCATAATCCGGGCGGACGCGCAACCCGAAACCATCGCCTCGCCACCGTGGGATCAGATGGAGGTGCACGTGGAACACCTCCTGTCCGGCTGCCTCCCCGTTCGCGAGGTAAAAGCTGACCGCTTCGCACCGGATGCCGCTCGCGCGCATGGCGCGGGAGATTTCCTTCGCCGCCTCCAGGATTGGCCCGACGGTCTCGGGCGCCAGGTCCTCGATGTACGCGGCATGGGCCTTCGGAATCACGAGCACATGGCCTGGGTTCATCGGCCGGATGTCCATGAACGCGAGCGTCCACGAATCCTCATGGACGAGGCTCGCGGGAACCTCCCCGGTGCACGATCTTGCAGAAGATGCAGTCGCGGACCGAGGCGGCCATGGGTCGGACCTCTCACTTCTTCGAAGAGGGCCCCAGGATATGCTCCGCGATGATCAGCTTCTGAATCTCGTTCGTGCCCTCGTACAGTCCGAGGATGCGTGCATCGCGGAAATACCGCTCCACGTCGAAGTCGCCGCTGAACCCGTATCCCCCGTGCACCTGGACGGCCCAGTCCGTGACCCGTTGGGCCATCTGGGCTCCGTAGAGCTTGGCCATCGAGACCTCGATGGTGTTGTCTTGTCCCAGATCCCGCAAGTGCGCCGCACGAAGGGTGAGGAGGCGGGCGGCGTCGATCTCGACCGCCGACTGCGCGATCATCTCCCGGATCAACTGGAAGTCGCCGATCGGCCGTCCGAATGCCTTGCGATCTTTCACGTACTTCGACGCGGCTTCGAGGGCGGCTCGCGCCACGCCGACCGCGCCCGCCGCGATGCCGATCCGGCCGCTGTTCAGGGTCCGCATCGCCTGGTTCCAGCCGTCCCCTTTCTTGCCGATC
>VBLZ01000041.1 GCA_005878515.1 Methanobacteriota archaeon | reverse complement strand
CGGGCCGCGAACCTGTCGAATGAGAGAGCGGAGCGTCGGGAGATGATCCTCGAGCCACGCCCGTCGAAAGCCGCGCGGTTCCCTGCGGGTCAGGCGCCTCAGCCGTTCGAGCGCCTCTCCGATGTCCGCCCACGATTTCAATGGCGTCAGCCGGACCGGATCGAGGTTCCAGGGTGTGAGGCGCGTGCCGTCCCGGGCCCTCGAGCGGCGATCCAGCGCGGAGGCGAGGCGGAGGAACGTGCGAGCTGCATCATCCTCCACCGGCCGTCGCGGCGGCACCTCGTCGGAAACGAGCCGCGGGTCAAAACAGTTTCGAGGTTCCTACGGGCCTAGCGGCCACGCATATGTGACGTACAGAACGAGGGCCGACAGGGCGGCGCAGAGGGCCACGACGATCCACGGATTCACCTTGAGGGCCTTCTCGTCCTCCTGGTCGAAGTACCGGATGAGGCCCGCCGCCGAATGGAAACCGGAGTCACGGTCCCGTGCCATGCGTGATCCGATTGACCAAGGAATCTCGGTCTTAAAACGTTTTCGCGCCGAGTGGCGGATTTGGAAGACCTGCTCGGAGAGGCTTAATACGACGCCGGCGAATTCGGCCTTGTCCCGGTGGGGGCGGTTCACGGTCGACCCTGGCGTCGTCTATATCGGGAAGAAGCCGACGATGAACTACGTCCTCGCGGTCGTCACCCATTTCAATGGAGGTTCCCATGAGGTGGTCGTGCGCGCCCGCGGGCGTTCGATCTCCCGGGCCGTCGATGTCGCGGAGATCGTTCGGGGCCGATTCATCCCGGATGCCGAGGTGAGGGATGTGCGCATTGCGACGGAGAAGGTAACCGCCGAGGATGGCCGCGCGACGAACGTGAGCGCCATTGAGATCGTGTTGTCGAAGTGAGCTGTCCTTCCGAGGAACGACACGGTCCCGCCTTCGTGCGACATAGAATCGAAGGTCGACGTGTCGTTCGCTGCCTGTGCTCCTCCGACCGATGCGATGTCTTCGCCGAAATTGTGCCGACTCGATTCGATTGGAACGGGGTTGATTCGGAAGGCACTTAAGGTGACCGAGCATCGTAACCCTGATGCCAATCTCGATTCTCGAAGCCGTCGTCGCGGTGGGCACTGCCTCCCTCGTCAGCATTCTCATCTTCCACTTCGTGAGGGTGTGGTGGACACCCTTCGTGATCCTCGGCGTGTTCTGGGCGACGGGCATCGTTGTCGGCCCGCTCACGAATCATACCTTCATCCAGCCCGCGGATCTCTTCGATACGAGCGAGCTCCATCACGATCAGATTGTGGCCCTCTTGGGCGTCCTCGGAATCGTTGGCGCCGTGTGGGCTGAACTTCGGTTGCGTAGGTCGGCTCGTCCGGAGAGAATCGCCTCTCACGCATGAAACGGATGAGGGCCGGCGGCCGCCGGTGGCCCGCGGGCTCCGTCGGATTCGGACCCGGTCATGAAACGCGAGATCGATTCAGCTTAGGGCCGACGACGATCTCGTGCGACCGATTCGGGCGATACGGCGCAGCCGAACGTGAGCTTCGGTAGGCCCCGACTGCATTTGTTTTCGGGACGCCCGGAGCCCCGGAAAGGCATTTATCGGCCTGGCGTCTAGCCGGCCCGCATGGCGACGGTCGAGGTCCTGCTGTTGCTGGCCGTCGCGGCGTTCCTCGCGGGCCTCGCGGGTTCCTACCTGGGAATCGGGGGCGGCGTTTTCCTCATTCCCTTCATGACGCTGGCGCTCGGGATCGACATCAAGGTGGCGATCGCCACGAGTCTGATTGGCGTCATCGCGACCTCCTCCGGCGCCGCGTCCGTGTACGTGCGGGATCATCTCACGAACCTGCGCCTCGCGATGTTCCTCGAGGTCGCGACGACCCTCGGCGCGATCGCGGGCGCCGTCGTCGGGATCCTTGTCCCGAACGTATACCTGTACCTCACGTTCGGCGTGGTCGTCCTCTACGCCGCAGCGTCAATGGTGCGGGTCGCCGAGACCGCGAAGGATCGCGCGTATCGGGGTGGGGAGGAAGAACGGCCCCTCGTGAAGAGGCTTAACCTGAGCAGCGTGTACTTCGACCAGGAGGACCAAGGCGTGTACCGGTACCGCGTCGAGCGCCCGGGCGCCGGATTTGGCGCGAGCGCGGCGGCCGGCGTGTTCTCCGGCTTGCTCGGAGTCGGAGGCGGATTCATCAAAGTGCCGGCGATGAACATGCTCATGCGTGTCCCGATGAAGGCCGCCGTCGCGACGAGCAACTTCATGATTGGGGTGACCGCGGCGGCGAGCGCGTTCATCTACTACTCGCAGGGCTTGGTGAATCCGGGCCTCGCGGCCATGGTGATCATCGGGGTGTTCAGCGGGACGAACCTCGGGACGCGGTTGCTCGTTCGCTCCAAGGCCGCGGACGTTCGCTTTCTCTTCGCCATTTTCCTGGCGGGTCTCGGGATTGCGATGGCGGCGCGCGCACTCGGTCTGTTCGGAGGGGTCCTGTGATCACCGCGCGCGCCCGATTGCGCGTCGTCCAGAGCCGCATCGCCGCGCTGCGCCGAGCCGTGCTGACCGAGGTCGAGGACCTCAACCGACTGATCTACCACATCCTCCGCGGCGGGGTCGTCGTATCGGTCGCCTTCCTCCTTTTCGGCTTCATCCTGGCGGGGCTGACGGGCCTCCGGATCCCGGAGCATTCGACCCCCCCGCGGTCCCTGGGCCCCCTCCTGATCCACTTCACTCCCGCCGGCTTCCTGAATCTCGGGGTCCTCGTGTTGATCTTCACCCCGGTCGCCCGGGTGCTGCTGAGCCTGCTCTCGTTCGCGGAGGAGAGGGATCGCGCATATATCTTGATGACCGCGATTGTGCTCACGAACCTGCTCATCAGCGTCGTCCTGCTCGCGTGAACCTTTAAGGCCCCGTTCCCTTCGGGAACCGTGGAAGAGATCCTCGCCGCAGCGCGCTCCGTCGACTGGCGCGCGCTCGGTGATCGGAGCGTGTGTGATTCGTGCCTCGGCCGGCTCTTCGGAAAACTCGAGCATGGACTCGCGAACGCGGAGCGCGGAGGGGCGGTACGGGAGATCGCAGGCATCGCGGGGGACCCTTGCTGGGTCTGCGGCGGTCTCACGGCCCGGTACGATGATCTCGCGGTACTCGTCGCCCGAAAACTCGAGCCCTGGGAATTCGAGACGTTCCGGATTGGCTCGAAGATCGATTTCGAGCTCGCGGCCCGGGAGGAGTCCCTGTG
>VBLZ01000126.1 GCA_005878515.1 Methanobacteriota archaeon | reverse complement strand
GCGCGGTCGATGGGATCGACCTCGACGTCGGGCGGGGGGAGATCTTCTGCCTCGTCGGGGAGAGCGGCTGCGGCAAGACGACGACCGGCAAGGGCATCCTGAAGCTCGTCCCGCCGACCGGGGGCGACGTCTTCGTCGGCGTGCCGAAGACCGTCCTCGACGAGTACGAGGCCGCGAAGGCGGGCAAAGGCTCAGCCGATCTAGAGACGATCCGGCGGCAGCACTCGCTCTCCTGGAAAGAGCAGCGGCCGTGGACCGTCCCGCACTTCGCCCTCCTGGGGATCCTCCTCGGCGTCGGGACGCTCATCGCGACGACCCTCCCGGCCTTCGTCACGGCGTCCGTGTTCCATCTCCCGTTCATGGACGGCTGGAGCTACGTCGGCTACGGCCTCGTCGTCGCGCTGCTCGTCGCGTACTTCGGGAGCATGCCGCCGACCCGGCCGACCCCGCGGACCACGCTGGTCCTCGGAGCGCTGGCGGTCCTCGCGTTCAACCTGAGCACCTACCTCGGCCTCGTGTTCTCCGGGTACGTCGATGCCGGAGGTCTCTATCAGTCCCGGGTCTGGGGGGATCAGACCCTTGCGATGTTCGGCGGCAATCTCCTCGTCATTGGGGTGGCCGTCTTCGTTGGCCGGATCCTCATTTGGAACCGCTTGCGGGAGGAAGGCCTCGAGGGGATCCAGATCCGAGGCTTGCGACAGAAGCTCCAGATCATCTTCCAGGATCCGTACGAGTCTCTGAATCCGAAGCATTCGGTGTACGACATCGTCGCGGAGCCGCTCATCGTGAACGGCCTGGGCCGGAACCGCGCCGAAACGGAAGCCCGAGTCGAGCAGGCGCTCGCCGATGCGGGCCTGAGGCCGCCGAAAGATTTCCTGTTCCGGTATCCGCACGAGCTCTCCGGAGGGCAGCGACAGCGCGTGTCGATCGCCGGGGCGCTCGTCCTGGATCCGGAGTTCTTGGTGGCCGACGAACCCGTGTCCATGCTCGACGTCTCGATCCGCACGGAGATCCTCGAGCTCCTCCTCGAGCTGCGCGCGAGGAAGGGCCTCACGTACCTGTTCATCACCCACGACCTCTCGCTCGCGTGGGTGCTCGCGGACCGGATCGGGGTCATGTACCTGGGGAAGATCGTCGAGGAAGGCCCGACCCGAGAGCTCATCAAGAACCCGCGGCACCCGTACACGAAGGCGCTCGTCTCGGTCGTGCCGGTCCCGGACCCGGACCGGAGGCGGCAGCGCATCATCTTGAAAGGCGAGCGCCCGGACCCCTCGGACATCCCGCCAGGATGCCGGTTCCACCCTCGCTGCCCCGTGGCGTTCGAACGATGCGGCTGGATCGCAGAGGAGGTTGTGACCGAGCTGAAGGACCTCTCCGCCGGGACGCCGGAGGAGGGACTCTTCGCGGGACTCCGAGCGGACGCCCCGGGCGCCTTCACCCTGCCATCCGCGCCTCCCGACGCCGAGGCGACGATCCGTCGGCTCATCGAGGATAAGGGAGAGGAATTCCGGGGACTCAAGGCGATTCGCTCGATCGAGCGGGCGGACGGCGGGATCCGGGTGTCGCTCCACGAATTCACGGAACCGGAGCTCAAGGCCATCGCGCCCGATGTGAAGGTGTCGTGCCACCTGTTTGCGTAGACTCGGGATGTTCACTCATACCGGCGCGATCTCGAGGGGCCACAACCCTTTACTACGAATCGACGCGTAGCGGGCTCCGGCGGACGGCATGGACAAGCTCATCATCACGGTCGCGCCGACGGGCTCCGTGCCGCGAAAGAAGGACACGCCGCACGTGCCGGTGACGCCGGACGAGATCGCCGAGACCGCGTACCGGTGCGAGCAGGAAGGCGCGGCGATCATCCACGTCCACTGCCGCGACGAGGACGAACGTCCCACGTCCCGGCTCGACATCTTCCAGGAGACGGTTGAGAAGATCCGCAAGCGGACGAAGCTCGTCGTCATGACGTCGACGAGCGGAATCGCGGGCCAGACGGACGAGGATCGCGCGACGCCCTTGCGAACGAATCCGGAGATGGGCTCGCTCACGACGGGGACGCTCAACTTCGCCGGGCGCAAGCCATCCGTCGTGTACGTGAACACGCCTGAGACCGTTCAATTCCTCGCGAAGGCGATGCTCGATCAGAAGATCAAACCGGAACTCGAAGCGTTCGACGTGGGCTTCGTCCAGCAAGGCATGCGGTTGATCGACTCGGGACTCGTGGAGGAGCCGGCACACTTCCAGCTCGTCATGGGAGTCGACGGCGGCGTCCCCGCCACCCCGGAGAACCTGCTGCACATGCGCAACCAGCTCCCGCCGACCGCGACGTACGTCGTCGCGGGGATGTCCCGGATGCAACTGCCGATGACGACGATGGCCATCGTCTTGGGCGGCCACGTCCGCGTGGGCCTCGAAGACAATCTTTACCTGAAGAAAGGGGCCCTCGCTCGAAACGAGGAGTTGGTCGGCCGTGCGAGGCACCTCGCGGAGGATCTCCAGCGGGAGGTCGCGACCCCGGAGGAGGCGCGAACGATCATGGGCCTCGGGCCGCGGCGTTGATCACGCGGGGCCGGATAGACTCTCTTCGAAGGCGTCGAGCGTCTCGCGGATTGCAATGTTGTCGTGGGCAGCGGAAACATAGAACGGCTTTCCCGGTTTCACGAAGATCCCCCGGGCAAGCAGGGAGGTGTCGAGGACGCTCCGCTTCGCTTCGTCCGCTTCGAGCGAGTCCCGGTAGTTGCGCGGCGCATGATTCATGAAGAGGATCGAGAAGACGCTGCCCACGCCGGGCACCACCGCGGGCACGCCGTGTTCCTTCAGGTGCCGCTCGAATCCGGAGGTCAAGGTCCGCGTCGTTTCCAGGAGGCCATCGAATGCCCCGGGCTTCTCGAGCTCATCCAGCGTTGCCATGCCGGCGGCCATCGCGATCGGATAACCGGCGAACGTGCTGCTCTGGAAGAAATCCCCTCGAACCGGGTCGGCGAGATCGAGGATGTCGGGACGTCCGAGGAACGCGCCGCACGGAAGGCCACCTCCGATGATCTTGCCGAGACACGTGAGGTCCGGAGTCACACGATACGCGTGTTGGGCCCCGCCGAATGCGACGCGAAAACCACTCATCACCTCGTCAAAGATCAACGGAATGTCGTGGTCCGCCGTGATCTCCCGCAGTCCCTTGAGGAACTCCGGGTCGGGTGCGATGTACGATCTCTCGATGGGCTCGAGGATGACACACGCCAGACGGTCCGCGTGGCTCCGGATCCGCGCGGCGGTTTCGTCGAGATCGTTGAAGGGCAGCACGAGGGTGTTCTTCAGGACGTGTTCCGGCGTCCCGCGAGATCCCGAGATCGGCACGAGGCCCTTCCTCGTCTCGTCCCTAGAGGGCGTGTGGCTCACGAGGAATTCATCGACGCCTCCGTGGAAATGGCCTTCGAACTTCGCGATCATCGGACGCTTGCGGTACGCCCTCGCTATTCGGACCGCATGAAGCGTGGCCTCGGTCCCGGACATCGTGAAACGCATCCGGCCGTCCGGCCGGAAGATCCGGAGAAGGCGTTCCGCATAGGTCGCTTCGAGTTCGTGGGGCGTGCCGAACATCGTGGTCCCCGCGGACTGAAGGCTGTCGCGGATCGCCTTCATCACGCGCGGGTGGCCGTGGCCCAAAACGAGCGGACCGAAGGAGAGGCAGTAGTCGATGTACTCGTTGCCGTCGAGGTCCCAGAGGCGGCAGCCCTTCGCCTTCTTCATCGCAATCGGGTAGGGATCGAAATATTTCACGCCCGCGGTGACGCCGCCCGGGAGGGAACGACGCGCCCGGTCCGCATACGCGCGGGAAGCCTTCGTCCGCGCCTCGAGATCGGCACGCGGCGGGCCTTTTGACATGTGTGGACGCATTCGGCCCCAGTCAATATAGTCTTCGCGGAGACCGCGCGGTTTCGAAAGGCTTGACCTTAATATCCGTCGTTCCATGGGCATCTCCAGGTTCACGGGGGAGTCCGCCTGGCCGGTCGAGAGTTCGAAAAGTCGTATGCGACGGGCGATACGCCCTGGGATTCGGGGCGCCCGAGCGCGGAACTGGTCCGTGTCCTCGACGCCGGTTTGTTGCCCGGTAAGACCGTCCTCGAGATCGGATGCGGGACCGGCACGAACGCGATCGAATTGGCGCGTCGCGGGTATCAAGTGACTGCGATCGATCTGGTCGATCTCGCAGTCCGCCGTGCGAAAGACAAGGCGCAGCGGGCGGGGGTCGACATCGACTTTCGCGTCGGCGACGCGACGCGGATGGACCTCGGTGGACCGTTCGACGTCGTGTTCGACCGAGGGGTCTACCACGGCATTCGGGCGCGGAATCTCTCGGGTTTTCGAAAGATGCTTAAGCGCGTCACCCGGCCGGGCTCCCGGTGGCTGACCCTCGCGGGGAACGCGAAGGAACCGACGGCCAACGGTCCGCCCGTCGTGAGCGAGGACGAGTTTCGGTCCGAGTTGGAGCCGCTCTTCAAGATCCTCGAGGTCCGTGAGTTCCGGTTCACGTTGGACCGCGACGACTCCCGCCCTCTTGGTTGGTCCATCCTGATGGAACGGCGATGATGGGCGACGTGTCTCCGTCAGCGGGGAGAAGCCGTCTCCGGCTTGTGAATCGGGCACGGCCTGCCGGCCTTGCAGAAGCGGCACTTCTCCGGCTTCACCACCGGGAGGGGCTTGATCATGCGGCCGTACTTGCGGCGCGGCGTCCGGATCACCGCTCTCCTGCGGCCCTCAGACCGCTTCGACGAGCGACATCTCGGCCCGGCCCCGCTTCATGCTCTCCGCGACGTCTTCGAAGGCGTCGAGGTGCCGCGCGACGTCCGCCTTCGTGTGCGCGACCGAGGACGTCCACTGCTCGTCCGGACCCGTGGCCATCGGGACGATCCCCCGGTTCAGCATCGCGGTATAGTAGCCCCACCACCGGCCCACGTCGACGTCCTGGAACGACCGCCAATCGGTCACGGCCCCGCGGGCGAAGTGGACGGTCCCGCTGATGCCGCCTGATTGTACGACCATCGAGAGGCCGTGATCTCGGATGATGTCGCGGTACCCCTTCGCGAGATCGTCGCCGATCTGCTGGGCGTGTCGTATGCCTGCACGCGTCAGGATTTTCGTCATCGTCACGAGGCCGGCGGAGATGCTCAGGGGATTCGCGTTGAAGGTGCCCGCGTGACCGATCTGCCCGGGGACGATTTGGTCCATGATCGAAGTCGTGCCTCCGACAGCTGCGAGCGGAAAGCCGCCCGCGATCGACTTGCCGAGCACCTTGACGTCCGGGGTGACACCGAACGCCTCCTCCGCGCCGCCGTACCACTTGCCGCACGTCTTGACCTCGTCGAAGATCAGGAGCGCACCGATCTCCGTCGCGATTCGCCGGAGGCCGTCGAGGAATCCGGGTTTGGGATGGACGTACCCCATGTTCATCGGCACCGGTTCGAGGATGATCCCCGCGATGTCGTCCGCGTGTTCGGTCGCCAGGGCCTCCACCGCCACGAGGTCGTTGAACGGTGCGACGACCGCGGTCTGCACGAGTTCCGGCAGGAGGCCCTTCGACGACGGCACCGGATTCGGTCGCCTCCGGTCCCCGGCGAATTCTCTCTTGGGCTTGATCGACACCATGAGGGCGTCGTGGGACCCGTGATAGCAACCCTCGAACTTCAGGATCCGGCGGCGGCCCGTGACCGCGCGCGCGAGCCTCACCGCGAACAACGTCGCGTCGAGGCCGGTCATCGAGAACTTGAGGCGGTCCAACCGGAATCGCCGGCAGATGTGGTCCGCGAGCGGACCGGCGTCGACGGATTCGAAACCGAAGATCGTACCGTTCGAGACCCGCTCGCGCATCGCCTTCGCGAGGACCGGGTGGCTATGGCCCGCGACGAGCGCGCCGAAGGCCATGCAGAAGTCGATGTACTCCGCCCCGTCGGCGTCCCATATGCGGGAACCCTTCGCCTTGCGAACGTAGAGCGGGTACGGATCGACGAGGCGGTAGTTGCTGTTGACGCCGAAGGGGATCCGCTTCTTCGCGGCCTCCCACGCCTGCGCGGATTTCTTCGTCCGCCGGCGAAACGCTTGGAGTTCTTCCTCCCATGATTGCATGATATCGATAAGTCGGCGCTCGAACGCTCGCATACTATAAACGGTTTCGCGCAACAGATGCAACGTTCTCGGATGCAGCAATGAAAGACGAGGCCATCTGGACGAAAATGGCTGCGCCGCAAATGTTAACCTTAAACAAGGTTGACTTTCGACGCCACGACTGTTCGCCGGGATGGTCTCGGTGAACGATGTTAAAGGCACCGCGGGCGTTCTCCATGAGATGGCGTTCGACGTCGTCATCCGCGGTGGGCGTGTGCTCGATGGGACGGGCTCCCCCTGGCGCATCGCCGACATCGGAATCCGTAGAGGGAAGATCGTACGAGTGGGCCCCCTCGGGCGTGCGAAATGCGACCGGACGATCGACACGTCGGGGACGTATGTCGCCCCCGGATTCATCGACATTCACACGCACAGCGATATCGGAATCCTCGTCGAGCCCACGGCGGAATGCGCGGTCCGACAAGGTGTCACGACGCAGGTGATCGGGAATTGCGGCGATTCGCCCGCGCCGATCAGCGAGCGATATCGGGAGCTCGCGGTCCGCCGATTCGAGTACTATGCGCAGGCGAAAGACTGGAATTGGTCGACGTACGGGGAATATCTCGAGCTCATCGCCACGAGAGGCATCGGCATCAACATCGCGGGCCTCGTCGGCCACGGGAGCGTGAGGCTCGCGACGATGGGCTTCGAGGAGAGACCGCCGACCGCGGAGGAAACGCGCACGATGAGGAATCATGTCGACGAAGCCATGCGCGCGGGCGCCTTCGGGATGAGCACCGGCCTAGTGTATCCGCCCGGATGCTTCGCCGCGATGGAAGAGATCGTCGCGCTCGCGAAGGTTGTCGCTCGGCATCGCGGCTTCTACGCGTCTCACATTCGAGGTGAGCGGGAGACGATCGTCGACGCCGTTCGGGAATGCATCGAGATCGGCGAGCAGGCCGGCTGTCCGGTCCAAATTAGTCACAACAATCCGAAGTACGGTGGCATCGGGAAGGCGAAGGAAATCCAAGCGCTCTGGGAGGCCGCCAGGGCGCGAGGCGTGGAGGTCCTCGCGGACAACGACGTGCACACGGACTTCGGGCCTCCCTTGAGTCACGCGCTTCCGCAGTGGACCCAGAAGCTCTCGACAGAGGAACTCCTCGGGGTGCTGCGGGACCACACGAAACGGGACGCATTGAGAGCGGAAATCCAAGAGGACAAGCGTCCGGGCGCCGGATACGTCGGGTTGCTGGTTCACGAAAAATTCGACCGGATCTGGCTCTTGCGTTGCCCGGAGGATTCTTCGAAGGAAGGCAAGACAATCGCGGGGCTTGCGAAGCAGCGCGGCGTTGATCCATGGACCGCGTACTTCGACACAATCGTCGAAGAGCGAGACCGGGCCGTGGGCCTTTTCGACTACATGGACCCAGAGGAAATTAAGTCGACCTTGCGGCACCCACTCGTGATGATCTGTTCCGACGGCTGGGTCGCGCCAACGGAGGAGCGCACCTCACCCACCGCGCCCTATCAGCCGTGCACGTATGGCGAGTTCCCCGGCGTGATCGAGCGGTTCGTCGTGAACGAGAACGTGCTTCGGCTCGAAGAGGCGATTCACAAGATGACGGCCTTGCCGGCCTCGCGGCTGGGGCTGGTGGACCGCGGCCTCGTCCGACCGGGGTTCCGGGCCGATCTCGTCGTCTTCGATTTGCCCCGCGTTCGAGACCGAGCGACGAACCGGTGGCCTCACACATATCCGTTCGAGAACTATCCTCACGGATATCCCGAAGGAATCGACTGGGTGCTGGTGAACGGCGCGATCGCGGTGGAGGACGGCCGGCCGACGGGTGCCCTCGCGGGGCAGGTCCTCCGTCACAGGTGACGACATGACCGTCAAGCCCTTGGAGAAACGATTCTCGGATGACCGGATTCGGCGGAGCATCTCCCGAATCCTCCGGGAAAACGTCCTATGCTCGATGTCGACGGTCGCGCCCGGCAACCGCCCGCACGTCAACACGGCGTACTTCGCCTACACGCCCGAACTGGTGCTGTACTTCCTTTCGGATCCCTCGTCGCGACATTGTCGGAATCTCAAGCGAAACCCATCCCTTGCGATGACAATCTTCCGGTCGGCACAGGTGTGGGGCGGCGAGGATCGAGGGCTCCAATTGTTCGGGATATGCCGACAGACTCGTGGCAGAGGCGCGTGGGAGGCGGAGCGATGCTACGCAGCCCGGTTCTTGCCGTACGCGAAGTGGATGAAGGGACTCAGTCCGGCCGAGCGGCGACAGGCGGCTCTCCTCCGATCGTATGCGTTCTACCGATTTCTTCCGGGGCGGATCAAGATCCTCGACGAACGAGAATTCGGCGGCGCGATGTTCGTCACCGCAGCGGTCGTCCGGAGGCCCCAGTCGCGAACCGTCGTGCGATGGAGCACCACGGAGCTCCTGTCGCCCTGAACCGCCCATGGGAGATGTTGATCGACCAGCCCCGGCCTCGGGGCGAATCCCAGTCATGATCGCTCGATGGGCCGCGCCAAGAGACATCAAATAGGCGGTGCCCGGATACGCGGGAATCGGATGTCCCCGTTGCTCATCACGGAGAAAGACGTCGAGGACCTCCTCCGAATGGAGGACGCCCTGGGAGCGGTCGAGGACGGGTTGCGCGCCCTGGGGCGAGGCGAGGCGACGAACCGCCCGCGCCAGCGGGTGGGAACGCGCGAGGCCACAGTGAACATCATGCTCGCGTCGTGGCCGGCCCGCGGATATGCCGGGTTCAAGTACTACACCACGTCCCGCACGGGCATTCGATTCTGGGTTCACTTGATCGACATCGGTACCGGAGAACTCGTCGCCGTGATTCAGGCGGACCGCCTCGGCCAACAGCGGACCGGGGCTGCGTCCGGAGTGGCGACGAAATACTTTGCGCGAGACGATGCGTCGACCGTCGGCATCGTCGGCACGGGATGGCAAGCACAGAGTCAGCTCGAGGCGGTGTGTGCCGTCCGCCCAATCCGGCGGGTTCGCTGCTACAGCCGGGACAAGGACCATCGCGAAGCCTTCGCAAAGAAGATGTCCTCCCTCCTTGGAGTGACCGTCCAAGTGGCCGCATCGGCCGAGGAGGCAATCCGAGGTGCCGAGGTGGCCATCGCGGCGACGAACGCGCCTCAGCCGGTCATTCACGGGGACTGGTTGCGTGCCGGGTGCCACATCAATGCCATCGGAGCGAACCGCCTCGAGACCCGCGAGCTCGATGACGCCGCGGTCGGTCGATGCGCGTTCGTGGCGACCGACTCGATTGAGCAGGCGAAAGAGGAGGGGGGCGACCTCCTGGAGCCGATCAAACGCGGCCGCATCACGTGGGACGGCATCCACGAAATTGGCGACGTCGTGGCGGGCAAAGTTCGGGGGCGGACGAACGCCGACGACATCACGTTGTTCAAGTCCCATGGAATCGCGATCGAGGATGTCGCGGTGGGTGCGCTTGTGTTCGAGCGGGCCCGGGATCGCGGAATCGGCAAGTCGGTCGCCCTCTGACAACGCTAGGGATCCGGCTCGCCATGGCAATCGGGCGTCGAGTCGATTCGGATCTGATTAGCCGAGTCTCACGGCTCCATCTCGCGGAGGCGCTCGAGGTAACGACTCACCGGATTGAAGAAGATGAAAACGACGGGAAGGGCAAGATAGATCAAGAGAGCAAGGGTCGTGCTGACGAAGGAGACCGCGATCGCCACCGGCGTGATCACGGGACCGATCGCGAGCCAGACCCTTACCTTATGGACCAGCCTCGCGTCGAGGCCCGGTTCGATCAAACCTCGATCTCCTGTCATGTACCACCAAATCAGGTATCCCAGGGCCGCCAACAAGCCGAGGACCGCGCCATAGAGGCTGAGGGCAATCGGGTCGTCCGTGTGCGCGCCCATGACCGATGCGGCGAACGGGACGAGCGCGATGCCCATCAGGAAGAGAATGTTCAGCCACACCAGGGTGCGGTTGACGCGCAGGAGGAAGTGAAACACTTGGTGGTGGGCGAACCAGTAGACCCCGAGAACGATGAAGCTGATGACGAAGGCCGCGAACCGCGACCGGAGATCGAACAGGCTTTGGGCCAACCCTCCCGGGCCGAGCGTATCGGGCGCGCGGAGCTCGAGCACGAGGATCGTCATCGCGATCGCGAACACGCCGTCGACGAGCGTCTCGAGACGATTCTTCGGCAGTCCACGAACGTTCACCCTGGCCGACTCCGTCGCGCTCCCCCGCGTTCGCCACATGGGGCCGGACTTTAAAACATCGGCGTTCGCGATGGGCTTCGAGATGACCTTTAGCCGCAGAGTCGTCGCGTCAGGCCTTGCGGTGCACCGAGATCAGGTGCTGGACATATCCGACGAAGCCCCCGGCGGACATGTAGTTCTGCGGGTTCCGGAAGAACGGGCAGCCCAGCGCCGCGGACACCGCGCCCACCGCGACGAACGCAAGGAACCCGATCGCTTTCCAGTTCGGACGCTTCATCGTTACCCCGATTCCGGACGAGCAGATATCCTTTGCGCGTTCCGATTCGAATGGGCAGTGGCGAGTGGAGCAATGGACCCACATTGAGCGCATACGAACGTGGGCGATCGTCATCACCGACCTGGGCCTCGCCACCACGGCTCAGGAAGACCCATATAGAGTGCATCGGATACAATGCACTATGAAGGCCGCCCGACTTTTCGCTTACGACAAGCCTCTCCGACTCGTCGACGCCGAGACTCCACGCCTCAAGAATCCGGCGGACGTGATCGTGCGGGTCACCGGAGCGGGCGTGTGCCACACGGACCTCCACATCGTCGAGGGCGTTTGGAAGGAGAAGGTCCAGGTCACCTTGCCGTACACCTTGGGCCACGAGAACGCGGGAATCGTCGAGGAGGTCGGACCGGCGGCCACCTCCGTGAAAAGGGGAGAGAAGGTCATCCTCCATCCCGTGATCACGGACGGCCTGTGCCGAGCCTGTCGGATCGGCGAGGACATGCATTGCGAGAACCTCGTGTTCCCAGGGATCACCGCGGACGGCGGCTTCGCGCAATTCATCCGCACCTCCGAGCGCTCGCTCGTCAAGTTGAACGAGCTCGACCCCGCGGACGTCGCCCCCCTAGCCGACGCCGGGCTCACCGCGATCCGCGCCGTCAAGAAAGCCGCGAGCCGCACGACCTCGGGCAGCAACGTCGTCGTCCAAGGGGTGGGCGGCCTCGGTCACATCGCCCTCCAGTTGCTGCGATGCATGACGAACGCCTACATCACGGCCACCGACGTCGCGGAGAGCAAACTCCGCCTCGCGGAGAAGATGGGGGCTCACCGCGTCATCGACGCGCGGCGGGATCCCGTGAAGCAGGTGATGGAGTTTACGAAGAACCAAGGGGCGGAGGTCGTGATCGATCTCGTCGGCAACGACCAGACCCTCGCCAACGGGATGCGGATGCTCCGGAAAGGCGGCTCGTTGATCATCGTCGGTTATGGCGGCACGGCGAACCTGAAGGCCATCGACATGATCTTCTCCGAATACTCCGTCCTCGGAAGCCTCGTCGGCAACTGGGACGAACTGCGCGAGCTCATCGAGCTGACGCGACAAGGCAAGGTCCGCGTCATCACGCAGAAAGGGAAGCTCGACGAGGTGAACGAGATGCTCGACCAGTTGAAGAAAGGAACGCTCGAGGGCCGCGGCGTCGTGATCCCGTAGCCTCGAATCCCGTCAACGCCGCGAGCTTAGGGCGACACCGGCTTCGAGCCGTGCGGCAGGCGGATCTTCGGCAGGAACATCGGCGTCTTGCTCGCCCACGCGTGGAACTGTTGTCCGAAGGTCTCCGCAAGCATGGCCTCTTCCCGCTTCGCTTGCCGGTAGTA
>VBLZ01000040.1 GCA_005878515.1 Methanobacteriota archaeon | reverse complement strand
CTCCGACGACATTGGCGAGGCGGAAGACGAATGCCTGGACCCCGAACGTGTGCGCGTATGCAGAGAGGAGCGCCTCGCCCGCCAGCTTCGATGCGCCGTACACGGAGATCGGCTCGAGGGGGCTGTAGTCTTCCGGGGTCGGCACGACCGTCGCCTCACCGTAGACGGTCGAAGTGGACGCGAACACGATCCGCGGGACCTCGGCCACCCGGCACGCCTCCAGGACCCGATGGGTCGCCACGATGTTCTCGTCGACCGTGGGCTTCGTCCCCCGGCGGTCCAGCCGGACATCCGGATTCGCCGCGAAATGATAGACGACTTCGGCCCTCCGGAAGATCGGACGAAGGTCACCGCGGAGCAGATCGCGTTTCACGAGCGTCGCTCCGGCCTTGAGGGCCTTCGCGAGGTTCGCGCGTTTGCCGGCTTTCAAATGATCAATCGCGACAACGTCCGCCGCGCCCACCAGGGCGTCCGCGACATGGCTGCCGATGAAACCGGCACCGCCGGTGATGACGACTTTGGGTCGAGCCACGGCTTCCCGTCTGCCGCAACTCGAGACGACATAATCAACGTTCCTTCCGCGCGAGCAGATGTACGAGCAGTGCGTCGACGGCCCTCGCCCGATGAGAGACCGCGTTCTTCTCGGTCATCGTCATCTCCGCGAAGGTCTTCGTCGCCTCCTCCGGGATGAAGATCGGATCGAACCCGAATCCCCCGGACCCGCGCTCCCGCTCCGCGATCGAACCGCGGCATTCTCCGTGGAAGACCTCGTGCTCCTCCGACGTCCGGAGGAGGAAGACGGTCTCGAACCGCGCGGCGCGAGTCCGGGCACCGTTCAGAAGCTTCAGGACCCCGGCGCACCCGAGGCGCTTGTATACGTACGACGAATAGACCCCGGGGAAGCCGCCGAACTCCTCGAGGAACAGTCCGGAGTCATCGATCAGGTAGTCGCCACGGATCTGGTCGTCGAGGATCGTCGCGGCGAACCGGACGACCTTCTCGAGGCGGTCCGTCTGGATCTCGGGATACGTGCGGTCCTCGTGTACGAGCTTGATGTGGGCTTCAGCCAGCTTCGTCGAGACCTCGCGGAACTTGCCCTCGTTCGTCGTGACGAAGGCGATCACGTGTAACGACCCCGCGACTCGATCTCCTTCACTTTCGCGATGACGTCTTCGGCGGCCCTCCCCATTGTCTTGCGGTAGCCCTTCAGCGCCGCCTGATAGTACGAAGCAGCACGCGCGTGTGCGCTCCCCAGTGCCTCTTTGAGCAGGTGGAGGTCGACGCCTCTCGCTTCCAAGCCGTCGTCTTTTCCGCCCAAGCTGAAGTCAATCATGATGATCTGAGCATCGCGGACGATCATGTTCGACGTCGTTAGATCGCCGTGGATGATCCCGGCTCGGTGGAGGCGTCCAACGATCTCGCCGATTGCGCCGGCGACTTTCACCGCAAGGGGCCCTCCCTTGTCGAGGACATGCTTCGCGGTCGGACCGTCGACGAACTCCATGATGATCTTGTTCTCCACGAGATTGATGTCATACAGAATCGGCACCGCGACCCCGGCGGCTCGCGCCTCCGCCATGAGGCGCGTCTCATGACGGATTCGAGACCGGCGCAGCTCGTCGTCGAGGACGTCGAGGCGGTACGCTTTCGCCCTCCGATATTTCTCGATGGCGGGCCGTCCGAGGAACTCCGTCGTTCGGAGCTCCGCCTCCGCGCCCTGCTTGACGAGCACGCGGTGCGATGCGAGGCGGCCGAGAAAAACCTTTCATCGGCGCGAGCAGGTATTGAAAAAGTGGTGGTTAGGGATGCAACTGATAGTTTCCGCGGTTTCCCGAAACCAGATTCTCGGATTTGGTCCAACGAATCCACGCATGGAGGTATAGCTCCGAGCTTAAATCGTCGCGTGATGCAGGGCTAATAGATCACTGGAAGCTATGTTCTTTCTCAAGGACCGCCTAATCAAGCTGAAATTGGAAACGGCAAGAAAGCCTTTTCTGGCTAGTCATAGGTAATTGTCTGACTGAGGAGCCGCATGCTAGACGCACGAAGGCGTGGAACGAGGACCGCGTTATCTTCTTATTACGGTTACAGGGCGATGCTCGCCGCCGTCGTCGTAATTGCGTCTGTTCTATATCTCATCTGGATCTACCAACCAATCCTGACTTTGGTAGCCGTGGCGATCATTGCGTTTGCTGCGGTCGTCACATTGGTTTCGATTCGGAGGGGTCGGACCGAATAGCGATCATCCCTGTCGCCCGAGCCTCCCTTTCATAATTTGAGCCTGCAGGTTGCAGGAGCGCACACGATGTCCATGTAGCGTTAGCCTTTGTAAAAGTCCTGGAAGGATACAGGCCGTCTAGGTGAGTCTGGAGGCTTTCATGGCGCGCTCATCACCCGAGAAACCAATCCGGGGCGACCCCTCGAGGAACGTACGGATCTCGGACGCAGGCACCTTGGACGGCCTTGGCTCGAAATCGGGTGGCAGGCACCGCGCGTACCGCGGTTCGAGCAGACGGCCCTCCAAGAGAATGATGGCGGCTCGATCTCGCTCGCTCCGGATGGCTCGGCCGGCGGCCTGAAGGACCTTGTTCACCGCCGGGAAGACGTACGCGTAGTCGTACCCTTTCGCGAACCCGAACTTGCGGCAGTAGTACTCTTTCAAAGCCTCGACCTCGACATTCGGCGGGCTCAGGGGGAGGCCCACGACGATGACCGCCGTGAGGACGTTCCCCTCGTAGTCGACGCCCTCGCTCAGCGATCCGCCCTGGACGGCGAACAGGACCGCACCGCCTTCGGCGCGTGCGACCCGCAACGCCTCGATCGCGCCGTCTCGCTGGGCCTTCGTCCATTCCGGTCGTTCGACCAGGATCTTCTTTCCGACATGGAACGCGAAGAACCGCGAATGGGCCTCTTCCAGGAGTTCGTACGAAGGGAAGAACAGGGCCACGTTCCCGGGGACGACGGCCACGATCGCCGCGATCTGGCGTGCGATCCGGTCGTGCATCGCCGCGCTCCGTTTGGCATAGAGGGTCGTCAGCTCGGGCTGGACCAGCAGGAGTCGATTCGCCTTCGGGAACGGGGTGCCGTACGTTCGGATCAACCGACGGTCGAGATCGATCCCGAGGAGATCGGCGTACATGTCGGCGGGAAACAGCGTGCCGGACATCAGGACGCTCGCGTGGACCTGGTCGAACACGCGCTTGCTGAGGACGCTCGGGTCCATCAGCCGGAACGCGAACTTGCCTTCGTGGCCCGGGACGACGAGGCGCAGGATCCCGACGTTCTGGTCTCGCCATCGGGTCAGGAACTCGGCCACGGCGGGCAACGTCGACGGCATGCCGCGCCGGACCGCGTCCTCGCCGGCGGACGAGACCATCTCGACGAAGTCCGTGTAGCCGAGGGATCCGCCGCGGCCCATCGCGAGGCCCACGTCGACGAGGTCGAGGAGCTCCTCCTTGCGGGCGATGCGCTCGGAGCGTACGTCGAGCAGGAAGTGCTCCATCGCCTTCGCGACGCCGACGAGCCGATGGGCCACCTCCCCGTCGATCGACCGCGCCTCTTTCGCGGCTTTCAGGAGATCGTGG
>VBLZ01000125.1 GCA_005878515.1 Methanobacteriota archaeon | reverse complement strand
GACCGCGTGGTCCGTGTCCGCACTCCTCGGCGGCTCCGGCGCGAACGAACGGTGGGCGACGAACGAGACGGTCTCGGGGATCGCGACGCGGTCCGAAACCCTCGCGTTTCATTACTCCCATCAATTCTCCGCCTCGTTCAACTACCGGGTGACCGGCGGTGGCTCCCGGTACGTGGCGCCTTCCGTCAGCTACGAACAATTCACAATCCCCCGCGCGAACGAGGCGAACCTGACGGCCTGGGTCGACGCGGGGAGCGCGTACTCGTTCGCCTCATCCCTCGGCGGTTCGAATGCGACCGAGCGTTGGATCGCCGACGCACCGGATCGAAACGGGACGGTCGGAGCATCCGCGACCGTCGAGATCGTGTACCGGCATCAGGCGTTGCTCACGTTCGGCTTCCAGGGACCCGCCGAGTCGTCGCTGTCTCCGGGGACCGGCTGGTACGATGTCGGATTCTCCCTGACGCCGACGGTCACCCCGGCCGCGGGATGGGCCGTGGGCATCTGGCAAGGCAGCGGACCAGGCGCCTACTCGGGACCGCAAGCGAGGCCGACGATCATCGTCGTCGGGCCGATCTCGGAAATCGCGATCCTGTATCCGGGACTCACGATCCATGCGGGTGATGGCGGTTCCGTCTCCTTCTCGTACGAATCCATGTCCGGAACCATCGCGGGCGGGTCGTCCCAGACCTTGTACGTTCCATCCGGGACGATCGTAACCATCGTGGCGAGTCCGTCCTCCTCGTATACGTTCGCACAATGGAGCGGGGCATCGTCCAGCAATCGGTCGAGCGTCACGGTGACCGTGACTGGCCCCGCCGACGTGACCGCGCTCTTCGCGTTCTCTGCGGGCGCGGCGCTCGCCTTCTACTCGGCCGGCGCGGCCGTGGTGATCATCGCTGCCTTGGTTGTGCTCGCGCTGGCCGTTCGGAGGCGACGTCGTCGGACCGAGATGCCACCTCCACCGCCGCCCGAGCCGCCTCTCCCACCGCCTCCGCCACCCTAGGCATCCCGACGGAAGGCCCGACAAAGGTATATCCCGCCCCCCGGTAACGCAGTCTTGCCCATCGGAGGTGGAATCGTGCCGCTCCAGATCGGATCCGACGCACAGTCGAAAGAAGCCGTGATCCTCGCGGAGGACGCGCTGCTCCGGCATGTCGTGATCCTCGGCGCGACCGGTGCTGGCAAGACGGTCCTCGGAAAGGCGTTCCTCGAGGAGGCCGTCCGAGCCGGCGTCCCGGTGATCGCCGTGGACCCGCAAGGCGACCTCGCCTCGTTGGCCCTGCGACCTACGTCGGAATCGGCCGAGGAACATCCGGTCCCGCAAGAGATTGCGGACGAATACTGGGCGCGTGCGGCCGTCTCCATCCTCACACCCGGCTCGACGCGCGGGACGCCGGTCGCGTTGAATCCGCTCAAGCGACCCCCGAGCGCCGCGACGTCGGAGGATCTCATCATCTCGTTGGACGCCCTCGCCGAGAGCCTGGCGGCCGCGATGGGATACGATCCCGGGGCCGAGGTCGGCGCGCGCGTGAAGGACTTCCTCTTCTTGACGCTTCAAGAGGCGATCCAGTCGGGCGCTTGGCCTCCAGACATCCCCAGCCTCGTGCGGCTCCTCGAGCGGGATGCCTCACCCGATGCCGCGAAACTCCTCACGAACCGGGAGCGGGCGGGCCTCGTGCGCCGCGCGGAATCCATGACCGTCGGCGCGAAAGGACTGCTGTTCACTGCCGGCCCAGCCCTCGATGTGGAAGCGATGCTGCAGGCCCCGAAGGGCCGCGTCCCCGTGAACGTCGTGTACACGGGAGGCCTGCGCAACGCGCGCGAACGCGAGCTCGTCGTGGCGACGCTGTGCAAGGACGTCCTCTCGTGGATGACCGTGCACCCGAGCGGCGACTTGCGGCTCGTCGTCTACATCGACGAGGTCGCGGGTCTGTGCCCACCCCACCCTCGAAACCCGCCCGCGAAGAAGTTCCTCTCCCTCCTGTTCCGGCAGGCGCGCAAGTACGGCGTCGGCGTGATCGTCGCGACGCAGAACGTCACGGACCTCGACTACAAGGCGCTCGGTCAGGCGAGCACCTGGGCCCTGGGTCGGCTCATGGCGAAACAGGACCTCGACCGCGTGCGGCATGTCGTCGCGAGCGTCCATGCTGGCCCGCCCGACAAAGTCCTCGCGGCGATTCCCGCCCTCCGAGCGGGAGAGTTCATCCTCCTCTCACCAGACAACCTGCAGTCCGCGCAGCGGCTCACGGTCCGCGGCTTGGCGACCCGGCACGAGGTCGTCCCAGAAGAGAAGTTCCGGGAGATTCAAACGACCGGGGCCCTGTCCGAGTCGGACTCGACAGCGAGCGAACGTACTTCCCGTCGGCGACGGACGGCCGCCGCAGCGACCCGGGCGGCGAAGGCGATCGACCCCGCCGATGTCGAGGAAGGGATCGGCCTGCGGGTCCTCGGCCTCTTCGACGATGAGCCGGGCCTCTACGGTCCGGAGGAGATCGGCTCGAAGATCGTGATCGACGGCCGGTTCCTTGCAATTCTCCTGCGGAAGCTGGCCGAGCATCGTCTGCTCCGTGTCGAACACATCGATGGTCGGGATGTGTACTGGGATCCGATGATCGGCTTCGATCCACGCCGGGGTGCGCCGAAGCGACTCGCCCGGTTCCCCCTTCGCTTCCCGCTCGTGAAGGCGACGAAGCACGCGCGAGACCGGCTCCGCCGGCGGATGCTCGTGATCCCGAACGAGCGGATCGTCCGGAAGGATTTCTACTACCTGCCGCTCTGGCGGGTCGAGGCGGACGTCCCCGCAGGCGGTCGGAACGATGGAGGGGCGGCCCGCCAGTTCTACGTCAATGCGGTGACGGGCGAGCTCGGCCACGCGGTCTACGGACGCCTCACGTTCGAGGAGATTCCCCGCAAGGATTCAGTGCGTCTCGAACCGCTCGCGGCGGAGTCCACGCTCGAACACGTCTCGGCCGAAACGGTCAACGATGCGATTCCGGTAGCGAAGGTCGGGCCGTCGCAGGCCCAAGACATCGTGCGGACGACCCTTGGCGCGAAGCCAACCGATTCGGAGCCCGAACTCGTCCTTCTGCCGATGTGGCGATTCGATGTCCGGTCGAATGGCGCGGGTCGCGAACGCACGATGTGGATGGAAGGGACCTTCGGGTCCGTCTTCGACAAGTCACCCTGAGCCGTGAGTCACATGAGGCCGAGGGGCCCGAGCTTCTCCGGCAAGTACGTGTCCGTCACGTAGTCGAGTCCGTACTTCGCGAGCGCCTGCTGCTCGGCTTTCTTGTTGAGCTGAAGCATCGTCTGGATTTCGTTCCGCCAGAACTCGTCGTTGAAGCGTGGGTCCGTCATCTCCGCGTTCAGCGCGCCGACGTCTCGCGGCGTGAGGGCGTCCGTGGGCAATTCGTAATTCAAGATGTCGCTTGGAGTGATTCCGACGAACTCCGCCGTGGGAGTCGCCAAGTATTCCGAGATGTGAGCCGTCTTGATAGCTCCATACGCGACTGCGGCGTGAATCCTAAACGACCAAGGGTCAGAGTCGGTAAAGGTCGCTACGGGGAGCTTCATCTCCTCGTTCAACCGCTTCAGGAGTCTCCGTGTGCTCCTCGAAGGTTGCCCTTTCAGATGGACGAGGACACACTTCGCGTCATCGTCAAAGCCATTCTCCACGAGGCGGTCGAACATGCCGCCTGTCTCAATTGCGAGGATGAACTTCGCGTCCGCGTCGATGAACTTGATCTTCTCCTTCTCGACATTATAGGGGATCGTGTAGCCCGCATCTCCGACGTCATCGCGGCAGTTGATCCGCTTGCGATCCCCGCCTCGGGTAATCTCTTCGAGCGTGATGTTCCCGATCACGCTCGCGCCGCTTTCCTCCGGTCGAAGCTTGAAATCCTCCCGGAGGAGTTGCGTGATCACTTCAAGGTCCTCTGCGAGGAGGTTTGATTCCTCCTGGGCATGGAACTTCGCGATGTCCCAGCCTTCGGAGATGTAGTACATCTCCCTCAGGGTCGAGGACTTGCTGTCCCGGATCATGTCCCGGATGAACTCGAGGACGTACATCGTCCGCAGGAGCATGAGGGCGCCTTTGAGCTTCTTCGCGCTCCGCACGCCCATCAGGTTGCCGTACTTCCAGACCGCGTGCTTCGAGTCGAAACGGATGTTCGCCTTCGTCCGGAGGGGAATCTTCATCTTCGGGATCTGCCCGCCGTCGAGTTCCTCGTAGATCTCCTCGGCGATCGCGTAGAGGGCGTCGACGGCTTTGTTCGACGCGGGCGCGCCGCCTTTCTTCTTAGTCGTCATCGAGCGCTTCCTCCGTCTCGTCGTAGTCGATTTCGGTTTCCTCCGTGGCCTCAACCGTGGGCGTCTCTTCCTCTTCGAATTCCGCGTAGTTCAGCTCCCAATCGCCGGGCAGCGGCTCCGCACCGATTACGAGGCCGGGGTTGATTCCGCTCACATAGAGGTCCGACTCGTCGTACTCCGCCTCGTCGAGTCCTTCGAGGACGAATGAGATAGAGGCCTTCGCGACGCTGTCGATTCGCTTCAGCTCCCAGGTGATTTTGCCGTCGTCGCGGACTTCGGCGGGCTTCGGTTCAACCGACTTCGGTTCGATGCCGCGCGGCAGGAGCAAATGGAGGTTCAACTTCTTGCCCGCGGCGGTGAAGTTGTGGACGTTGAGCGTGACCGTATGTCGCTTCACCTTTTTGTCGTACTCGATTTGCTCGTCGACCCAGACGACCCCCATAATCTTCGTGATTGTCGCGTCGAGGACCGGCACCTTCTTGTTCACGATCTTCGCCGACTTGTCCGCGATCCGCGGCAGGATGAGTTGGACGATCTCGAACTTCTCTTTCGTCTTGGCGCGATGGGCCTTCTTTGTGAGATGCGTCTTAAGGCGACGCCCAGCCTCCTTCAGCGCGAGGTCCAGTTCCGTCATGATCTCATCGACCGTGGCGACGGCCTCTTTCGACTCGGACGTGTACGGCACCTTCGTCGAGCAGAGGTGGACGAGGACGATTGCGGGGCCGAAGGGGAGGCCTTGTCCGCCGCGTTGCTCCAAGCCGTACCGCCTCCAGTCGACGTTCGCGACGGCCTGAGTCAGCGCGCACCCGCCCGCCTGGTACAACAGAGGCACCCGGTTCGCGAACCGCAGGACCTCGATGGGTTGGTCGGGTGGCAGATCTCCGCCATAGACGATTCCCACCTCGACCTGGAATGGGTTTCCCGAGTAGACCGCGGGATCCCGCGTGAGAGGCGGGGCGTAGAACTCCGGTCGAAGATTTCCGAGGACGTTCTTGAGGCCCCGCTTGATGAGCCGTTCCCCGATCGGACTGAGGCAGTCCGTCGGAGGGGACATCAACTTCGCGCTTTGCATGGCGTCATGGAGCGCCTTCGCCTCTTCCAGAACGAGGGACTTCGGCTTCTTGTCCGGGTCGAGGCCGGCGGCATCGCAGATCTCCTTCGCGACGCGGGAAGACACCCGCACGAACTCCTCCTCGAGGAAGGCCGCAAGCTTGTAGGACTTCGTCTCCTTCATCATGGCCATGAGCGTGCCGAGCTCGATTCCATGCGGGTGGGGAGGAATTTCCTTCGTCTTTGGAGGGAGGTCCTCCGTGGCCCGCTCGAAGACGATTTCCTCGCCGTCTGGCGGACGATACGTAATGCGCGCATGCGGATTCACGATCGCCGTGGCCTTGAGGTATTCCGGGATCGACTGCTTTCCCGCGTTGTAACGGCCCTTGAGCGGGATTTCGACCCGCGTGCCATGGGCCCGCTCCCACACGACGAAGTCTTCTTCGACCACGTTCGGCCGGTTCTTCTTCGTGTCCAAGATGAGTTCGATCTCGTAGGCAACGTCCTGCTCGGCGACCTTCGATCGAATCTTCGTCGGTTTGCCAGTCGTGATCTGACCGTACATCACGGCGCCGGAAATCCCAAGGCCTTGCTGACCGCGACGCTGAGCGCGACTGAAAAATCGTGACCCGTACAGCAGACGTCCGAAGACGTTCGCTACTTCCTTCTTCACGATGCCCGGTCCGTTGTCTTCGACGATAACGACAAATTCTTCCTTGTCGATTTTCTTGACCTCGACGAGAACGTCCGGAAGAATGTCTGCATCGGCGGCCGCATCCAAACTATTGTCCACACCCTCCTTGACGGCCGTGAGAAGGGCCTTCGTCGCCGAGTCGTAACCGAGGATCTGCTTGTTCCGCTCGAAGAATTCGGAGACGCTGATCTCTCGCTGCTTCTTCGCGAGTTCCTCCGCGATCGAGATCGATGGCATACCATCACAAGGTACGGTCGAAGAGAACGGTGGGCGTTCCCATCCCTGGGCCCCGCGTATTTGAGCCTGGCCATTTAAGGCTTCGCAGCCGATTTCGCAATGCCGTTTCTATGGAGAGATGGGGTTATAACGCGCGCGCGTGGAGGTGGGTGAAAGTGTCCGCGTCCCAATCGTTCACTCTTCGAAGACCGCTCCGCACTTCGGGCATTTCTCGGCGCTCTCGTCGACGTCGGCGCCGCAGTTCGTGCACGTGAAGGCCGCGGCCTTGCTGGCCTTCTCGCTCTTCGTCGGTTCGACCGATTCCACCTTGGGTTTCGGTTTCTCCTTCGGGATCTGCGGCTCGGCGCCGAGCATCCGGGTCCGCGTCGCCCGCTGCCGGACCGTGTACCACCACATGAACAGGATGATGAAATAGAATAGGAAGGGCAGGATCATCGAGAAGATGGTGAAGTAGGAGAACAGGCCGTAGTAGCTCGTCACGGGCGCCGTGAGCGGGCCGATATCGACATTCGTGAACGTCCAGTTCGAGTCCTTGTCCCAGACGGAAAATCCGTATGCGTAAATCGAGGTGGAGAGGTTGACGCTCGTCTCAAACCAGGTGCCGAGGCGGGTGTTGTTGAAGCTGCCCGGAACCGTGATGTTGATCATCGGGTGGGCGGACATCGGGTAGTCATTGAGGCCCGTGACCGTCGTGAGGTTCAGGGCGACGGCGAACATGTCCGGAGTTGCGTTGACGGTGCTCGTCAGCTTCACTCGGAACGTGAACGCCCTTGGCGAATCCGACTGGACCGGGATGACCGTCCCGTTCGAGAGCGCCATCGTCGGGCTCATGAACGGTCCGGGCGCACTCTCGATCGGGATTCGCTGGGAGTAGAGGGCCGAGGTCTGCAGCGCGCCGCCCAGGAGGATCGCGATCAGGATCACCGGGAGCGCGTTGAGGGCGAACCGCTTCAACGATCGCTCGCCCAAGTAGTAGGGGACCAGGAACACCGCGAGGGGCGCGACTATAATGACCAGACAGCCGAGTCCGCCCGCCGTAAAGACGAGCAGGAACGAGACGATGATCCCCAGGAGGACGAGGTACGTGACCCGGAACCAGACCGTCTTGCGGAACCGCAAGAGGAGGTTCCATAGCTGTACCGAGAACGTCTCGGGACTCACAGAACGATGCGATGCGGCCTTCTTGATAAATAGTTATGCCGGCCCCATGGAGGACGCCGTTCCGGAATCGAATTCCGGTGGCCGAACGTTCAAATAGATTCTGCAAAATAGCACGAGACTTCCATCGAGGACTGAGGATGACGAAGCTTGTGGTCGCGATCGGCGGTAACGCGCTGCTGCCCGCGGGCGAGTCCGCGGACGCCGCGGCCCAGCGACGCCGGATCGAGGCGACCGCATCCCGCCTCACGGACCTCGTTGCGGCCGGCCATGACGTCGTCTTGACGCACGGCAACGGCCCCCAGGTCGGCAACATCCTCGTGCAAAACGAGGAAACGCGGCACCTGGTCCCTCCGATGCCCCTCGATGTCTGCGGGGCCGAGAGCCAGGCGCTGATCGGCTACCTCTTGGCGCAGGCTCTGCGGAACGAGTTCGCCCTTCGGAAGATCGATCGAGACGTCGCCTGCGTCGTGACGCAGGTCCTCGTCGACGCGGGCGATCCGGCCTTCACGAATCCGACGAAACCGATCGGCCCTTACTATCTACGAGACGACGAAATCCTCGTCAAGAAGGCGAAAGGATGGAAGATGGTGTACGACCGGCGGGGCGGCTGGCGTCGCGTCGTGCCTTCGCCCCGGCCCGTGGAGGTCGTCGAGAAAGACATCATCCGGATGCTCGTCGGGAACGGCGATGGACGCATCGTGATCGCCGCAGGTGGCGGCGGGATTCCGGTCGTCCGCAAGGATGGCAAGCTCGTCGGCGTCGAGGGCGTCATCGACAAGGACCACGCGGCGGCGGTGCTCGCGCAGGCGATCGGATGGAAGCACCTCGTGATCGCGACGGACGTCTCCCAAGTCGCCCTGGATTTCGGCAAGCCGAGCCAGAAGTTCCTCGACCGCATGACGGTCGCCGAGGCAAAGAAACACCTCGCGGACGGCCAGTTCCCGCCCGGCAGCATGGGGCCGAAAATCGAGGCCGTCGTCGAGTTCCTGGAGCACGGCGGGCAGCACGCGGTCATTACGGACCTCGAGCATCTCGTCCCCGCGGTCGCCGGCAAGGCCGGCACGCAACTCGGGCGGACGTGAGCGCGGAAGGATTTTCCCCGCCCACGGCGTTCGCGGCGCGCCGATGCCGAAGGTCCCGAAGCGGTGGTACGAGGACTTCTTCGGATCCGACTATCTCATCCGGTACGTCCACCCGGAGACCGCGGCCCAGGTCGAGGCGATCGACAAGATCCTCCATCTTCGGAAGGGCGGACGCATCCTGGACGTCGCATGCGGGGCGGGCCGCCATACGATCGAGCTCGCGAGGCGCGGGTACCGGGTCACGGGCCTCGATCTATCGTCGCCTCTCTTGGCGGAGGCGAGGAGGGCCGCGCGCCAAGCGGGCGTCAAGGCGACGTTCGTCCAGGGGGACATGCGCCGTCTCCGATACCGCAACGCCTTCGACGCCGCGATCTCGATGTTCACGTCGTTCGGATACTTCGATCGCCCCGAGGAAGATCGTGAGGTCTTGCGAGGGATCGGCCGCGCACTGCGGCCGCGCGGAAAGTTCCTGATGGAGCTGTTCAACCGCGACAGCCTCGTGGCCAGGTTGCCGTCGCAGAGCTGGCAGGCGCGGGACGACGGGACGGTCGTCCTGGAGGATGCGTCGTTCGACCTGCTACGGGGCCGGTTCGAGACCCGCCAGGTGATCATCGATCGGAAGGGCACGCGGGAATTCACCGCCTCGGTCCGCGCGTACACGCTCGCCGAGCTGAAGGAGATGCTCGACGCCGCGGGCCTGTTCGTCCACCGTGTGCTCGGCGGCCTCGACTTGTCGCCGTACACCGCGCGCTCGTGGCGCATGGTCCTGTACGCGGTCAAAGGCCTGGAACCCGAAGGCATTCGCACGGTCTGGTAGCGGTATTCGGGAAGGAATCTTTTTGCGCCCCGTCCGATTGGGCCTGTGTCCAGATGGCGATCGAGGAACAGATTAAGGCGGTCGAGGACGAGATCCAGAAGACGCCGTACAACAAGGCGACCCAGCACCACATCGGGCGGCTGAAGGCGAAGCTGGCGCGGCTCAAGGACGAGCAGGAGACGCGGCGCCTCAAGGGGGGCGGCGGCGGGCCGAGCTATGCGGTCAAGAAGAGCGGGAACGCGACGGTCGGCCTCGTCGGCTTCCCGAGCGTCGGCAAGTCGACCCTGCTGAACCAGATCACGGACGCAACGAGCGAGGTCGCCGCGTACGACTTCACCACGCTGGACGTGATCCCCGGCCTCATGGAGCACCGGGGGGCGAAGATCCAGGTGCTCGACATGCCCGGACTCATCCGGGGCGCGTCGAAGGGCCGCGGTCGCGGGAAGGAGGTCCTGTCCGTGGCCCGCGCGTGCGACCTGATCCTCCTGATGATCGACGTGTTCGAGACCCATGTCGACGTCCTCGCGGACGAACTGCATCTCGCGGGGATCCGCCTCAACGAGCGGCCCGCGGACGTCACCTTGACGAAGGCGAACCGCGGCGGTCTCACCGTGAATCCGACGGTCAAACTGACGAAGCTCGACGCGGAGATGGTCGCGGACATCTGCCGCGAGTGGGGCTACCTGAACGGCACGGTCGTCGTGCGGCAGGACATCACGGAAGACCAACTCATCGACGTCCTCGCGGGGAACCGCGTCTACCTGAGGGCGTTCGTGGTCGTGAACAAGATCGACCTCGTGTCCTCGGACTACGTTAAGCAGCTCCAGGCGAAGCTTCCGGGATGGAGGCTCGTCCCGATCTCCGCCGAAAAAGGCGTCGGTCTCACGCGCCTCAAGGACGAGATCTACTCGACCCTCCGGTTCATGCGCGTCTTCCTGAAGCCGCAAGGGAAGGAAGCGGACATGGCGGATCCGATGATCGTGAAGCAGGATTCGGACGTCGGCATGGTGTGCGACGCGATCCACCGCGACTGGCGCAAGCGATTCCGGTACGCGAACGTCTGGGGCTCGTCCGCACAGTTCCCGGGGCAGAAGGTCGGCCTCGATCATCCGCTGAAAGACGCCGACGTCCTCACCATCGTGCTGCGAAAAGGCTGACGGACGCGGCCCGCGTCAGGCTCGCCGGGGGAGGAGGAGCTTGACCACCGCGCCCGCGATGGCGAGCGCCGTCCCGAGGACCGGAATCGCGGCCAACCAGTAGTAGCCCGCTGGGAGCAGGCCGTAGAAGCGAAAGAAGAAAAAGGGAGGGAACCCCCCGAGGGCACCCAGAGCGGCGAACCAAACCACGGCGGCCGCGAGCAGCCGACCCTCCTTGCGCTTCCGAAATGCGTACGCGCCAAGCATGAGGACGAGCGCGAACGAGGGGACACCGAGGAAAACGGACATCGTCGCGACCGAGCCGATCAGCCCGACAACCGCCCCCGCGCAGATCAGCGCCCCCGCGAGTCGATCGGGGTCAGCGGTCATGACGGTCGACCTCACGCGAGGTGGTGCATCCTCTTCAGGTCCCCTTCGAACGGCTTCAAGCTCGGAGGGATGTCGACTCCGGGGAGTTCGACGTTGAGCGAAAGGCCTTGGTCCCGTTTCCGCTTCCAGACGTCCGCGTTGAAGGCGAGCAGTCCTTCCGTGAAGTCCGCCCGGGAGGCGGGGATGCCGTCCCGCGGCATCGGGAAGCGTTCCGCGTGGACGCTCCCCCCGTACATGGACCGCCAGATCTTGTCCGTCGAGAACGGCGTGACGGGCGCGAGGAGGCGCAGGAGATCCCGGAGACACGCATGGAGCGTCCATCGAGCGCCCGTGTCGCCCTCGTACGCGCGGGCCTTCACCATCTCGACGTAGTGCGGCGCAAACAGATTCCAGAGGAAGTCCCGACCCCGGTTCGCCGGGAGGAACAGGTTCAGGTCCTCGTAGGCCCCGCGGCACGATTCGACCAGGCGGTTCAGCTCCGCCAGGATCCATTCGTCGGAGGGCTGGAGCTTCCCGGCCTCGGGCTCCTCGAACGACGAGATGAAGCGCGCGACGTTCCAGAGCTTCGTGACGAACTTCGCGGCGCCCCCGATCTTCGCCTCGCTGATCCGGAAGTCGTCTCCCGGGTTCGTCTCGCCCGCGACGAACAGCCGGATCGCGTCGGCGCCGTGCTTCTTGAGCAGGGGCCACGGATCGATCACGTTCCCCTGGGTGCGATGCATCGCGCGACCGCGGGCGTCGAGGCCGAGCCCATGGATGAAGGCCCGATGGAACGGCTTCGACCGCCGCACGAGCCATGACTTGAGCATCGTGTAGTAGAGCCACGTCCGGACGATCTCGCGGCCTTGCGGCCGAAGCGAGAGGGGGAAGTTC
>VBLZ01000153.1 GCA_005878515.1 Methanobacteriota archaeon | reverse complement strand
CGGCATCGAGGCCGCGCGGAACGCGATCGTGAACGAGGCGTACAACACGCTCCAGGAGCAGGGCCTGACCGTGGACATCCGCCACATCATGCTCGTCTCCGACATGATGACGAACGACGGGGACGTGAAGGCGATCGGCCGCCACGGCATCTCCGGACGCAAGTCCTCCGTCCTCGCCCGGGCCGCGTTCGAGATCACGGCCCATCACCTGCTCCGGGCCGCGATCACGGGCGAGGTGGACTACCTCGACGGCGTCGCGGAGAACGTGATCGTGGGCCAGCCCGTCACCCTCGGCACCGGCGCGGTCAACTTGATCTACAAGCCGCCTCCGGGCGCCCCCAAGCCGACGGCCGTCGCCAAGCCGAAACCCGCCGTGACGCCTCCGGCTCCCGTGCCGCCCCCCGAGGAGCCCCTGGAAGAGGTCGTCCCGTGATCGACGTCCCCCGCGCCCTCCGCGTCGCGGCGGACACCGGCGAGGTGCGCTTCGGCCTGCGCGAGGTGCGCCGCGCGGCGAAGTCGAAGAAGGCGAAGCTCGTGGTCCTTGCCTCGAACTGCCCCGAGGAAGCCACGCGGAACCTGGGGGACGTCCGCCTGTTCCGCTTCGGCGGCACGAACGTCGATCTCGGCGCGGCCTGTGGCGTGCCGTTCTCCGTCGCCGCGGTCGCGGTGATCAGCCCCGGGGAATCGAACATCCTGACCGTCTAGGATTCGCATGGCCGAGATCGTTTTCGACGAGCAGACGATCAAGTACGTCGCGTTATTTCAGGATCTCACGCGGACGACGGTCGTGGACTGCGTCGACGCCGGCGACAAGCTCATCTTCGTCGTCAAGGAAGGCGACATCGGCAAGGCGATCGGCAAGAAGGGCGAGAACATCGCGAAGCTGAAGCGCCTGATCAACAAGGACATCCACGTCGTCGAGTATTCGGAGCAACCGGACAAGTTCGTCGCGAACGTCTTCCGGAATTTCGACGTCAAGTCCGTCCAGATCGAACAGCGGGGGGAGGTCGTCCACGCCACCGTCACCGTGGAGTCGACGAAGAAGGGGCGTGCGATCGGCAAGGACGGAAAGAACCTGCGCGTCTCCCGAGACTTGATCGCGCGTCATCATCCGATCCAGAGTGTGAGCGTCGCGTGACGGCGCACGGCTCGCTCGTCACCGCGAGTGAGTAGGAACCTTAACGTATTCCGGTTGCTTCGTCGCGCGAAATCGGGTCGCTCGCGGCGGCCCGGACTCCGCCGACGGAGGCGAGCCGGATCCAGTACAAGTGGACGGTCTTGACGGTCACGACCGTGGGCGTGCTCATGGCCGGGATCGACTCCCGCATCGTGATCGTCGGCCTTCCGCAGGTCGCCGCCAGCCTCCGGGCCGACGCCGAACAGGCGATCTGGATCACGCAGTCGTACGTCCTCGGGAGCACGGTCGCGCTCCTCCTCGTCGGGCGCATCTCGGACATCGTCGGCCGAGTGAAGCTGTACACGAGCGGATTCGCGGTCTTCACGGTCGGCTCCCTCCTGACGAGCCTGGCGTTGGACCCGGCCCAAGTGATCGCCTTCCGAGCGATCCAGGGCCTCGGCTCCGCGATCCTGTTCACGAACAGCGCGGCGATGATCGTCGACGCGACCCCGTCTCACGAGCTCGGGCTCTCTCTCGGGATCAACCAGGTGGCGTTCCGGATGGGGTCCATGGCCGGCCTGACCTTGAGCGGCATCATCCTCTCGTTCCTCGACTGGCGCGCCCTGTTCTACGTGAACGTGCCGATCGGGATCTTCGGCACCGCATGGGCTCGCCTCCGCCTGCGGGAAGTCGGGAAGCTCGAGAGAGGTGCACCGATCGACTGGGGCGGTTTCGTCACGTTCACCGTGTTCATCATGGGTCTTCTCCTCGCCCTCACCCTCGCGGCGTACGGGGTCGTCGAGACGAGGACCGTGGCCGTGCTCTTTGCCGTGTCCGTCGTCAGTCTCGGACTGTTCGTGGTCCTCGAGCGTCGACATCCCCACCCCCTGCTCGACCTCAAGCTCCTCCGGATCCGCGAGTTCACCGGCGGCGTCGTGGCTCAGCTCCTGAATGCGATCGCGTTCGGCGCGGTCCTGCTCCTGCTGAGCCTCTACTTCCAACTCGTGTTGAGACAGAGCCCGCTGACCACGGGCCTCCTGATGATCCCGCTGGACATCGCCACGCTCGCGGCGGGACCGCTAAGCGGCCGCCTCTCGGACAAGTACGGGCACCTGCCCTTCACGACCTCCGGCTTGGCCGTCATTAGCCTGTCCCTCTTCCTGTTCTCCACGACGGACGAGTCGACCCCGTATTCGCACCTGGTCGCGTACATGTTGCTCTTCGGCGCGGGCCTCGGGTTCTTCGCATCGCCGAACATCAGCTCGATCATGGGGTCCGTCCCCCCGGAGCGACGTGGCATCGCATCCGGGTTCCGTGCGACCTTCTTCAACGTGGGATACACGATCAGCTTGAACCTGGCGATCCTCATCACGACCTTCACCGTGCCGTACGTCTTGGTCACGCAAATCATCGCATCCGGGAGCACCGCCGGGATTTCAGACGCGGACCGGATCCTCTTCGCGCAGGGAATCAAGACGACGTACCTGTGGCTCGCGGCCATCAACACGCTCGCGATCTTGCCGTCCTTGCTCCGGGGACGGCGGTCGAACCGCCATGAGCCCGCAGGGATCGCGGTCGCGGAGCCGTAGGCGCGACGCCGCGGCTACCGCATGGATTCAAGTACGGACAACGCCCTGGGAGAACCCCCGATGGCAATCTCGCGACGGCGACTTCCCTTTTGGCTCGTTCTCGCAACGGTGGCCGTCGCGTTCCAAGCCGTTTCCCTTTTTGTAGCCCCCACCACTCGGTACGAAATCGCTTGGGTGCGACCGTGCGCGTCCGCGCAGGGGTCGGCGTGCTTGATGGGGATGCTTCAGCCAACCCATCCGTATCTCTGGATCGGCGTCGGTCTCTATCTCGTCGGTGCAGCCGTGATGGCCGGCGCGATCTATGTGCACCGCCGCCCGCAGCATCGAGTGGTTCAGGCCCCAGTGCGACGTCCCTAAGGCGACCGCCATTGGGCTCCCGCGAGGCGGATGCCCATCGTGAACCAAACGATTATTACCGCGGCGGATGATTTCGCCTCGCCTGCGGTGGCAGGTGAAGGGATCCCCCCTCCATGTCCCTCCCAGCTAGGGAGCCCCCTCCCTCGGCAGATGCCTCCCTCTCCTTGCGATTTGACGATTCGGATCGGGACCTCCTCGCCCGCGCGTTCCGGTCTCCCGGCGACGGACCCCGCGCGTGGCGCTTGAACGGCGAGGCCCACCGGATCTCCCTCGTGGACGGATTCGACCGCCTCCTCGCGTGGCCGGTCCTGCACGGCGTCGCACGGTACGATCACCAGGTGCGCACGGCGCTCCGGGTCTTGCGCGACTTGCGCGGTCGAGCGATCCTAGCCGACGAGGTCGGCCT
>VBLZ01000152.1 GCA_005878515.1 Methanobacteriota archaeon | reverse complement strand
CGGTGACCGCGCGGAAGACCGTCGAGGAACAGCTGTCTCAAAGCCAGACGCGGCTGAAGCTCGTCCTCGAGCAGGCGCCGGTCCTACTGTGGAGCACGGATCGGGACCTCCGGGTGACGTCGGCGATGGGGACCGGGTTCCGGGACCTCAACCTTCCTCGGTCGGAACGAGGCCTCTCGATCTACGAGTATTTCAACATCCACGATGACGACATCGAGCCGATCGTCTCCCATCGGCGTGCCCTCCTCGGCGAGAGCGTCGCCACGCAGATCGAATGGCAGGGCCGGACCTACGACGTGCACATGGAGCCCTTCCGTTCGAAGGACGGCGCCATCATCGGCACGATCGGCGTAGCGTTCGACGTGTCCGAGCGGACCCGGACGGAGGAAAGCCTCCGACGGAGCGAGGAACGTTTCCAGCTCTTGGGTCGCGCGACGAACGATGTCGTCTGGGACTGGGACCTGCAGACGGACGGCATGTGGATGAACGACAACGTTGCCGCCATGTTTGGGTATCGGGCGGAGGACGTAGAGCCCACGGGGACCTGGTGGGAGGAGCGCCTCCATCCGGACGACCGGGCTCGGGTCGGCTCCAGCCTCGACGACGTGATCGGGAGCGGCGGGTCCATGTGGAGCGCGGAGTACCGGTTCCGGCGGCACGACGGGACGTTCGCTACGATCGTCGACCGGGGGTACGTCTTGCACGACGCGTCCGGCCATCCCGTCCGCATGATCGGTTCGGTGATGGACGTCTCGAAGCAACGGAAGGCGGAGGCGATCCAATCCGCCGTCTACAAGATCTCCGAGGCCGCAAACGCCGCGAAAGGCCTTCCCGAATTGTACCGGCACATCCACAAGGTGATCGGCGGCTTGATGCCGGCGACAAATTTCTACATCGCCCTCTACGACGACCAGGCGCAGACCCTGACCTTCCCGTACTTCGTCGACGAAGAGGAGGGCGCGCCTCCGCCCCAGAAGCTCGGTCGGGGCCTCACCGAATACGTCCTCCGGACGGGGCGGCCTCTTCTCGCGTCGCCAGCGGTGTTCGCGGAGCTGAATCGCTCGGGCGAAGTCGAGCAGGTCGGACCCCCGTCGGTGGACTGGGTCGGGGCGCCGCTCGTCGGCCTCGGCAAGACGTTCGGGGTGATCGTCGTCCAGAGCTACAAGGAGGGCGTCCGCTTCGCGGAGGAGGACAAGGCGATCCTCAACTTCGTGTCGGAGCAGGTGGCCGGAGCGATCGAGCGCCGGCGAACGCAGGAGAACCTGGTTCAGACATCGTCCGAGCTGCAAGCAATCTTCCGAGCGGTTCCGGACCTATACTTCCGGCTCGCGGCGGACGGGACGATCCTCGGTTACTACGCCGGACGCTATGCGGACCTGTACGTCCCACCGGAATCCTTCCTCGGCGGTCGGATTCAGGAGGTGCTCCCGCGCGACGTGGGGGAACCGTTCGGGAGGGCGATGCAAAAGGTCCTCCGCACGAATTCCGTCGCAACGATGGAGTACAGCCTCGAGGTGCAAGCCGGCCGAAAGGAGTTCGAGGCCCGGATTATCCCGCTCATGAGCGACCAGCTGGTCGTGGTCGTCCGAGACATCACGGAGACGAAGGCGGCCGAGGCCGCCCTGAAGGAATCGACGGACCGTCTCCGGCAATCGGAGCGGCTCGCGACGCTCGGGCAACTCGCAGGTTTCATCGCCCACGAGTTGAATACGCCGCTCACGAGCATCTCCCTCCTCACGGACGCCGCGGGACGACGGACGAAGGACGCCGGCGTCCACGAGAAACTCGAGAAGATCGATGCGGAACGTCGTCGGGCCGCCGACATCATTCGGGGCCTCACGAGCCTGTCGCGGAGCCGGCAGATCAAGGCGGTCGACGCAGACCTCCGTTCCATCGTCGAGGCGGCCCTCGACGAGGTCCGACGATACCGGAAGAAAGGGGTATCGATCGAGGTGAATTTGGGCGACGTGCCGTTCCGAATGAAGGCGGATCCGCTCCAGCTGCAAGAGGTCGTCGTGAACCTCGTGAAGAACGCGATCGACGCGACCGATCACGGATCGGTCCGTGTGCGCCTCGAGGAACGTCCGGGATTCTACGCGGTCGTCGTCTCCGACACGGGCAGCGGCATGTCGGCGGACGTCTTGTCCCGCGTGTTCGATCCCACCTTCACGACGAAGCCCCGCGGGGAGGGACTCGGCCTCGGTCTTCCCCTCGCGAAACACATCGTCGCGGGCCACGGCGGGACGATCGAGGCCACCTCCGAGCCCAGCGCCGGTTCCACGTTCACCGTCCTGCTCCCTCGAGGGGACGTCGATGAAGATCCTGATCGCCGATGACGATTCGGTGCTTCGGGCCGAGCTCGCGGGCTTGCTCCGAGACGACGGCCACGACGTCGTCGGCGCATCGGATGGCGGCGAGGCCCTTCGGCTCGTGGAGCGCGAGTCGTTCGACGCGGCCTTACTCGACCTCCGGATGCCGAAAGCGTCCGGGCTGGAGGTCTTGCATCGCCTCCGGGTCACGCGGCCGGGGACGGCCGTCGTCGTGATTACCGGTCAAGGCACGATCGACGCCGCGGTCGAGGCGATGAAGGCCGGCGCCACCGACTTTGTCGAAAAGCCGTACGAAGTCGACGCGCTCCGACGGACCCTACGGACGGTGCAGGAGGAACAGCACGCGCGGACCTTGCTGGGGGCTTCGGCCGCCGACGGTGCGGTCGTCCGAGTACTCTCGGACGCGGTTGCCCGACGTGCCTTGTTGGCGGTCGTAGGGCCTCGCGCGGATCCGCCGTCCGGCGCGACCCGCGTCTTCCGAGTCGAAGAAGAGGGGCCGTCCACCGATCGCCTTCGCACCGAACCAGCTCTATCAGCTCAACACCGCGATCGAAGCGCACATCGCCGGTGTCGATCCTGAGGAAGAATTTCGTGGACTCGTCGTCCAAGCTCTCCTTCCACCTCCAGAAACTCCAGTCGGATGGACTCCTCGCGAAAAGCGACGCCGGCCGGTACGGGGTGACGGAAGCGGGCCAGCGGGCGTGGCAGGTCGTCCGCGCGCTCGCCGAGCGGAAGCCGCCTTCTCTCCTGATCTTGAAATCGTGACTCCGGGCCGACACGCCCGACCGCACGGCTTGTCAAGTCGCCTCAACTGGGCGGTATAAATAATCGTCCAGCCCAATCGACACGCTAAGGACGATGATTACCCTGCCATCGGAGACCCGAGCCGTCGGATCGTGCATCCTCGTCGTCGACGACGACGAAGGGGTGCGCGAGAACCTGGCGGAGCTGTTCGGATTGGTCGGGTATTCCGTGTTGACGGCCGCGAAC
>VBLZ01000021.1 GCA_005878515.1 Methanobacteriota archaeon | reverse complement strand
CAGGTGTACTGGTCCCAGGTTCCCGGCAAGTATTTCACGGGCGACGGCGCACGCATCGACGAGGACGGCTGCTTCTGGCTCATGGGCCGGATCGACGACGTGCTGAATGTCGCGGGTCATCGCATCGGCACGATGGAAGTCGAGTCTGCCTTGGTGAGTCACCCGAAGGTCGCGGAGGCCGCCGTCGTCGGCAAGCCGCACGCGCTCAAAGGCCAATCCCTCGTGGCATATGTCGTCCTGAAGGGAGGAGCGGCCCGTTCCGAATCGCTCGCGCAGGAGCTGCGCGACCACGTGCGCAAGGAGATTGGCGCGATTGCCGTGCCCGACGAGATCTACGTCACCGAAAAACTGCCGAAAACACGGAGCGGAAAGATCATGCGCCGGGTGATTCGGTCCCTTGTCTCCGGTCAGGAAATCGGCGACACGACGACCCTCGAGGACCCGGGGGCGGTCGAGGAAGTCCGCAAGTGGCTGGCCGAGGTTGAGACCGGGCGAACCTGAGGGATCTGTCGAATCGGCGCCTCACGCGCCTCGGGTGTACCACGCGCCGCCGCAACAATACAGCGACGATCCGTCCGCCTCGCCCCAGATCAGGTGGTTGGTCCCGCTCGAGTCGACGGCCAGGCCGAAGTAGTCGCCGTCCGGGAACGCGTACCCTTGCGGCGTCTTGTACGGCGCCCCGCTCCCGAGACTCGACAACCGGACGCTCGCGGTCCATGTGCCGCCTCCGTTGGTCGTCCGCGCGTACCAGGTGTTCCAGCTGCCGAGGCCGCCGCAGTCCCAGCACACCGCATGCCGGTTGTCCTGCCATGCAAGACGGAAGTCTCCGGCCGTGGGTCCCGCGACGATCGCGGGGAAGTTGCTGTCTCCCTGGTCGTTGAAGAGCGCCGCGCTGCTCCACGCCACTCCATCCGAGGAGGTCCTCAGGTACATCTTGTGTGCGGTCCCGTTGACGTCATTCCGCGTGTACGCCAGGATGAGTTTGCCGTCGGCATCCGCAGCAATCGCGGCTTGGGCCGCGAAGTAATCGCCGTAGCACCCGGGGACGGCACAGGGAGTCGAGACCATGCTCGTGTCGATGTAGACGTTCTCCCACGCGGTTCCTTCGTGGTTCATCTTCAAGACGAAGATCTTCTGGATTCCGTCCGTGTGGCCCTGGTTCGTCCGTTTGCCGTTCGTCTTCGCGCCGGCCTCACCGGCCTGGGCGAAGTACACGTTGCCGTCCGGGGCGTACGTCCCGCCGTAGGAGTACCACCAGAGGCTCTCGTTGCTCGTCTGCACCTGAGCGAACGTCCGCCCCGCATCGTGCGACACCGCAACGTACGAAGCGAGCTTCACGTTGAAAGCGACGTAGACATCCTGGCCACTCGGAGAGATCAGGAGAATCGGCTTATCGTTGTACGACAACGCACCGTTCATCGTGAACGGACCGGACCACGTGGCTCCATGATCGGTCGATCTGAACAGGACGCTCCCGGGATCGAACGTCTGAAGGAACACGACGTACACGGTGCCGTCCGCCGCGACCTGGATTTGCGGATCGAACTGCCAGCCGCGGCCGCGCGCGAGCGACACCGGTTGGGCCGCGCCCCACGTCGCGCCGCCGTCGCTCGATGCTCGGAGAAAGATCGCCGTGCCCGGGCAGCCGGAGCACGTCTTCGACGCGTTGATGTACGTGACCGCCTGGTAGACGTAGGACGAACTCGGGTCCGCCGCGATCGCGGGTTCCCAGTACGCGCCGCCTCCAGGGAACGGCTGCTCCGAATCGAACGCGGGTGTCGACCCGACCGAGGCTGCCGCGGTGTTGAAAGATGTTGGCGTAAGAACGAGGAGAGCGACGAGTAACGCGGCCCCTACCAGATAAATCCGGACGGTGTTCGCCTCCCGCTCGCAGGGAGCGTTCGATTCCTATTTCACGCTTCGCGCAAGTTCGGGCGCCTGGTACCGAACGGTGTCGAGGGCGAGGCCTCCAAAGCGCATTGATGTTCACGAATGCGGTGTGGATCCGACCACGCGGACATTTGTATCGGAAGGTATTAGATGCAATCCCCCTCGTACGGGCCATGGCCGGAATGAGAGCAATCTCGGCCGGTGGTCGCGCGTTGCTCGTTGCGGGCGCGGCGGTGCTGCTTGGCAGCCTGTTCGTCCTCCCGTGGTTCGCGGTGTCCGGGACGCGACCGGACCTCCCGGCGGGGACGTACGGTGGGATGGGCAGCACAGAGCTCGTGAACGCGCTCCTCAGCGGCCCTTGGGGATGGATCGCCTTCCTCTGGCTCGTGGTCTCGGCGTTTCTCGCCATCGGGATCGCGGTCGTGGGCCGCAAGACACGTCGCATCGGGACATCGGGGATTGTCGTCTTGCTCCTGTATGCGGTCCTCCTCGTGGTGGCGCCGCCCTATCTGAACCCGCAGGCATCGAGTGCCGCCGTGTCGGTGAGCTTCGGCTACGGATTCGTGGCCGGCGTCCTCGGCTCTGCCCTCATCGAGGCGGGCGCCCGTTGGCCACGCCCGGTTCGTGCGCAGTACGAGGTGCCGACGACTGCCGAATGGGAAGAGACATAGACCCGCATTTCGGGCTTCGGATCACCCTGGCGCACGCGTTCAGCGGAGCCCCGACAGGTCGTGACCGCTGCGATCCTGCGCTGCTACGGGTCGACCCAGTGCGCTCGGCGGGACGCGATGAAACCCATGAGTGCCGCGAATCCAAGGAGGTACGCCCATCCGATGGCGACTTCCGAGGACGGAATCGAGATGAGATGGAGGTAGTACTTCGCGAGCTGGGCGGCGTGGGTCGTCGGGATGAGCATCGCGATCGGTTGGGCGATCGCGGGCAAACGGTCGAGCGGATAGTACACGGGCGGCAGGAATCCTAACGCGATGCTCAGGACTTGCGGGATCGAGTTCGCGCGCCGCGCGTTCTTCGTCGTCGCCCCGATAGCGAATCCCACAAAAACCAATCCGATCCAAAGAAGCAGAGAAGTCGCCAAAAGGAGAAAGACTCCCGCCGCGGGCATCGGCCCGGACAGGAGAAGGAGGACGAGGGCCACGACGACGCCGGGCAGCGCGACGACGAGGCCACTGACGGAAAGTCCGACCGCATACGAGGCGGGGGACACTTTCGATGCGACGAGCATGTCCTGAAAGCGAAACCACTGCTTGTTGAAGTACACGCTCTGCGAGGCAAACAGGCCGGTGAATGAGAACGTCAACACGATGGCCCCAACGAGGGATTGCATGGCCGACTTTTGGTCCGCGAACACGAAGATGAAAATCACGGGCAAGAACGAGAAGAGGCTGATCACGACGAGGAGCATCGGGTCCCGGAGGAGCGGGAGGGCGTCGAAGAGTCCAATGTACAGGGCCTCACGTATTCTCGACTTCAATCGATCCCCCCACGATTTTGATGAACGCGTCTTCGAGGCTCGCCGGTTTGAACGTGATCTTGCGCTTCTCGCGCAGGCCTCGCTCGACGATCGCGAGGATTTCTTCGGCGGAGCGGGGTTCGAGCACCTCCGGAGAAGCCGATCCGTTTCCTGCCGCAGGCTCGACGATGAC
>VBLZ01000055.1 GCA_005878515.1 Methanobacteriota archaeon | reverse complement strand
GATTGGGGCGGGCGGTCGGCGAGACGATGGCCGTCACGATGACGATCGGGAACCGGAACGCGATCTTCACCTCGTTGTTCGATCCCGGACAAACGATCTCCAGCTTGATTGCGAATAACTGGCTCGAAGCCGGCTCGTTGGAGCTAAGCGCGCTAATCGAGTTGGGACTCGTCCTCATGCTCGTGTCCCTTCTGATCAACGCGTTCGCGCGCTTAATGGTCGAACGTGTCTTGCATGTCGGGGAGGGCGCCGAGTGACGTTTCGATTCGATCGAGACACCCGGCGACGGTGGTTCGACGTCGCCATGAGTGCCGCGGCGTTGGCGTGCGTGGGAATCGCCATCCTTCCCTTAGGGAGCATCCTCTTCGAGGCCTCGGTCCGAGGAGCGGCGGCCATCACGCCGAGTTTCCTGACGCTCCCCGCCGGCAGCGGAGGCATCGCGAATTCGATCCAAGGAACGCTGGTCCTGATCGGACTCACCGGCTTGGTCGCCCTCCCGGTCGGCATGCTCACGGGAATCTACCTCGCCGAGTTCGGGCGAAACCGAATCGGCGGGGCGGTCCGATTCTTCGTCGACGTCATGACCCAGATTCCGTCGATCGTTGTCGGAATCTTCGCGTATTCTTTCGTATTGGAACTTGGAGTCGCGGGCATTGTATCGAGGCGTCTCGTCTTCAGCACGATCACGGCCGTCATCGCCTTGTCGACCATCATGATCCCGTTCGTCGCCCGGACGTCCGAGGAGGCCTTGCGACTCGTGACAACGTCCACCCGTGAAGCGGCCCTGGCCCTGGGAATCCCTCGTTACAAGGTCATCCTCCGGGTCGTGCTACCGTCCTGCGCCAGCGCGTTGGTCACGGGAGGTCTCCTGGGAATCGCGCGGGTCGGCGGCGAGACCGCACCGCTTATCATGACCGCGTTCGCCTCGCCCGACTTCTTTACGGGTTTGGACCAGCCCATCGACGCCCTGCCGCTCCGCGTCTTCCGGTTCGCCATTTCGCCGTCCCTCGCCGACAACCGAGCCGCGTGGGGTGCTTCGCTCATTCTGGTCGTCATGATGCTCGGAATCAGCATCGCTTCCCGTGCGGTCATTCGACTTCGTTCGGTCAAAAGGTGACGATCCTGGCCGCCAAGATCCGCGTCGAGAAGTTGTCCGCGTGGTACGGAACGAAACTCGCCATCGAAGACATCAACCTGGAACTGGAGGAACACGCGGTCAGCGGAATCATCGGGCCGTCCGGCTGTGGCAAGTCCACCCTGATCCGTTGCCTGAATCGAATGCACGAGACGATTCCCAAAGCGAGAGTCGAAGGAAAGGTCCACCTGGACCAAGACGACATTTACGAACTCCCCGCGGTGAGCGTGCGCCGGCGGATCGGAATGGTGTTCCAGAAACCGAACCCCTTTCCGACGATGTCCATCTACGACAACGTGGCGGCCGGGCTGCGACTGAACGGGGAAAGAGACCGGGACAAGCTGGACGCCGCCGTGCTGGCCAGCCTGAAGCAGGCCGCCCTCTGGGACGAGGTCAAGGACTCGCTCGACAAGAGCGGCGCGAGTCTCTCGGGCGGCCAACAGCAACGCCTCTGCATTGCGCGCGCCCTCGCGGTCAAGCCGGAGGTCGTCCTCATGGACGAGCCGTGCTCCGCCCTCGATCCGATCGCAACCGCGAAGATCGAGGACCTTATCTTTGACCTGAAAAAGGACTATACCGTGGTCATCGTGACGCACAACATGCAGCAGGCCGCCCGTGTCGCGGAGACGACCGCCTTCATGTACTTGGGTCATGTCATCGAGGTCGGCGCGACGCGCGAGCTCTTCGAGCGACCCAAAGAGACGTTGACGGAAAGTTACATCACCGGGAGGTTCGGATAGTGCCGCAGGCCGCAGAACGAAAAGCGCTGCAAAAGGGGCTCCAGAAGCTGAACGAGAACATGGTCACGCTCGCGGAGCTCAGCGAACTCGCGATCCGCAAGGCCATCGACTCGCTGACCCGTTTGGACGGCGAAGTCGCGCGAGAAGTCTTCACGATCGACCAGGAGGTCTACGGGCTCCAGCTCGAGATCGAGCACACCTGCGTCGACCTCATCGCCCTCCACGCCCCGGTCGCACGGGACCTCCGGACCATCACGACGTCTCTGAAGATCACGACGGACCTGGACCGGATCGGACGATATGCAAAGGATCTCGGGGAGCTCACACTCCAATTCAGTCCTTCCACGCGCGGGACGGAACCGGAGCTCACGCGGATCCGCGAGATGGCGGACCGGACGATCCAGATGGTCGACACCGCGATCGACGCCTTCGTGAAGCACGACGCGGAATCGGTCCGCGACATCATGCACGTCGACGACGCCGTGGACCGGATGCACGACGAAAACTTCAACGAGCTTGTTCGTCGTATGACGGAGGGAAGCTTGAAGATCGAAACGGGCGCGAGGTACATCCTGGTGAACCGGTACCTCGAACGGATCGCGGATCATGCGGTGAACATCGGCATGCGCGTCGTCTACATGGTCACGGGAGATTGGCTCCCGCGGGAACGAGCGGCCGACCGGGCGAAGCGAAACCCCAAGTGAGTCGTCCACGCCGCGCCTCTATAGACCCCGGACGCCACCCGAGACCTCGTCGGTCAGGTTCATTCGAGACCCTGTCCCTCTCCGCGCCGATGAGAGAAACACGCGAAGAGGTCGTCGATCGTGACTTGGACCTGTGAAAGCTCGATCGCGACTCACAAGAAGAAACCCACCAGGCGGAATTCGCGCTGAAGTGACGAAGAGCGTTCTGCGCCAGGAGGCGGATCGTCATCTCGACTAACCGCTTCTTGCACCCATTTTCCATCCCGAAACCGGAAAGTCGCCCATGGACTTCGCGGCGGAGGGGACCACGGAGACATGGTGGCCATGCTCGAGCCGGCCATGGGCGGTGCGCAGGGGCGCGGTTCGTCCTAGAAGTCCTTCAGGGCCGCGCTATCCTCGTTGAAAACCTGCTCGAAGTACGCGAGGGCGCCCTTCCGGGTGTCCTCGTCGCTCGCGCCTTGGAGATGGAAGTCCCCGGCGACGATGACCTTCGTCTTGTTGCCCATCGGCACGTAGGTATGGCTCTGCTTCGTGCCCTTCGTCGGCCCCTCCAAGACCTGGAGCTCGAACCCGAATGGCGGGTCCATCCGCATCTGCCAGATCTCTTCGGCCTTGCCCTTCGGGCCGGCGATCTCGGCCCGGATCTTCATCGTGTTGCCTTTCTGCTCCAGGACCTTCTGGCTCAGGATCGACTCGTGCTGGTGGCTCTCGGGATCCTGGATATACTTCCAAATCTTCTCGATTGAGGCGTCGAACACGCCGTCGTCGCGTACGTATACCATTCGTTTTCCTCCGGGACGCAGACGGCATCCCGGGGTGCCTATACTTAGTATAGTATTTGAATGCGCCAGGGAAGGATAGTATACCGTGGGCGCCGGAATGCCAGTTTCAGTCCAACAGCCGGGCCGCGGCCATCGGGGTCAAAGGCGGATGCATGCCGGACGCATCGGCTCCCCAACTCGTCTGTCGCTCGACAATCTGCTCAGATCAGGCGGGAATACCCGACTTCCAAGTCGCGTCCTCGACCGTATCGACGACCAAGGAAATCGACTCTCTCCCCAAAACGTCTGGATTGACCCGGATGATCTCGCCCGGCCGCCCGGCTCGCACGCGGGCCGAGAACCAATCGGATCCCCATCCGTGACGGGAACCGTGCAACTTCCACGCCGGGAAGCCGAGGAGTCTCGCTCCGCACTCGGGGCAGAGCTCTCTCCGCCACGAGTCATCGTCCACGCAGTGGGCCTTCAGGGACTCGGATTGCGCCACTCGAGAAACCTACTGCTGATTTGGTAGTAATATTCTGTTCGAGGTTTAATCTCAACAGGAATATTCCGTTAAGGGTGTTCTAACGGCCCGAGAATCGTCTGGCGGGAGTTCCACGATAGAATCGGCGCCCCGAGCAGACGGAAGAGACCGAACCGATTCCCAAGCACCTTATATGCTCACCCGGTTCTAGGGCTCGACTGGAGGGAATCGTTGGGCCTCTTGCCCTACGCCGTGTCAGATGTGCTCCGGAATCGCCGGCGAACCGTCTCAGCGATCCTCGGCGTCCTCCTCGCCGTCACGTTCGTCGCGGGCACATTCATCGCGATCGACTCCTCGGCGAGAGCCACGCTCGACGCGACCCTCGCGGGGATCCCGGGCGACTTCAGCCTCTATATGTACTCGATGGACCCGAATTTCAACTTTACGTCCGCCGAGACGTCAATCCTGGATTTGGCCGGGGTCGTGGATGCCGCCTTGTACCGGAACCTGCCGGTCAACTCGATCGTAAACGAGACCGGTTTCCCCGGTGTCTCCTTCGGGATTGAGATGTCCGCAATCGACCCGGCACACGCACCCTTCTTCTTGAAAGGTGCGACGACGAATCCATCCCTCGACCTGCCTCCCGAGTCCGTAGCCCTCACGAAGGGCTACGCGGACGCGATTCACGTCGGCCTTGGTGACCGGGTCCGCGCGGTTAACCAAATCAACGAGAGTAGCCAGATCCAAGCGAACCTGACGGTTGCCGCGCTCGTCGTCCTGCCGCCGACCGGGTTCGGTGGCCAAGACTGTTTCTACATGACGAACGCCACGTTCTGCGTTCCATATCCCTCGTACGCCATCATCCAGCTTCGAGACGTGAACTGGCTCCTCACGCAGCTGAACCAATCGGACTCGAACGGGTACCAAATCAGCGGCGAGGTCTGGATTGACCGCGCCCACTATGTGAATCCGTACGATCTTGAAGCGACTCAGCGGAACTTGTTGCGAATTGAACGACGCCTCCAGCAGCTCATCGGTCCCAACGGGTATGTGAGCAACAACGTCGGGCAGCGCCTCGATCAATTCACCTCTACGATCACGGGCGAACGGATCGAGTACCTCCTCCTCTCGATGCCCGTCGTCCTCCTCGGCGTGTATCTCGGCGCCGTGGGAGTGGATTTGAGCCACGCGGAACGGCGGCGGGAACTTGCGGTCTTGAAGACCCGGGGAGCGCGCCGTCGACAGCTCATCGGCCTCCTGATACTGGAGGCGATCATTGGAGGTGTCCTCGCGGCGGCGATCGGCCTCGCTTTAGGGGTTGGGCTGAGTCGCTTCCTCCTCGATGTCGTCGCTCCATCCGCGACGTCGACGCCATATGATGCGTTCAACCTCACCGCGAACACCGTCGTCGCGGTCGCCGTCCTCGCCGTCACTCTGATGGGTGCGGTCGCGTACCGATCCGCAAAGCGGACCGCGAGCCTCCCGATCATCGAGACGCTCCGTTATTACGCACCCGGGGAGACGAAGATCCAATACAACCCTCGGACGGACATCGTGCTCGTCACGATTGGCGTCCTCGATTACCTTCTCGTGTGGTGGCGCGGCACGACGCCGTCCGACATCTGGACGTTCCTCCTGGGGTTCGTCCCGTTCCTCCTCCTGCCGTTCGTCCCGCTGCTCCTCATCGTCGGGCTCACGCGGCTCCTGACGAGATCGAGCGGGAAGATCTACGACTGGTTCTCGCACGCGGCGAAGCCGTTCACGAAGGAGTTGTACTATGTCATTCGCCGCAACCTGATGCGAAATCCGCGGCGCTCGGCGAACGTCGCGATCATCATCGCCCTCGGCCTCGCGTTCGGCGTCTTCACTCTCTCGATTATCGCGACGAACGAGGCGCATCTGGAGCGCGAGATCCGCGCGTCGATTGGCGCGGACATGGCCGTGACGCCCCTCGGCGGGGAGAAGGATATCAGCACGAACCTGACCGGTGTCCCCGGCGTCGCCGGCGTGACGACGATCCGGTCGATTGCGATCCAGGTATCGTACGGCGCGGTCGCATATGCCCTTGACCCGGATTCTTACTTCGCGGTGGCGCAGCCGGAAGGATGGTACTTCGCCGACGGCAATGCGGCGCACGGTCACGACGTCCTCGCGCAGACCGGACAGGTCCTTGTCACCCGCTACTTCTTCGACCAAGCCGCCCTCGAGATCGGGGACCGGATTCCGCTATTCGCAACCCTGACCTGGCCGACGAATGGTACCTACCGTGGGACAATCCAGGAGAACGTGACGATCGGTGGGGTGGTCTCGCTCCTCCCCGGCGTCTCCACCTCCGCGCCCTACATCGGCTTCGGCCCGTATCAATCCGTAATCTACGCGAGCGTCGCGACCATGCAGCGCTTCTTGGATCCTTCCGTGCAGAATTTTGGAAGCGTCGGCCGCTATCTGCTCGATCTCGCACCGGGGGCCGACTGGAGAACCGTCAAGTCCTCGGTCGCCGCGGAGGATGGCGTCAGTTCCGTGGACGTAACCGCCGAGACCATCGAACTGGCCAACGCAAGCCCGTTCGTCCGTGCACTCTCCGGATTCATCGGGATGGAGATCGCCTTCATCGTTCTCATTCTCACGGCCGGCGTGGGCCTGATCCTGTACGCCGCGAGCCTCGAGCGGGACGTCGAATTCGCGGGGATCATCGCGCGCGGTTCAAGCGGATGGCAGACCGCGGAGCTCCTCGTCGGAGAGGCGTTCGTCATCATTCTCGTCGGACTCACGATCGGAGTGGGGGTGGGGCTGGGCACCGCGTTCTTCGCGACCAACTGGCTCGCGACGGGACCTGCCGGGGTCCCGACGTCGCCGGTCCCGTATTTCTTCGTGTTCCCGTGGACCGCGCTCCTCCTCGTGCTCGGCGCGCCCGCCGCGATGCTCCTGGCGGCGTTGCTCGTCTCGGTGCGCACAGCCCACATCAACCTCGCCAAGGTCCTGAAACTCCGTGGAGGATGACATGCCAAACATCGTGACGAAAGATCTGATGAAGGTGTACCGCGCGGGACGGTCCGAGGTGATCGCCCTCCGAGGCCTTGACATGAGCGTGGCCGACGGCGAGCTCGTCGCGGTCCAAGGGCCCTCGGGATGCGGGAAGACGACCCTGCTGAATCTCCTCGGCGGGATCGATCGCCCCACCGCAGGCCGGATCGAAGTGGACGGTTCCAACCTCGTCGATCTCGGAGATGGAGACCTCGTGAAGTATCGCCTCTCCCGGGTCGGTTTCATCTTTCAGTTCTTCAACCTCGTCCCCACCCTCACCGCGGAGGAGAACATCGAGCTGCCGCTGCGACTCGCCGGGAAAGGTCCGTCGATTCGCGCGAAACGGCGCAAGGAGCTGCTCGAACTCGTCGGCATGACACAACGCGCCAGCCATCGTCCCGACGAGCTCAGCGGCGGAGAGCAGCAACGAGTCGCCATCGGGGTCGCCCTCGCGAACGATCCGCCGCTGCTCCTGGCGGACGAGCCGACCGGGGAGCTAGACACCAAGACCGGTCAAGAGGTCCTCGACCTGTTCCGTCGCCTCAACCAGGAATTCAAGAAGACGATCGTGGTCGTGACGCACGACGCCCGGGTATCCCACATCGCGCATCGCATCCTCGAGATCCAGGACGGCAAGATCATGGGCGAGACCGCGGCCGCGTAGAACCGGGCGAACGTCCCGAGCTCAGTAGGTCCGCTCCTCGGGCGTGACTTCCCACTCTTTCGTTTCGACGGTTTGGTGAAGTTTTCGGAGCGACTCGCGAAAGTGATCGACCAGTCGTGTCTTCCCCGGACTGTCGGGGAGCTCCTCGATCAGGTGGAGGAGGCCCTCCATCTGCGGAATCTGACTGTACTTCATGATCAGCAACTCCTTTTGATAGAGAGCCGACGTCAGGAACTGATTCCGGACGGTGGCGACCGTCGTCTGAGCGGACCAGAATCGGAGGAACTTGTCCAAGTAAAACCCGAATCCGAAGATGATCACCAGGACGACGGCGAGGAGGACGAGCAAGACCTCGGCCTCATCGAGGCCGAATTCCGCGAAGTACTGATGCAAGACCAGGGTGAACACCCCGACGAATGTGAGAATCGTGAATACGATCCCGAGGATGCTCATGCTCAGGTTCCATCGGTACAGCCATTCCGCGGCCCGGATCTTCTGACGTTCGGCGCTCATGCGGGTCCCTTCCCCGCCGACATCGCATCGGAAGGGATATTCCCCACGGTTGGCGGCCCGAATTAAGCGGGCCGAGCCTGTCAATCGGGACCTTCGGGGTCAGGGCGAGACGAAGAGGCTCACTTCTGCATGTACCGCGTGCTCTCGAGTTGAATCGTCTCCTTGCGGGCCCGGTCCACCTGCGCGATCAAGTCGACCGCGTGCTTGAGGTTCCGGTTGTTCGCGGAGATCCCCCAGAGACCGAGCAGGATGAGGGCCACCGCGATCGACAGGGCGAACGCCCCGCCCGCCACGGCGCCGGAGGCCCGTTGGATCGAGTCTTGAATTCCGGGGACGAGCACGAGGAGCCCGATCGTCACGCCGACGATCAGGAGCATCGTCCACAAAACCGTGAGGACGATCCGCCGTCCGACTCGGGCTTGCGTACTCAGCGGCGCAGCCATGCAATTCGCCGACGCGCCTCGGGCTAAATAAAGGATTGGTCGCGGATTGCGGCTTGGGGCATAGGTTCAAGCGAGCGCCCCGTCGTAGCCCGCGTGTGGCCGAGGGATGGAAGCGTCTCTGGGCATTCATCCGACGGCTTCCATGGTACCGGTTCGGCGCCGGGATGCTCGCGGGCGGCGCAGGCCTCCTCGCCATGTTCCTCATGCGCGCATTCGGCCTCGGCGTGTTCCTCCCGGAGATCGCCGTGGATTTCGTCGTCGGACGAATCCCCGGAGGAATCGAATCGTTTTTCATCCGAACCCTCGGGGAAGGCGCGAAGCTCCTCGCGCTGCTCACCGCCCTTGCCGTCTTCCTCATCCTTCCCGGGATCTACGCCACGCTCTTCCGACGCGTGCAACGGTGGCTGAAAAACCGCTGGCTCGTCATGGCATTCTACACGCTCAGCTCCGCGGGAATCGTCCTGCTCGTGATCCTCCCGCTCTTGGATGCGGGCTTCCTTGGTTCGAACACGGCGGTAGGTGTTGGATTCACGGTGTTCAGTCAACTCATCGGGTACTGGCTCTACGCCGCGATCCTGGACCACGTCCTCGTCGACGTGGCCGCGGAGTACCCGGAGGGATTCAGCCTGAGCCGGCGGCAGTTCATCGCCGGGACGATCGGAGCAATCGCGCTTGCCGGCCTGACGATCTACGGGCTCGGCAGTCTCATCGCGAAGAAAGGGCGGCTCGTCTTCGGGTCGATCGACGAGATGCTGTCGAAAGAACGGACTCCGACGTCCGAGTTCTACGTGGTCACGAAGAATGTCATCGACCCGACCGTGGACGCGGCCGGATGGGTCCTGTCGATCGGAGGTCTTGTCTCGAACCCGACGACGTACTCGTACCCAGACCTTCAGGCGCTCGCGAGCGTGGACGAGTTCGTGACTCTGGAGTGCGTGAGTAACGAGGTCGGAGGGAATCTGATTAGCACCGCGGAGTGGACCGGCGTCCGACTCGCGACCATCCTGCAATCCGCGGGCGTCGACCTGTCGCCCGGAAATTGGATCGTGTTCACCTGCGCCGACGGCTACACGGCAGGGATCCCGATCGCGAAGGCGATGGACCCCAACACGCTCGTCGCGATCTACATGAACGGCGGTCCCCTCGCGACCGCCCATGGGTATCCTGCGCGCATCATCGTCCCCGGGTTGTACGGAATGTTCCACGCGAAATGGCTCACGAAGATCGAGGCCGTTCAGGGCCTATTCAGCGGATACTGGCAACAGAAAGGCTGGACGAACTCGGAGGACCTGAATGGTCGAGTCCACACCGTAGCGATTATCGCTTGGCCAGCGGACAATTCGGTCGTGGGTGGATCGACGGAGATCGGCATCGTCGCGTTCGCCGGGGATCGCGGTATCTCGCTCGTTGAGGTCAGCACGGACGGCGGCTCGACTTGGAACGCCGCGACCCCGCTGAAGGCGCCACTGTCGGGTCTCACGTGGAGCCTATGGAAGTACACGCCGCCTGGACCCCTGTCCGGGGGCTCCCACCGGATCGTCGCGCGCGCCTATGATGGGACCGGCCTGATCCAGGATTCCGTTCCCGAACCGCCGTTCCCCGGTGGCGCTGAGGGCTACGACTCAATCACCTTGCTCGTGTCGCAGTGAACCGATCACGCATGCTTTACGGCTCGACTGAATCGAATCCCGAACGCAAGAATTGCGAGGCCCACCATCGCCGTAATCGAGCCGATCCAGATCCATGGCGGGTTGTTCGACATGAACGATCCCGGGATGTACCCCGCGCCTTGGAGAGCGAAGACCGTGCCTGCGAGCAGGACGAGGACTCCGAACACGACGAAGACGATCCGCATGGCAATCGCACCCGCGAGAGGCCTATAAGACTTGTCCCTAGGCGAGTCGCCTATGCCGCGATATTCGCGAACTTCTGCGCTCGTTCTGGGTTAATCATCCGCCGGTCGTCACGAGGGCTTCCGGCGCCTGCCAGCTGCGATATAGGTCCTCGATCTCGTACGGCGGCGCGTGACAAGAGAGGTACCGGAGCCGGCCACGACCGACGTTTCGGATTCCGTGCGTCGACCCCGCAGGGAAATAAATCGCCGTGTCGGGGCCGAGCACTTTCCGCTCGCGGCCCGAGGTCACCTCGCCCCGGCCCTCAAGGACATAATACATCGACTCGACCGTCCGATGTTCGTGGACGGGCGTGCTTCCCCCCGGACGGATGTCCACGACCGTAATCAGGAACTTCCGCGATCCGACGTTGTCCGGGGTGATGATCTGATACGAGAGGCTCTTGTCGCCCTTCAACGCCTTGGCGTCTTTGCGGTGCACGACCTTCATCCGTCCACCGGCGTCCGCAAGGAACGGAGGGCATTTGGAGTTTCCGCATCGGCTACGCGCACAAGGGTTTAATGCGCTCCGGGAGGTTCGCTTCGCGATGGTCCGCGTCGAGGTCATCGCCTACACGCCGACCGAGTTTCTCGAGGAAACCGACGTCACGATCGGCCGTTGCCGCGAACTCGCCGAGACCCACAAGGTGACGTGGGTCAACGTCGTAGACCCGGATGGCCGAACGGTCGAGGAGCTCGAGACGCTGTTCGGTCTGCATCCGCTCGCCTTGGAAGACGCCCAGAACCAGGACCTACCGCCGCGGGTGGACGTCTACGACGACGTTGTGTTCGTCGTCGCGCGAACGATCGTGTGGGCCGAAGAGCTCGACACCGATCAGCTCTCACTGTTCATCGCGAAGAAGTTCATTGTCACGATTCACGACAAAGTCTTCCCGCAGCTTGAGGAGAGTCGAATCCGCTTGCGAAAGAAGGACCCCCGACTCCTGAAGTCCGGGACAGACTTCCTCGCCTACACGATCCTCGACGACCTCGTCGACTCGTACTTCCCCCATCTCGACCGACTGCAGAACATCGTCGACGAGCTGGAGGAGAAGGCCCTCGCGGAGCCCGTCCGCGAGACCGCGAACACAATCCACCAATTCAGGCGGGACCTGCTCATCCTCCGGAACGACCTTCGGCCCCAGCGGGACGCGTTCGCGGAACTCGCTCGCGGCGAACTCACCGGCTTTCGCAAGGAGACGCGGGAGTACTTTCGCGACGTCTACGATCACATGATCCAGACGCTCGACCGACTCGACACGCTCCGCGAGGTCAGCGCCGGCCTCATGGAGGTCTACCTCACCGTCGTCAGCAACAGCCTGAACGAGGTCATGAAGACGCTCACCGTGATCGCGACGATCATCCTGCCGCTGGGACTCATCGCAAGCGCATATGGAATGAACGTCGCGTTCCCGGGGAAGGAGGACTTCAGCGGATTCATCGTGTCGCTCGTCTTGATGGGGATCGTCGTCGTCGTCATGGTGATGTTCTTCCGCCGCCGGAAGTGGCTCTAACCGCGCGAGGCGAGACGCTTATAGCGAACGCGCGATGCCCCGGAGGATTCCTGTGCTGCCCGAGAGGTCCACAGACGATTCCGATCGCGAGTCCACGCGAATCGCATGGAACGGGAGCGCGGAGTCGTACCGCAAAGCGATGCGAGTCTTCGAGCCGTACGGATTTGACCTGCTCGCCCGG
>VBLZ01000020.1 GCA_005878515.1 Methanobacteriota archaeon | reverse complement strand
TCGCGCGGATCGAAACGGAGCGAAGGCGTTGATGATCGACGGCGGCACGATCGGGGGCACCTGCGTGAACGTCGGCTGCGTTCCCAGCAAACGCCTCCTTGCCGTGGGGGACCAGTTCTTCCGGGTCGCGAACCATCTTTTCCCGGGCCTCCGCCTCGACGATGGATGGTCCGCGGAATTCAGTGCCGTGGTCCGTTCGAAAGACCGTTTGGTTGCCGACCTCCGCAAGGCGAAGTACGCGGATGTCCTCGGATCCCTGAAGGACGTGGAATACGTGCGGGGCCATGCTGGCTTCGTTTCTCCCCATGAAGTCAAGGTCGGGAAGGATCGGTATGAAGGCGACAAATTCGTAATCGGGACGGGATCCTCGCCCACGGTCCCTTCGGTTCCGGGAATCGATAAAGTCGACTACCTCACGAACGTGGAGGCCTTGTCCCTGAAAGAGCGACCCGAGTCGATGATCGTCCTCGGCGGCCGAGCCCTTGGCTTGGAGTTCGCCCAGATGTACCAGAACTTCGGGACGCAGGTGACCGTGTTGCAACGCAGCGCTCGAATCGTGCCGGAGGAGGAACCGGAGATCTCTCAGTACTTGGAGCAGCACCTGAAGGAGGATGGAGTCGAGATCCATGCCGGCGCGGAACTCCTCTCCGCCGAACAGCGAAACGGGCGGAAGATCATGGTCGCTCGCTTTGGCGACCGGAAACGAACCATCGAAGCGGACGAGCTTCTCCTAGCCACGGGTCGCACCCCCAACACCGCGGGGCTCAACCTCCAGGCGGCGCGCGTCGAGGTGAAAGAGGATCAGGGCGTGAAGGTCGACTCCGAGATGCGTTCGACCGCGCCAGACATCTTTGCGGCGGGCGACGTGATCGGGAAACCGATGCTCGAGACCGTTGCGGCAAAAGAAGGATACATCGCGGCGGAGAACGCTCTCGTCGATCGCGGGCTGAAGATGGACTACCGAGCGGTGCCTCACGCCGTGTTCAAGCGATTAAGCTCGCCGCCCTCTCGTTTTTCGAGGATGTGGACAAGCTCAGTTGTTGCGCCATGTAGCCGAGCCCGGGGCGGCTGGAGTGCGGAGCGAAAGCTGGGCTTTGTCAGAACCGCACGTACTCGGCACACCAGGCGAGTAGGTCGGCAACCGAAGACGGCTAGCTGGGTGTCGAGAGCATTTCGCCCACGCGTCGAATGATTCGGCGTGTTACAAAATAGCATGCTCCCGGCGGGATTCGAACCCGCGTCTGAGGCTCGAAAGGCCCCGATCCTTGACCGGACTAGACTACGGGAGCGGAAGGCCGGGTTAGTCCCGAATCCCATAAATGCTTTTGGAAACGGGACTGACTGGAGTGCAAAAACCGGAAACTTCTTGCAGGCAACCACCTTCGGCGGCGGAGAATGCGCCGCGAGAAGCCCACGATCACCGAACTGTCGTTCCTTCTGTGCGGGTTCCTCGTCATCATCGTCGGCTGGTTGGCGGACCTCCTCGGTGTCTTCGAGCTCAACACGCTCACGGGCGGACACAGCACGGGAACGCTTCAGCTGCGCATTTTCCTCACGATGTTCGGCGTCGCCTTCGCCACGATCGGCGTCGCATACGATAATTTCCCAGAGATCCTGAGCGACGGCGAGATGGCGAAACGGTACCTGGTCTCGTTCCTCTTCCTCGCGGACGGATCCCTCCACCTGTATGCGCTCAACGATCACTTGGGAGAGGCGTTCCCGGCAGCGTTCTTCGGCGTGTTCTCGGGCCTCCAGCTCGCAGCGGCCTTCCTCATCCCGTATGCCCACAAGGATCTGGATTGGGCGTGGCTCGGGATCACCGCGTTCCTCATCGGGGCATACGTCGTCACACGGACAGTCTCCGTGTGGCCGATTGGGTACGTCGAGGATCTCGACGCGCTCGGTGTCATCTCGAAAGTCGTCGAAGTCCTGACCGTGCTCTTTCTCCTGTCCCTGATGCAATCGGAGCGCGTCGCCCGACGTAAGACCGCGAAGGTCGCGGCGGTTTCGATCCGTTGATCCGTCAGACCTCGCCCGCGACTTCCTTCGCGAGGACCGTGTATTCCTGCTCCTTCATCGCGGCAGGATTCGCGGAGATTAGCAGGTACGAGTCATTGATCACGATTTTCTCGTTCACCTTCTGGAGGAAGCGCATCACCGACGGAAAGCCGTTCTGAGAAATCAGATACTCGAGCCCCTCGAGCAGGACCGCGGCGTTCCCACCATCCGAGGCGAACTCGGAGATGGCCGACGCGATGTCGACGAGGGCCGTGGGCTCCGCGATCGCCATGTCCTTTCCTTTCTGACCGGGGGACTTCGAGAGCCAGATGAAACCCGCGGTCTCGAGGCCGTAGCGCGTCCTCGCGTCGTCCGGATGGATCCGAGTGATGCAGAGGCCGCGCGCCTCGCTCCGGAGGAGATCGACAAACAATTCGAAGACGCGCTCCGCCTTCGGCTCCCGCACGAGGTACGCGCCCCGCCGGCGGAGGTCTTTCCTCGCCGTCATTTCGCCGCCTCCGACGACCGGGATGCCTTCTTCGTCGATGAGCCGAGCTTCCATAGCCTCAACCTCGCGGTATAGCACCGCCATCTTGGACTTGGCGAAGACCATGAGCTCCGTCGAGGAGTAGCCGCGGGTCATGAGGCCGGCAATCTCGCGCCACGCGGACTTCAGGCCCTCTTCGAAGCCTTTCAGAAAGGCCTTGCGCTTCTCGTCGTCGCCCATCCCTGTAACGGGTAATACCCGCGCTCAGGGTATAGAAGTTTCGCGCCCTTAGGCGAATTTGCCCTGGGCACGACGTCGTGCCAGGACAGGTCCGACGCGAGGGCTGACAGCAGTGAGAGTCGCCGCAACAATCAGGCCTGTTGCCGCCTGGGCGAGTCCGCTCAAAAAGCCAAGTCTTCCATCAATGGATAGGAGGACGAGGTATAGGACGAATGCGCCCGTCGACAGCCAGAGGCCGGTCAAGTAGTAGGGGAGGACGCGACGGTCCTGAACGGTGAAAACGTAAAGGGCGAATGCAAATAGAATCACATACTGTTGCGTGCCGCTCAACCAGTCCCGCCTCAACGTGTATGTGTACACGACCTGGAAGAGGTCGAAGAGCCCGAAGAACAAAAGCGTCGCGGCAAGAATGCCTGACCTAAATCCATCCTCATGGACCGACATCAGTTCGGTCTGAGGAACGTTCGCGCCCCCACTTTCAGCCGATGTATCCGAGGTCCTCGCGCTTGTCCGGCGTCTCCGGCGCGGCCTCGATGTCCTTCAGCTTCGACGTGATCTGGTCGATCTGCTTCGCCTTCGTCTCCAGTTCGTTGAAGGAAATCTCGATCCCGAGGTACTTCGTCAGGACTTCGAGGACCGCCTGCGCGGACTTCGGATCAACGAAATACCCGGACGTCTCGCCCATGAGGCACACCGCGTTCATCTCGTACAGACGGCCGAGGCCCAAGAGCAGGCCGCTCGCGCCGACGATCCCGGCCCCGGGCTCGCCCCGCGAGAAGACGACGCCGTACTTCTCCATCTCCTTCACGAGCTCGAGGCCCGTCGCGGCCCCGAGGACCCGCGGCTTCGTCACCATGCGGCCCATCCCGTACCCGCCGAGGGTGAAGATGCGGCGCACGCCGAGCCCCTTCAGCTCCTTGAGGATGAAGTCGCTGAGCTCGTACTGGCCTTCCGGCGTGAGGCCCTGATAGTCCCCCGTCAGGAGGATCAGGTCCGTCCCGTTGTTCCGCTTGACGTAGTGCATCTCGTTGTTCACGAGCTTGACCTGGCCGTCGTCCTGGACGAGGACCTGCGGCGGGAAGTACTTCGAGAAGATCTCCGCGAACTTGACGCCCTTCAGCTCGTCCTTCAAATGTTCCGCGGCGAGCTTGCCGACGTTCCCGATGCCCGGGAGGCCCTCGATGAAGATCGGGTCTTCCAGTTTCGGATGGTCGAGGTACCGGATCACGATGTTGTCCATGGGCTCTCATCTCTCCAATTCATGGGCCCGCTTAAGTTTGCGCCTGTACGCGCCGTAGCGGTCCTCCGGGGAGTACCGCGGGGGCATCGGGTTGCCGGCGGCGTGGCCGCACGCCGGGCACACGTCGTGCAGCGTGTAGCGGCCGCACGCCCCGCACTTCTTCAGGACGGATCGCATCCTTCAATCCTTCCGGTGGAACTTCGCCTCGCCGCCTTTCGCGGTCAGCGCCTTGATGACCCGATTCGCCGCCTTCTCAATCTCCTCTTCCGCGGTCTTGTAGTCCGGCGCGCGCACGACGATCCGATAGCGGGGCGCGCCGATGTACTGGACCTTCACGCTCAGGCCGTCGTTCTCCTGGACCGCCTTCGCGAGCGACTCGCGGATGTGCACCGCGCCGTCGGGACAGAAGTCCATCGCCTCGACGTACCCGTCGATCGTCACGTGCGGCGGGACGATGTTCTCCCGGGCGACCTCGACGAACGTCTTGACCCAAGGGCCTTTGAAGCCTTCGTCCTCGAGGGCGCGCTCGTCCATCACGCTCTCCTCGAACGCGCGGTAGAGCGAGCCGAACGAGTCCAGCAGGCCGTAGCCGAACTCTTCCCAGCACGCCTCGACGGTCTTGCCGAGGCGCGTCGCCACGATCCCGAGGAGGTTCTCGGCCTTCTGCTCATTCTTCCATTCCTGAATCTTCTCGCGGCGCTGGTGCTCGTTGACCGCCTTCAGCGAGAGGTCGATGTGGCCTTTGTCCTGGTCGACCTTGAGG
>VBLZ01000120.1 GCA_005878515.1 Methanobacteriota archaeon | reverse complement strand
AGGGCATCGAGGCGGCGAAGCGCATCGAGTATCGGACGCCGGACCCGGCCTGCAACCCGTACCTGTCCTTCGCCGCAATGCTGTGCGCGGGCCTCGACGGCGTCAAGAAGAAGATCGATCCGGGCAACCCCGTCGACGAGGATCTCTATCATCTCAGCGCGAGCAAGCGCAAGGAGTACGGCGTCCGAGAGCTGCCGGGATCCCTGAAGGAGTCGATCGAGCACCTGCAGACCGACTACATGTTCCTCAAGACGGTCTTCCCGCAGGACCTCCTCGAAAAGTACGAGGAGCTGAAGCTCGACGAGCACCTGCAGACCTCGCTGCGGCCCTCGCCGTACGAGTTCTACCGGTACATGGACGCCTGAACCAAGCGGGCCTCGGGTCCCTCACGCCTCCGCAGACGACCGCGGTCGTCCGATGGCCAAGTGCCGGAATCGAAGTCTAGCACGCGCGAGTACGGTCTGTACGTGTCCAGCTCTCAAATACCGCCCCGGGAGCTGGCCTCGCGAGGCGAGCATCCATGGCATCCGTTCAGGTCTTCCTCGACAACTGGTTCGTGCGGCACCTGGGATCCCTGAAGACCACGATGCGAGTGATCTTCGGCGTAGTCTGGACCATTGATGGAGCATTCAAATTCCAACCGGGCTTCGCCGACTCATTGGCTCAGATGATCTCGGATGCGGGCCAGGGGCAGCCGAGCTGGCTGCAGCCCTGGTTCGCCTTCTGGAGCCAAACCGTGGGCGCGAACCCCGGCTTTTTTATCACGACGATCGGCGCGCTGGAATTGGCCCTGGGTTTCGCCCTCCTCCTCGGATTCATGCGGAAGGTGGCGTACACAGCGGGCATCTTCCTCAGTCTCATCATCTGGTCGGTGCCCGAGGGCTTCGGAGGTCCCTATGGTCCAAGTTCCACGGACATCGGGACCGGGATCATCTACGCCATCGTGTTCCTCCTCCTCATGATCATCAACGCCGCGTTCGGCCCGAGCCGATGGTCTCTGGACTACGCCATCGAGAGGCGTTGGCCCGCTTGGAAGAAGGTCTCGGAGATTCGGAGCGCCGCGTGATCACGCGGCGACCATCGCACGCGAAGGAGTGACGCGAGGCGCTGGTTTAAGACGAACGGCGGCTGTCTCGCTGGGCACCATGGCGGAGCTCAAGGACGACATCAATGAGGAGCGTCGCATCCTCAAGGAGGCGGGGATCCTCGACGAGAAGCTCCTCGAGAAGATGGACATTTTCCCGGGGGACCGCGTGCGTTTCCGCTTCTACTATCCCCACTCCGGCTTCGAGGAAATGATCGGTCACTTCCTGGGCTTCTACACGCTGTACGAAGGCCCCGAGGGCGGGGGCGACCTGAACTTGGTGATCCGGATCGTGAAAGACGGGCGCACGACGGTCGTCTACAAGGACCGAAACTACCTCGAGGAGTACGAGATCCTCGAACCGAACCCGAAGGTCCGGGACAAGATCCGCGATTTGGATGCCCGCCACGGTCGACACGTCGGGCACGAGTTCGGGTGAGCCGTCAGTACTTGTCGACGCCTTGGGCGAGAGCTTTCAGGCGCGCGATCCGCTCGTGGATCGGCGGGTGCGTGCTGAACATCCGGACGAAGGTGCCGGCGGCGAACGGGTTCACGATGAACAGGCTCTGGGACGCGGGACTGCCGAACGTAAAGGGTCTCCGCTTGTTCGCCACCTCGAGCTTCTCGAGCGCCGAAGCCAGCGCCAGCGGCTGTCCGATCGTCTTCGCGCCGCTGTAGTCCGCCTTGTACTCGCGGCTGCGTGAGATCGCAAGCTGCACGAGGATGGCCGCAATGGGCGCGAGAATCATCCCGACGAGCGCCAAGATGAGCGTGCCCGCGTTCCCGTTTCGATCCCGGGAGCCGCCTCCGAACAGCATGTTCCAGCCGAACATCCGGGCCATGAACGAAATCGCGCCCGCGAGGGTCGCAGCCACGGACATGACCAGGATGTCCCGGTTCCGGACGTGGGAGATTTCGTGGGCCAAGACGCCACGAAGTTCGTCTTCCGTCAGCAGGGTCAGGATTCCCTGGGTCACCGCGACGACCGCATGCTTCGGATTCCGGCCGGTCGCCATCGCGTTGGGGGTCTGGGTCGGAATGATGGCCACCTTGGGCATCGGAAGGTTCGCCTGCTGCGTAACCTCACGGACGATCCAGTACAGCTTTGGGGCCTCTGCTTCCGTCACGAGCTTCGCTCGATACGACCACAGCACGATGCGGGCCGAGGCGAAGTAGGCGATCGCGTTCATCGCGCCCGCGAGGAGGAGGAACGTCACGATTCCGCCGAGCGCGTTCCCGAGCCACACTGTCCCGATCGCCCAGCCGAAGACGACGAAGATGCCCGTGAGCAACACGAAGAGGGCGAAGGTACGCAGGTACGCTCCCATGGACTCCCCACCCCACTGAGTGGTATCTCCTAAGCACTCGGACGTCCTTAATCAACTTGATGCGGGAAGGCCGCCGAGGCTCAGAGGCCCAAGACGTCCGCGTATCCTTCCATGTCCATGAATCCGTGGCCGCTCACGTTGAACGCGATGACGCTGCGCTCCCCGCTCTCCTTCGCTTTGAGGGCCTCATCCATCGCGCATGCGATGCTGTAGGCGCTCTCCGGGGCGGGCAGGAAGCCCTCCGCTTGAACGAACACGCGCGCCCGCTCGAACACGTGTCGCTCGTCGGTCGGGTATGCGATCGTGTCGATCAATCCGCGGTGGCGCAAGAGGGAGAGGATCGGAGAGCACCCGTGATACCGCAGGCCATCCCCCCGGACCGGTTTCATCTCGGCGCGGTGGCCGAGGGTGTACATCTTCAGCATCGGCGTGAGCTCGGCGTGGTCCGCGAAGTCGTATCGGTACTCCCCTTGGAGGTTCGGGGCCGCGGCGCTCTGCGCCGCGAGGAAGCGGATCTCCTTGCCGCGGAGCGCGTCCGCGAAGAACGGAAGGGTGAACCCTCCGAAATTCGAGCCGCCGCCGAGGCTGGAGACCATCAGATCCGGATATTCGCCGATCTGCTCGAACTGCCGTTGGGTCTCGAGGCCGATGACCGTCTGATGGAGGAGGACATGGTTCAGGACGGAGCCGAGGCAGTAGATCGCCTTGTCATCGCGCCCCGCGTCCTCGAGGCCTTCTGACACGGCGATGCCCAGGGAGCCTGGGTGATGCGGGTCTTTCTCGAGCAGGGCCCGTCCGGTCGCCGTCTCCGGACTCGGG
>VBLZ01000119.1 GCA_005878515.1 Methanobacteriota archaeon | reverse complement strand
TTCCGCGACGCAATCGTGGCGAGTGCGAATCCCACGGCCGTTCACGAGGTCATCGTCACATCGCCCCTCGGCCTGATTCCGCGCGAGCTGGAGCGGTTCTACCCGGCGGGTGCATACGACATTCCGGTGACTGGAGATTGGAGCCGCGACGAGGCCGCGATGGTCACCGAGGATCTCCGGGCGTTTCTCGCGGCGAACCGGTACGAAACGGTCGTCGCCCACCTCGCCGCGGAAGCGCCAATCGTGAAGGCAGCCGTGCCCGACGCGATCCCGACTTCGAAGGAACGGCCCACCTCGGACGAATCACTTGCCTCGTTGACGCAGACGCTGAACCACGCCACGGCGTCGGCACCTCGGGTCCCGAAAGGCCGTCGTTTCTCCGAGGAGATGTCGAACGTCGCCCGCTTCCAGTTTGGCGAGGCGGGCCTCGGGCTGGTGCGAGGCGCCTCCTTCCGCGGCCGCATGCCGGATGTACGGCTGATCCGCGAAGGAACGCAGGTCGCGATGCACACGGGACGCGGGATGCTGTCTCTGACCCTTCGCGGCGGCGCGATCCTTTCCCAGGCGGACGCGTACTGGGTCGAGATCGAGGACTTCCTCCCGAAAGGGAACATCTTCGCGGTGGGGGTCGTCGACGCCGCCCCGGAGATCCGACCGGGGGATGAGGTCGTCGTCCGCCATCAGAAGGACGTGCGTGCGGTGGGCACCGCGCGACTCAGCGGCCGAGAAATGGTGGACTTCCGTCGCGGGGAAGCGGTCCACGTCCGCCATGTGATCGAGATGCCTCCATAACGTTATGCCGGGTCGTGCCATCGGCGCTCGCGGATGGCGCTTCTGCCGGACCTCGCGGCGGCCGCGCTCTATGCCGTCGTCGTGTTCCTGCTCTTCCTCGGCCTTCTGGTCGTCTTCGTGGAGACGATTCCCTCCAGACTGTTGATGGTCATGATCCTCACGGTGGCCCTCTTTGCTGCGTGGCTCGCTTGGGTCGGTGAAATTGGACTCTCCTTCCTTGCTCTCGGCGCGGTCGCCGCGCTCGCGGCAAACCACGCCTTCGAGTGGCTGACGAATCGCTGAAGCGCCTGGTTCGTCTGTCACCGCCGAGTACTTTCACACCTCCAGCCCAATACTTTCGCACACCTCTCCCCCATTCCGCATCTTATACGACGGCAACATTCGGACCGTCGTGGCAAGCGCGGCAATCATGGCTCCGGTGAACGAGATGTACGCGGGAGAAGACCAGAGCTGGCAGGACGTCTACGCGTCGTACGGATGCTCTCTCGACTTCGACGTCTCTGACGACGACGGCTAACGCTCACAACCCATCCATCCCACCGATCGGCGGAGAGGGTCGCCTCCACGACTCCGCCGGTCCCCCTATTTTTTCCGATCGTCCGACCCAGTGCGTGGGGCGGGAGTCGAACCCGCGCAACAGGCTTGGAAGGCCTGTGTCATACCGCTAGACTACCCACGCTCCGTTGGGGGACTCGACCGCGGATACTTGAGTCCTTCCTCGGGTCACGGCTTGGCTTTCGTGGATCCCTCTTTCAGGAGTGCCTCAAGCTCGTCGATCGCCGCGAGGAGATCCTGTACGTCCTCGCCTTCGTTTTCCAGATCCCGCGCGATTCGCCGGGCGTTCGGGATCGTCTGCTTCGTCAGCCACTCCCTCGTTTCCTTTCGGAGTTTGGTCGGCTTCGGCCGTTCCACTCCTCTGCGTGCCATCGTCCATCCCGTCTGACAATTGTCAGCCCGAAGTCGCGGCGCGCGTACTTAGCGCGATTGTCACAACGACCCGGCGTTGACGAAGTCGGCCGATTGTCCACCGCACCGGCCCATTGGCGATATCTATAAGTCATCCACTTTCCATGTCGGCCACTTGTCCGACGCGGCCCTGGATTGACCGCGCCCCGCGGGATGGGATGATAGGGATGGCCCTCTTCCAAGGTCTCCTCGATCGAGAAGGACGGGTGCTCGACAAGGCGAACCGATTCGTGAATTCCGGTAACGCGGCCCTTGACGCGGACGCGCCACAGCGGGCGGCGATCGCGTTCGTCAAGGCTCTCGAGATCCTCGAAGCGCAAGAGCCGGCGGCGCGGATCGAGGACTTCCAAGAGGCGTACGCGACCGTCGGGTCGGCCCTTCTGCGCGTCGGTCGAATGGAGTCGGCCCAATCGGCCGCGACCCATGCCCTCGCGGCGAACGGCGGGAGTCTGCGGGCCCTCGGCCTTCAGGGAGACATCCTGCTCGCACAAGAACGCGCCTCGGATGCCCTCGGTTACTACGACGCCGGGTTGCGAATCGATCCGAAGGCGAAAGACCTCTGGGAGCGGAAAGGCGATGCCCACGTTGCGCTCGAGCAGCGGCCCGAGGCCATCCGGGCGTACATGCAAGTCGTGAACCTGGATCCCGACGACGCCGAAGGCTATCGCCGCGTCCTTTCACTCGTCCCGGACGACGCCGAGTTATGGGTGAGGGCTGGAAACGCCCACCGACGGAAGAGCGAACTCGACGAGGCCCAATCGGCGTTCGACCGCGCCCTTCGGACCAACTCCGAGAGCAAAGAGGCCCTGGAGGGAAAAGCGCTGGCGTACCTCGCCGGCGGGGATTCGCCGAGAGCCGTTCGCTGCCTGGACCGGGTAACCCAGCTCGACCCGTACGACCCCGATGCGTGGCGACTCCGGGGGGACGTCCTCGGCGCGTCGAATCAGAACGACGAGGCGCTGCGATCCTACGACGAGGCCCTCCGCCAACGGGACGGCGACGCCGCAGCGTGGACGAGCCGGGCCGAGCTGCTGCGCAAAATCGGCCGAAGCATCGATGCGGTCGGCTCCTACGATCGAGCGATCGGACTCACTCCGAAGACGCTCGCTCCTCGGGTCGGACGCCTCGAGGCGCTCCGGTCCCTCGCCCGATGGGACGAGGTCGTCAAGGAGGCGTCGAAGATCGTCTCCCTCGATCCTCGGCACGCCGGCGCGCTGTACGCGAAAGCTCACGCGTGCGTCCAGTTGAATCGCCGCGAGGAAGCGCTCGCCTCCCTGGACGGTTTCCTGGCCGTGGAGCCACGATCGTACGACGGACTCGAGGCGAAGCGGGATCTCCTCTTGCGGTCCGAGCGGTGGGCCGATCTCGTCGTCGCGTGCGACGCGATCCTCGCGATCCAGCCGCACCATCCGCGGGCCTTGAAAGACAAAGGCCGGGCCTTTCTCGCGCTCGGCAAGGCCGAGGACGCCTACGCGACGTTCGAGCGCCTCCGGGTCGTCGCGCCGGACGACCTCGACGCGCTGCGTGGCCAGCGGGACGCCTTGCGGCGTTCGAAGAACGCGAAGGTCCTCCTCCGGACTTGCGAGGTGATTCTCCAGAAAGCCCCGGCCGATGCGGGCACCTGGACCGCGCGGGGCGAGGCCCACCAGACCCTGGGCCAACCGGAAGAGGCGCTCACCGCCTATGACACGGTCCTCCGGCTCGATCCGCGAAACGCGGATGCGGCCTCTCACAAGGCGGCCCTCCTGTTCTCCCTCGGCCGATATGCCGATTCGGTGAAGGCCTATGACGTCGCGATCGAGGCGACCCCCGCGTCCCCCGACCTCTGGTACGAGAAAGGGCGTGCGCACTATCGGCTCAACGCGTTCGCGGAAGCGATCGACTGCCTCGATCGGTCGACGCGGTACGCGCCG
>VBLZ01000118.1 GCA_005878515.1 Methanobacteriota archaeon | reverse complement strand
TCGAACAGGCGCTCTTTGCCGCTCCCGTCCACAGTGTACATGCGCTCGGCGATCTCCATGAGCATGCGCGGGTAGACGTCGAAGAGTCGTTCGTTCTTCATGTACAGCGGTGCCCGTCGGAACCGCTCGAGGTCCGTGAGCACGTTCCGCGCCCGCAAGAATTTCTCATACACCGCGAGATTCACCTTCGACATGCCACCGGCGCCCCGCGCGGCCTCGGCAGCTTCGCCCGCAGCGATGCCGGACGCGATCGCGAGGTCCACCCCGCGGAACGTGTAGCCGTTGTTAATGAGGAAGCCCGCGGCGTCGCCCACCACAATCACGCCATCGGTCGATAGCTGGGGCATCATCCCGGCCCCGAGCTCGGGCACGAGATGGGCACTGTACTCGACGACCTTGCCGCCGCGAAGGAGGCGTTGGACCGCGGGATGCATCCGGAACTTCGTCTGAAGGTCCTGGACCTCGATCTTCTTCCGAGACAGGTCCTCCGAAGAGACGACGAGTCCGATGGACACTGATGCCTTGTTCGTGTACAGGAATCCGCCGCCACGGAGGCCCATCGACGCTTGACCCGCGTACACGTACGCGGCCCCTTCTTTCTCGCCCAGACCGAATCGTTCTTGGATCGTCTCCGGCGGGAGTTCGACGGTCTCTTTGATCCCGACGGACACCTCTCGCGGCTCTAAGTCTGTTTTCAAGCCGGCCTTTCTGACCAAGGTCGACGCCGCACCCTCCGCGATGACGACCAGATCCGATGCCACATGATCGTTCGGGGCGACGGAAACGCCTCGCACCCGACCGCCCTCCCGCCAGAGATCGTCCACACGGATCCCGGTGACGAGCATGGCGCCGGCGTCCTGCGCTTTCTTCGCCAACCACGCATCAAACTTGGCGCGCAACGCGGTGAAGCTCGTCCCGCGGCCTTGGGCGAGCTTCGGGGAATCGAACGAGACGGTGAGGGACGCGTCGTCGGTGAGGAAGGCGAGATTCTCGCGGACGATGGACCGCTCGACCGGGCAGTCCTTCGCCCACTCCGGAAGGAGATCGGCGAGAGGCCATGCGTAGATGCGCCCACCGAACATTCCCTTCACGCCGGGAGCCCGTCCGCGCTCCACCAGGAGGGTCGAAAAGCCCTTCCGGGCAAGGCTCAACGCCGTGGCTGAGCCCGCGGGCCCGGCCCCTACCACGATGGCATCAAAACGCTCCACGCGCTCCCGGTCCCACTGCGGAAAAGCGACACGGGTAAAAGGCTTTCCGCCGGCTCAGGCCATCGGCATCGGTTGCAGCTCGAACTCACACCGATCGTGGCCTTGCGCCGCGCAAGAAAGCTCTTCGCACAGGAGCTCCTTGCCCACGAGGAGACGGCCGATCCCCGCCATCCATCCGGCGAGGAAGTGGCACACAGGTTTCTTGGAGGGTCCGTACGCCTGGGCGATCGGGCTGTTGTGTCTCGCCACCGTGAAGCGACCCCGCTCCGGGTCGAATTGGACGATCTCGGTCCGCCCCCAACCGGTGAGCGCGGACGCGTCGATGATCCGTTTCGCTCCCTCCAACGTCAAGGGCAATGAAATCCCATCCGTCAAGGCGCCGAGGAATTTCAGGCCGGCATCCGAACTCCGTTCGCCCGACAGATACAGTATCCCTTTCGCGGATCCGCCAACCGTTTGTTCGAGCTGCTTCTGGATGCTCACGATGACCTCGGCTCGGAGGATGAGGCACGGTTGATCCGAGAGACGCAAGATCCCGGACTTCGGATCCGGGGCGAGAGCGGCGGCGAGGAGCTCGCGCGCCTCTTCCGGGTCCATTCCCGCGAGGTCCATCTGTGGGCTGATTGTGGAGGCTTTCCGATCGCGGGCGGGCATCGAAGCTACCCCTGCGTCCTCCGGCCAAGGCCAGGGGACCGCCACCGATGCGGAAGAATTCCTATAGAACGTTTCCACCCGAGTGCATCTCTTGATAATGTGGCAAGGTTACCGACGGTTTATTATCCGTCCCCGGTTCTCGATGGCCGACTGATGCCCGAACCGACCAAACCCGACGCGTCGAAACCCCTCAGCGTGGACGAGCGCGTCGGCCTGGACAAGTTCGAGTTCGACGAGGAACCATTCATCACGGTCGACACGGACGTGTGCCGAACGTGCGATACGAAACCCTGTCTGTACGTCTGTCCGTCCAAGGTCTACCGCCTCGAGAAAGGCGAGTTGGTCTACAACACGGAAGGATGCATCGAGCTCGGGGCGTGCGCCATCGTGTGCAAGCACATCGGCAAAGACGCGATCCACTGGAGTTATCCTCGAGGGTCCTACGGAGTCGAGTTCCGTTTTGGATGATCGCGTCGGCGCATTACGATGTGGGTTAGGCTCTTAAACGAGGTCGACCTTAGCAATCGCACAATGCTCGCGGAGCGCAAACCGGAGTGGCTCCGGGTCCGCCCACCCTCTGGCGAGAACTACGCCCACCTGAAGAGCCTGTTCCGGTCGCTGGACCTTCACACCGTGTGCGAGGAGGCCCATTGCCCGAACGTCTGGGAGTGCTGGGGCGGCGGCACCGCGACGATTATGTTGATGGGCGACACGTGTACGCGAGGCTGCCGTTTCTGCGCCGTGACGTCCGGCAACCCCCATGGCGTGCTCGACCTCGACGAGCCGAAGAAGGTCGCCATGGCCCTGGCCGAGATGGATCTCACTTACGTAGTCCTGACGTCCGTGGACCGCGACGACCTCGCGGATGGCGGGGCTGAACACTTCGCGAAGACCGTCCGCGAGATCAAGGCGCGGCGCCCGGACATGCTCGTCGAGGCGCTCATCCCCGATTTTCGAGGCGACCTTGATGCCGTGCGAACGGTCGTCGATTCCGGCGTCGACGTCCTCGATCACAACATCGAGACGGTCGAGCGGTTGCAGGGCACGGTCCGAGACCGCCGCGCAGGCTACGCGCAAAGCCTGAAGGTTCTGCGAGGCGCGAAGGAGATGCGACGCGATCTGTTCACGAAGTCCTCGATCATGCTCGGCCTCGGCGAGACGAGTGCCGAGGTAGTCGCGGCGATGCGAGATCTCCGCGCGAACGGGGTGGACATCGTGACCGTGGGCCAGTACCTTCGCCCGAGCAACTGGCACCTCGCCGTCCAGGAATACGTGCCCCCGGAGGTGTTCGAGGAGCTCCGCGTGGCCGGTGAATCGATGGGCTTCGCCTACGTCGCCGCGGGACCGCTCGTGCGGTCGTCGTATCGCGCCGGTGAATTCTTCTTGGAGAAGGTCCTTCGGGAGCGCAAGCGGGTTCCGGCGGGGTGAGGGCACGGCGGAAGAGGGACTTCTCCGGATCATCGACGCCGATGGCACGTACGATTCGAAGCTCGAGCCGCGGGTCGCCCCGGACCTCCTGAAGCGCGCGTACCGCCACATCGTCCTCGTTCGCACGCTCGACAACCGGATGCTCTCCCTCCAGCGGCAAGGGCGGATCGGATTCTACGTTCCAAGCACCGGAGAGGAGGCGGCCCAGGTGGGCAGCGCGATGGCCCTCGAGAAGCGGGACTGGGTGTTCCCGGCGTATCGAGAGCCGGGGGCCGCCCTCTGGCGCGGCTTCTCCGTCGCGACCCTGATCGCCCAAGCATACGGCAACGCGCAGGATCCACAACAAGGCCGGCAGATGCCGAACCACTACGGAGCGCGGGACATCAACTACGTGCCGGTCTCCAGCCCGGTCGGCACGCAGATCCCGCAGGCGGTCGGTGTGGCGTGGGCCGCGAAAATCCGGAAGGAGGACATCGTCACGCTCACGTACTTCGGCGACGGCGCGACGAGCGAGGGCGACTTCCACGCCGGGATGAACTT
>VBLZ01000117.1 GCA_005878515.1 Methanobacteriota archaeon | reverse complement strand
CGTCGGAGGATGTCGAGTCCTTCGACCTCTTTGCCCTCCTTGAAACGGAACCGCGAGAACCGGAGGAACACCTCCGGCCGACCGCGCCTCTTTCCCAAAGACCTTCCGGAGACCGGCAAGTTTATGTTGGCCCGCCGGCGTGGCGCGGATAATGTTCAGCCGGAAGAACATCGGGGCGGAGCCCCAGAAATGCGAGAAGTGCGGCTCCGACAAGGTCTTCTTCGTCCAGCACTCCCACGGGAACTATCCGATCCTCGATTACGTCTGTCCGAAGTGCGACCTCGGCGGGGACCAGGGTGTGCCCGAGTGGTACATGAACCCGACCGGCAAAGACGACGCCCCCGAGGACTGAGCCTCGCCGGATCCGTCCATGACCGAGGTCGTCATCCGGGCGTTCCGGGTCAGCGGCTATGTGCCGGGACCCTGCCCGAAGTGCTCCAAGGAAGAGCGGGGCCTCGTCATGTTCGAAGACTATGCGCTCGGATGGGAGTGCCTCCTGTGCGGCGAGATCGGCCGGGCGGACCGGGTCGAGTGGATCGAGGGGCGGGACCCGGGCCTCGCGGACCTGAACGAAGAAGAGGAATGATCACAGCACGCCACACGCCGGGCAGATGCCGCGGCCGTAGCATTTTTCACATTTTCGCTCCATGCGCAGCACCCGTCGCTGCCCGCGACCCTTACAATGGGGACAGAATCCCGTGTCGCCGCAGCGGACGCAGGGGCGCTCGATCTTCCGGATCGTGAACGGAATCTGTTTGTTCGTCGGATCCGCCTCGGCCAGGGCATGGAGGATCTCGAGCGCCTGCGGCCGTCCCGACTCGCGATCCCGGCGAAAGACCAGGGCGGCCTTCAGCATGCGGGCCTTCCAGTGATCCGGCGCGACCCGCAGGACATCGTCGATTGCGGCTGCAGCCTCGTCGTACGCGCGCGTGACTTCTGGACTGTCTTGGAACTCGACGTCGTAGTCGATCTCGCGGTGCAGCAAGTCCAAGCGACGGGCTTCGCGGGCGCGGTCCGAGAGTCGGATCGCCTTCGCGAGGTGGATGACCGCATACAATTCGCGGGCCTCCGAGTCCTCGGGCAGTTCGGCCTGCGCTTCCGCGGAGAGGATGAACGCGGCATCGAACTCGCCGCGCTCGAGGGCCGCCTTCGCCTCCGCCACTTTTGTCGAGGTCACGTTTTCCGAGGTATCAAAGGCGCGGTTGCCTTAAGGCTGCCCCCAGTCCGTCGAGACGAACCTTCATCTCCCGACAGTCGTTCGGCCGCTGAAATGGAAGACGCGGACGCGTTTGATGGGGTTGCATTCCTCGGGATGGCTCGCAGCGCAAAGCGCGATCCCTATCGATTGTCCCTGTTCGGCGCCCACCTCGATTCCGGCGAACGGCCACTCGTCCTCCTTCCGGTTCAGGGCGGCACTCTCCTCGTCACGGACCTCCGCATCCTGGAATTTCGTGCGCACCTGGAGGTCCACGGCGCATGGAATGTGAAGGAATTTCACGGATACATGGTCCAACGCTCGATCGACCGAGCTTCCGTTCGGGAAATTGAACACGTCGTCCGTGGTACGGTCGACACCGCGGACAACCGTCGGGTCGAGGACCAACTCCAATTGACGACGTCGAATGGCCTGGAGAACGTCCTCGTTTCGCGCGGACCCGAGCCGACCCTTTCGGATGCCGACTTCGCGGTCTTGCGCGATGCGGTCCTGGGGCGTCAGGCGAAGTAGCCGGCGTTGCTGTCGATCCGACGAAGCAGCTCCTGTGCAGGTTCGTAGTCCGGGTTCACGCGGAGCGCGGCGCGGAGCGATTTGCGCGCCTTCTCCCGCATCCCTTTCTGAAGGTAGACCCGCGCGAGGTTCGTGTGGGCGTAGAAATAGCAGCAGTACCGCGGCGCCGCGATCGCCCGCTCGAGCCACGGAATCGCGTCGTCGAGACGATTCATCTCGATCAGGTACGCTCCGATATCGTTGTACGGATTCCCGAACGACGGGTCGACGGCGATCGCCCGCTGGCACTCTTCAATCGCATCGTCGTAGCGACCCATGAAGCTGAACGTCCACGCCCGGAAGGTGTGGCCTTCACCGGACGGGGCGAGCCGGATCGATCGTTCGTAGGCGTCGGCGGCCCGATCGAGGTCCCCCGCACTCTGGAGGATGTACGCGGCCTGGAACGCCCGTCGCGCCGCGTCCTTGCACGGTTCTTCCGCCGCGTCGAACGCCTTCAGGTCCAGCGGGCCGCCCGAGAAGGTGTCGACCACGATGTCCCGAAAGTGTTGGTCGTAATGGCCGGTCACGCGGCCTTCCCACGCGTGCGCGAGGAGGTCCTCGACCGCAAAGAGCCGGCCGAAGTCGACCGGCGTCACCTCGTCCCGCGATCCTTCGACCGCTGCGGACGGAGCCTCGTTGAACGTGATCTGGAGGGTCTCTCCCGAATTGCGGATGAGTTTCACGAAGGCGAGATCGTGCACGCCGCGACCGCGCGCGATCAGGAAGCCCGGGTCCGCGAGTCGGGACACGAGCTGCCGCGGCGGCGTGGCATCGAGCACGAGAATCCGGTCGAACGTCTCATCGGGCAGCGACGGAAGGACGCGGACGTCGCCGAACCCCGCGGCCTGCATTCGTTGAATCGTCCGGTTCCGGCGCTCGGGGTCCGTTTCGACGACGACCACTTGGTCCGGACCGACGACTTCCGCGAGCAAGGCGCCGGGATATCCGCCGCGGCAGCCTTCGACGAGGATCCGAAGGCCATCCTTTAGCTCCAACAGATCCAGCGCGGCGATGAGACACCTTGCAGAAGGCATCGTTGTCGGGTGGGGCGCCTCGTGGAGCGGAAGCGGCATGTCGGCATACGCGAGAAGCCCGAACGCCTCCGGCAAGAACGATTCCTGTCGGACCCGGAGGAACGAGCGCTCGAGGCCCCCCGTGCGCAGAAGGCCGAGTCCCTTCAGCTCGGCGACCAGGTCCGATCGGGCCCACATCCGCGCTGTTCTCCATTGGAAGCTAATGGCGGGTTGGCTAAAAAGCTTCAGTAGACCGTTCTACATTCCGAAATCCTTCGCGTACAGTCGGCGCGCTCGCTCGACGTCGTCTTTCGAGAGAGGCGGGGCATCGCTCGCGGCGGCGTTTTCCTCCACCTGGGTGACGGTCTTCGCACCCGGGATCGTCACGGAGACCTCGGGATATGCGAGCACGAATCGCAATGCCGCCTGGGCCATCGTCCGATCGGGCTGCGCAAGGAACGAGAGTCCCTTGGCGGCGGCGACTCGCCCGGCGACCATCGCTGGCGGCCAGTGATGTCGAATGTCTCCGGGAGGGAAGCGCGCGTCCGGTCGAATCGTCCCGGTGAGGAAGCCGTTTCCGAGCGGCTCCCGCGCGATGATTCCGACGTTCGCCTTCCGCGCGGCTTCGAAGGTCTCGTCGATCCACTCTTGGCGGAACAAGCTGAAGGGGATCTGCAGGACTTCGGGTGACCCGGCGCCCAGGCAAAGCGCGGCTTCGGACGGTTCGTGGACGGAAACCCCGTAGTGGTCGATCTTGTGTTCCGCTTTGAGAGCCTCCAGCACCTCGTAGGTCTCCGGATCGCCCATCATTTCGGCGGGAGGATTGTGGAGCTGGTAGACGTCGACGTGATCCGTTCGGAGCCGTTTCAGGGATCGCTCGAGGGCGAAGGCAATGTATCCCGGCTCGAAGTTCATCCGAACTCCTCCATGATAGAAATCCCCGCCGACTTTGGTGGCGATGTGCACGCCGTCGCGGCGGCCGTTGAGCGCCTCTCCGAGGATCTCTTCGCTGTGGCCCCATCCGTACACGTCTGCCGTGTCGAAGAAGTTCACACCCAGGTCGATCGCGTGGCGGACCGTGGCGACCGATTCTGTGTCGTCCGTGGGACCGTACGAGTTCCCGTGGGCGTTACCCCCGATCGCCCAGGCGCCGAACCCGATTTCGGAGACCTTCAGCCCTGTGCGACCGAGCGTCCGGGTCTTCATCGGCGGTGCGAACGGAGCGGCGTTGTAAGAACCTTCCGAAGCGGGACACCGGATCCAGCCCAATCGACGCAGACTCACTTCCGGCCAACCGCGTACAAATTAGGAAAGGAAGTCCTCCGCCGTCGCCGTGACCGACTTGGGGCGGCACCGCGCCCCACCTGAATTTTCCCCGCGAGTCATTGCTCGGTGGATTTCGAAGTCCTATTTTGTAAACGAATAGGTATATGTTATCGGAAGGCCATTTCCGACCCATGGCGGAGATTCACGAAGTTGACCCCGGCGGGCTCGAGGCGGGGTTCTCGTCCGCGAAGCGGCAGATCCTCCTGACGTTGAAGCGACGCGGGTCCGTCTCCCTATCGGACATGGCCGGTGAACTCCGGATCTCGAAGATGGCCACCCTGAAGCATCTGAATGTGCTCGAGACGAAAGGCCTCGTCGAACGTTCGTTCAAGGCGGGAGGCCGCGGCCGACCCCGCGCATTCTTCAACCTGAGCAAGAACTCCGCGACGCTCTTTCCCGAGGCGTACACCCACATGACCCTGTCTGCGCTCAATTTCATCGAGGAGAAACTTGGCCGAGAGGCAGTCGTGCGGCTCTTGAAGCAGCGGGCGCAGGAAGTCCTCGATGCGAACCGCAATCGGATCCCGGAGGGCGGCCTATCGGACCGAGTCGGGGAGCTCGTGAAGATCCGCGACGAGGGTGGCTACATGGCCGAGTTGGGCCACGCTCGGAAGAACGTCGTCGAGATGCTCGAACACAACTGCCCGATCATGGCGGTCGCCGAGACCTATCCGGAGGCGTGCGGCGTCGAGCGGGAAATGTTTCAGAGTCTCATCCGAGCCGATGTCGAAACGTCGCACCGAGTCGTCGCGGGGGATCCGGTGTGCCGCTTCCTGATCCGTGCTCGCGGGGATTCGAAGGCCTGATCCATCGGTCACATCGGACTTCATGAGGCAAAATACCGTCGAGCCACGATCGTGAAGATCAGACCGACGAGACCGACGAGGGATGCGTCGATGAGGAAGTAGCCCAACGTGAACAGGGCGAAGACTGCGCAGACGAGGGTGAGCTTCCAATTCATCCGTTGCCAGGCCATGACCCCGCCGAGGATCGCAAGCGCCTGGGACCAGATCGACACGAGGCCGCAGATCTGGATGAAGGCGACGAACTCGGGCGAGTTGTTCGTGAAGTTCGCATAGTCTGAGACGGACGGCAGGGAGACCGCGTTGGCGATCGCACCCGCCATGCCGAGGACCCCGGACAACAGGAGGAAGACGGCCGCGATCTTCGGGAGGTTCGAGGGACCCACCGGCCGCGGCGCCGGGCCGGCCCACGACGGAGGGACCTGGTAGTCTTCCGGCCGGGGAACCCAGGCCGCCGGTGGTTGGTCCCGCGGAGGCGGCGGTCCTTGGGTTTCCGAGGGCCTCACGAACTCGACCGGCGGCGGGCTGTCTCGCCGCCTCTTTTCGTCTTCCGAAGGGTCGCTCGCCATCGACGACCTCCGCGAAGAAGCCGGCCTACTTAACCATACCGCGTTGGCCGACGCGACTTTATCCGAGGACTCGATGCCCGGGGACGAGGCTTTGGAATGGACGCTCACGAAGTCACCGATCTCCTCGAAGCGCGCAGGCGGCGGGGCGAATCGTACCTCGAGTTCTTGCGGGTCGCGTCGATGAGCTGTGGGCTCTACGAACTTCCCCGAGGTGCGGAGGACAAGCAGACGCCCCACGCTGAAGACGAGGTGTATTATGTCGTCCGCGGTCGCGCACGGATCCGTGTGCGCTCGGAGGATCGCGAGGTCCGTCCGGGGAGTGTCGTCTTCGTTCCGGCCCACGTCGAACATCGGTTCCACGACATCCTCGAGAGCTTGGCGGTCCTCGTGTTCTTCGCGCCGCCCGAAGGGACCAACCCGCGCTAGCAGCGAGAGGGTACTTCGGATCTGGCCCACGGAAACCTCGAGTGCTGCGGAGACGGGGAGCTCAGCCGACACGGAACATTCATCGTTCGGGACGCCTCTGTGCGGCTGAACGGCTAAGAGGGTACAAGTTGTCCGCGAGCTCCCGTTCCCGGATCGGTCTTCTATGCATCGCCGGTGCGATTGGCTTGTATTTCCTCTCTTTCTTCTTCCGATATGTCGGGTATTTCCTGCCGCCCTCGGGGCCCGCGGTCCAGGACTCGTTCTACCTGGGCCTCCATATCGTGTGGCTCCCACTCATCGGCACTCTTCTCATCGGCGCGATTGCCGCCGTGTTCGTGATTGGGGTTTGGTTCGTGTGGGGCGATCGCGCTCGCTTCGACGCGAGCCAGCGTGCGTACCTCGGACTCGCGGCCCTGGCGTTCGCGGCCGCGTTTGGTGCCGCAGTGTTGCGGACGTCTCTGGGCCTTTTCCTCGGATTCGTATACGCCCCCGACCTCCACGGAGTCCTCGACGCGGTGAACGTGGGCGCTGCAATCTCTCTCGGGTTCACGGTGTACTGGCTTCTCCTCGGTGTGGGCATCCGCCAGGCGCGCCTCGCGGGAATCATCGCCCTCGTCGCGGGCTCGCTGAGCTCCGCCCTGGCGGTCCTCTGGCGGGTGACGCAGAACGACGGCTTCGCCCTTATCGGGCTCACGGCGGGACTCATGTCCCTCACCCTGTGGATGTCCCTGTTCCTCTGGGGGTCCGAAGAGCTGCGAGTCCGAGCCGACGACCGGCCGCCC
>VBLZ01000054.1 GCA_005878515.1 Methanobacteriota archaeon | reverse complement strand
AACTTGCAGGTCCCGCACAACGTGCACGTTGCGTCGGCCCAGGGATACTCAATCCGCAGGCGGTCCTCCTCGAAAACTACGTGGTTCGTGCGGACTGGTACGTGGACGTCCCACTTTCGGAGCAGGTGTCGCACATAGAAGTCGAGGCCTTCGCTGACGATCTCGAGGACGAACCCTCGTTGTTTGCAGAAGTCCGCGAACTCGCGGAACGTCTCGTCGATTACGGCCTCGCGGTCGACGAATTGCAACAGCTCCTCTTTGCGCGCGCGAACCAACGCGAATTGACGAACCATCGACTCTCGCGTTCCGATTTTCCGTGCCCGGTACAGCTCCTCGATTTCACGCCATTCGGGAGGCGCGAACCGATCGAGGATCGCCTCGGCCACATCGGTCCGCGTGATCGTTCCATCGAAATCGGATAGGACGGCCCTCTTCTCCGCCACGTGATCACAAATCCTCGGGCGAGCCGGGTGTTCACGTCCCTTCTTGCCAGGAATTGAGGTAGGCACGCTGAGCTTTCGTCAAGTGATCAATTCGAACCCCCATGCTGCGCAGCTTCAACCGGGCGACCTTCATGTCAAGCGCCGGAGGGACGGGGTACACCCTCGGCTGGAGCCGCCTTGCGTTCTGCGCCAGATAGCCGGCCGAGACCGCCTGAATCGCGAAGCTCATGTCCATGATCTCGACCGGGTGGCCTTGACCCGCCGCGATGTTCACCAGCCGTCCTTCGGCGACCAAGTAGGCCCGCTTGCCTCCGGTGAGCGTGTACTCGTCGACGAATTCCCGGACCCGCCTCGTTGCCTTGGCGGCTTTCTGTAGATCTGCTTTCGAGATCTCATTGTCGAAGTGGCCCGCGTTCGCGAGCACGACGCCGTCTTTCATCGCGGGGAAGTGCGCGGCGGTGACGATATCCTTGCAGCCGGTCGCGGAGACGATGAAGTCCGCCTCCCGCACCGCGCTTCGCATCGGGAGGACCTCGAATCCGTCCATGGAGGCCTCGATGGCTTTCACCGGATCGACCTCGGTGACGACGACTCGGGCCCCCATCCCGCGGGCCCGCATCGCTATCCCGCGACCCGTCCATCCGTATCCCGCCACGACGAAGGTCTTACCCGCGATCAGGAGGTTCGTCGCGTTCATCAGCCCGTCGAATGTGCTCTGGCCCGTCCCATATCGGTTGTCGAAGAGGTGCTTCATCTGGGCGTCATTCACATCGATGACGGGGAACCGAAGCACTCCGTCTCGTTCCATCGCTCGTAGTCGGATGATCCCCGTCGTCGTCTCTTCGTTCGCTCCCCGGACACCGTCCAAGAGTTCCCGCCGTTTCGTGTGGAGGAGTTTGACGAGGTCCGCGCCGTCGTCGATGACGAGGTCCGGTTTCAGGTCGAGGACCTTGTTGAGGTTCGCATAGTACTCGTCGTTCGTCTGCCATTTCTTCGCGTAGACGTCGAGGCCGTGCTCCTCCGCGAGGGCCGTGGCGACACTGTCGTCGGTTGACAGGGGATTACAGGACGCCAGTCGAACCGTCGCGCCTGCCTCTCGCAAGGACAGGGCGAGGACCCCGGTCTTTGCCTCGACGTGAAGCGCCATCCCGATCCGGAGGCCTCGGAGTGTTTTCTTCGCCTTGAGCTCTTCTCGGATTGCCGCGAGGACGGGCATGTGCTCCCGGGCCCACTCGATCCGTCGCGCCCCGGCCTCACCCAGCTGCGACATCGCGTGCGCCGATGCCTGCGAGTCGATTTCAGCCTTCCGGTATCCTCAGCGCTTTCGGAACGCGGCGACCCCGAGCACCACGACCCCGGCGGCCATGATCCCGTAGAAGAGGGTATCGATCGGCCAGGATCGGTGGACGTTTCCCGGGGACGCGACCTCCCAGTAGTAGAACCCCGAGATGACTTGAAGTGTTGCGAAGGCGAAGATGACGTCTCCCGGCGAAACGACGTTCCGTGCGTCTCCCCGCACATTCAGGAAGGTGTCCGTGCTCGGATCTCCATCTTCGAGATAGAGCGTGGTGGTAGGGTTCCCGAAGAAATTCGTGAACGTGACATCGATGACCCTTTCATGCACCGTGATCTGAGACCCCTGCGTGTATCCGTTGTACTGGTTCCCGTTCTTCGATGCGAGGAGATCCGCGCCGCTGACCGAGGTCAAGGGCCAGAAGCCGACGACGAGGAGGAGCCCCGCGACGGTCATCGCCAGACCGGCAACCGCAAGTCGATTCATCCGCACATTTCCTCCGAGGATCGAACTGTTCCGATCGCGACTGAGAGCCGATCGCCCGAGTGGACGGGATGAAAACTGACGCGGTTAATCAACGTTATGAACACGACCGAGCACCTATCGGGTGGTCTCATCGCTGGGACGGAGGTTGGAAGACCCGATTCCGCCGACGGCGACGAGTCCGGGCACCGGCGGCAGGATGTCCTCGACCTTGAAGCGGCGAAGTAAGCGCTTCAAGAGCGGCGGGGTGCAAAGTGTCGTCGTCAGCGTCATGACGACGAGGGCGGAGTAGAGGCTCGCGTCTATGATTCCGGTCGCGAAGCCGACCTGCGCGAGCAGAAGCTCCATCATTCCTCGCGCGTTCAGGCCGACTCCGAGGGCGACGAGCGGCGCGCCGCGGAACCCAGCGACGAATCCGCCCATGAGCCCTCCAAGCAATTTCCCGATGAAGGCGATGGCGGTGATTGCAACGATGAGCGGCCAGGCGCCGAAGCTGACCGAGAATTTCAATCCGACAAACGCGAAGAACACGGGCGCAAACAGTCCGAACGTGACCGAGGACACCGCATTGCGGACCCGATTGAACTGAACTTGGCCCAGCAACTGCGGCGTCATCAGAAGGCCGCCGTAGAAGGCCCCCACCGCGAAATGGATACCCAATAGTTCCGCCGCCGCGCCGAGCCCGAGCGCCGTCGAGATGCACAGGGCGAACGACGCTTCTTGTCCGCGGAGCTTCGATACGAAGGTCTGCATGTACGACTCAGAGTTGCGACCCAGGCGAGTCGTCAGCTTCAGGATGGTCGCCACGCAAAAGACCAGCCCGACGAAGAGGACGTTGTTCAGGGCCACGAGGCCAATCGTGAGCCCTTCGGGGGTCGAGGCTCCCAGGGATGTGAATTGAACCACGAGACCCAGCATCGCGAAGGCGACGAGATCGTTCACCAGCGCCACCGAAACGATCGCCCGTCCCAGTCTCGAATTCAAGAGGTTCAGGTCGAGGAGGATCCGGACGCTGACCGGAAGGGCGGTGACCGCCAAGGCAGTGCCGAGGAACAGGGACTGCGCAAAGGTCATCCCCAGGGCGGCGGCCAAGCTGTACCCCAGGGAGAACGGGAGAAAGAACTCGACGAAGGCGACGACCATGCCCCGTTCCTTGAACGCCTTTCGCAGGCCCTCGCGGCCGAGTTCGATTCCCGCGAGGAGCACGAGGATGAAGACGCCGAGATTGGCCACGACGTTCAACGACTCTCCGAACGAGGTCGTCGGATCCGGATTGACGAGGCCCAGGACCATCGGCCCAACGAGGATGCCGGCGAGCACTTCGCCGATCATCGGCGACTGGTGCAGTTTCTCCATCACCTCCCCGGCGGCTCGCGCGGTGACGAAGATGACCAGCAGGCCGAGAATCAGGTCCACGGGGCCCCACTACCTGGGAACCCCGTCCACGAAGCCAGGCGCTATTTATTCATTACTCGCTAACCCTCAGGCTTGGTAACGATGGGAAACCACGGCGCCGAGAGGCGGAGAGTACAGACATTCCTGGTGAAACGAAGCGTGTCCACCTCGCCGCCCCCAGAAGGACCCGTCATACGCAGGTTACTTAGTGGTATTCACGACTTTCCGTCGCATGGAGTTCCGCTTCGTGTATACGGGGCTACGAGTTCGAGATATCGAGCGCTCGTTGCAGTTCTACACCGAGATTCTCGGCATGGAAGTCGTCGACCCGCTTGAGAGCTACGAGCCGACGCGCGGGAAAGCTGTAACTGTGCGAAGTCCGGGTTCGTCCCAACTCTTGGAACTGAACTGGTACGAAGAGGGCAGCCGGTTCGGGACCGCATACGTGAATGGCGAAGAACTGGACCATCTTGGCTTCGAAGTCGAGGACCTCCAAGATGCGGTCAAGAGATTGGAGGAGAAGGGTGTCGAAGTCGTCGTGCGGCCGGGAACTATCGGGGGCTGGCGTGAGGCCTTCGTCAAAGACCCGGACGGAATTTGGATTGAGTTAGTGCTGCGAAAGAAGGCCGGTTAGGCTTCCCGCCCGCCGAACACAATGGGCCTACGTCCCTCGAGAGATGAAAGGGGGAAGGTGCCCGCCGTTCGTCGGCCTACAAATGAAAGGTATTCATTCTGAAGCAGTTATCCTCACCGCGAGCTTCGGATGGCGCTGAAGGACAAGCTGCGCGTGGGCTGCAGCGGCTGGGGATACGACGATTGGCTCGGCGGCTTCTATCCGCCGGAGACGCCGAAGTCAGAGTATCTGAAACTCTACTCGAGCGTCTTCGACTGTGTCGAGGTCGATTCTTCCTTCTATCGCAACCCGGGGCCCGCGATGACGAAGGGCTGGAACAAGTCCACGCCGCCGGGGTTTCTCTTCGCGATGAAGATGCCGAAGCGGATCACCCACGAGAAGAAGCTCAAGGGCGTGGCGGAGAACTTGGGTTGGTTCTACGCGTCGGCGAAGGAGCTGAGGGAGAAGTGCGGCCCGCTGGTCGCTCAACTCCCGCCGTCGATCAAGTTTGACTCCCATTGGAGCGTGATGCAAGAATTCATTCAGGCGCTCGATGTCGACAAGTATCCGCACGCAATCGAATTCCGACACAAGTCGTGGTTCCGCGAGGATGTGTACAAACTCCTCCGTGATCGGAACGTCGCGATGGTCTGGTCCGAGAACCAGTACCTGCGAACGCCGACGGATGTGACCGCGGACCAAGTGTATCTCCGCATGGTCGGGGACCGCGAGATCACGGAATTCAAGGAGGTCAAGAAAGACAAGTCCGCGGAGATGCGCAGCTGGTACAAGGACCTCGAGAAATCCTCTGACTCCGTCAAAGGCGCCCTTGTCTTCTTCAACAACCACTACGCCGGCTTCGGGCCCGGGAGCGTCAACGAATTCCGTCGGCTCGCGGGACTGATGGAGTACGAATTTCCGACGAAACGGGCCGCTGGAGCCCAGAGAGGTCTCTCGGATTTCGGCTGATGCCCAGGCTCGATCGGTCGCCGGCTCATTGTGTAAATAGGGATTCGGCGCTCTCGTACGGCCGAGGATTCCATGGGAACGAGTACGCAGATTGTGTTCGACACGGTGGACCCTGATCGCCTCGCACGATTCTGGGCGGAGGCGCTCCACTACAAACTGCAAGACCCGCCAACAGGATTCGCCTCATGGCCAGCATGGCTCAAGGCCCAAGGCATCCCCGAGTCCGAGTGGAACTCGGCGAGCGCGATCGTGGATCCGGACGGGAAGGGACCTCGGATCTACTTCCAACAGATGGACACGCCGAAGCTGGGGAAGAACCGGCTTCATATCGACGTCAACGCGAGCGGTGGATCACGAGTTCCTCTCGACGAGCGGAAGCGACAGGTGAACTCCGAGGTCAAGCGTCTCGTGAGCATCGGGGCAACGATGCACCACGAACTCGAAGAGATGGGAGAGTACTGCGTCATCATGCTCGATCCCGACGGCAACGAGTTCTGCGTCCAGTAAGCCGGATCCTTCGCGAAGGTCTTTACCCGCCGCGGGAGATGAGCGGCCGTGCCCCGCGTGATCTTCCACGTGGACATGGATGCGTTCTACGTCAGCGTGGAGCGGCGGGGGAATCCGGCTCTGATCGGTAAGCCGGTGGTCGTCGGCGCGAATCCGAAAGGGGGGAAGGGCCGAGGGGTCGTCATGGCGGCGAGCTATGAGGCCCGCCAGCTCGGCGTAAAGAGCGGCATGCCGATCAGCATGGCCTGGCACAAGCTGCCGCAGGCCACCTACCTGCGGCCGAACTACGATCTCTACATGGCCGCCTCCGAGAGTGTCATCGAGGTCCTCCGGTCCTTCGCGGACGTCCTCGAGCATGTGAGCATCGACGAGGCGTTCCTCGACATCACATCGAAGGTCCACGGGTTCGACGACGTGGCGGCATACGCGGCAAAGGTCAAGGCCGCGGTCCGGGAGAAGGAGGGTCTCGCCTGTACGATCGGCGTCGGGCCGAACAAGTCGATCGCGAAGATGGCCTCCGACATGGCGAAGCCCGACGGGCTGAAGGTCGTACGACCGGAGGAGGTGACCGCCTTCCTGGAGCCGCTGCCCGTCACGAAGATCAGCGGCGTGGGGCCCAAGACGGCCCAGGTCCTCGAGGGGGTCGGCATCCGGACAATCGGCGAGCTGGCTCGATTCCCTGGGGCGGAGCTGAAGAAACTCATGGGCAAGAACTCGGTCTGGCTGTGGGCGATCGCCCGGGGCATCGAGGAGCTGCCGGTCGAGGAGCGCCCCGACCCGAAGTCGATCAGCGTCGAACGGACGTTCGACAAGGACGTGACGGATTGGGCGAAGGTGGAATCGACGATCCGCGATGTGGCCCGGAACGTTTTCCTCCGGGCAAGGGCTCAAGGCGCGACCTTCCGCACGGTCGGGATCAAGATACGTTTCGAGGGATTCCAGACCCACCTGCGAGAGAGGACCCTGGGGTCCCACGTGCTCGATGAGAAGGTCCTCACGGAGGTCTGCGTGGAGCTCGCCAATGAGTTTGCCGAAGGCAATCATCGGGTTCGACTCGTCGGCGTCCGCGTCACTAAGCTGCAGCGGCCGAAAACGCAGCAGCCCCAGTTGAGCTCGTTCGAGTCTTGACTCGGGTTATGGTCGTTTAACTATAGCACGGAAGACGGCCTGACCCTTCGTCTGGAATCGCATTCGCCTACTGCCTTCGCCGGTCTCGAGGTTTCGGCGGGGCCTTCACCCCGACGTTTCCGGCCAGCTTCCGAAGGTCCTTTTCGTCCATCCACTCGACCTTGAGGTACTGGAACAACTCCCGATCGGTCATGCCCAAACGGCGGCCTTCGGTAATGCACACCCGGTAGGCTTCGATCTCCGTGGGGGCGTCCGGGTAGTTGAAACCCTCCGGGAACAGTTCCTTCCCTTCCTTGAACTGTCGGACATGGACGAGCTCGTGGACCACGTCGAGGTAGATGTCCCGCCGGTTCCCTGTCCGTAGGTAGTGCGTCGAGACCACGAGGTGGCCGTCCTCGTCGCTGACCCCCATATAGCCCCACTTCGAAGAGAAGAACTCGACCTTGAGCCTTCGGAGCGCGGCTTTCGTCTGCGGTCCGAAGATCCCCCGGACAGCCTCGACGTCCTCGAACCCTTTGAAGTAATCGAGGAACGGGCGGTACTTGAGGCGAACGATCCGGGGGATCTGGACGTCCGGGAGGTTCAGGGCTTTTGGGCTCATTTCTTCGCGCCCGCTTTCGCGATGATGGCCAACGCTTCCTGACTGTGCGACTTCGGATCGACGGTCCGGTATGCCGCGACGATTGTTCCGTCCGGCCCGATGACGTACGTCACGCGCTTGGCCACGCCCAGGAACCCCAACGCGTTGTACGCCTGGGTGATTCGTTTGTCCGGGTCGGCCACCAGATCGAACGTCAGATGATATTTCTCTCGGAACGCGCGGTGGGACGCCTCACCCTGAACGCTCACGCCCAATACCACGGCCCCGATCGCTCGGAACGCGGCCATGTCGTCCCGGAAGGCGCAGGCCTCGCGCGTGCATCCGGCCGTGTCATCCTCCGGATAGAAGAACAGCACGACCGGCTTGCCGCGGAAATCCCGAAGGCGGATCGGGACGCCGTCCTGGTTCGTCCCCTCGAAGTCGGGAGCGAGGGTGCCAGGTTGGAGCAGGTCGGCCATCGGCGGCTCCGAACCGTCCGTGCCATTTCAAGGATTGCCCGGCTCCGTCCGAGGCAACCCCGGTGGCCGAATCAGGCGGAAAGCTTGGCCCAGTCTTTCAGGATCTCCCGCGCCGCGTTGTAACCCGGGGCCCCTGTGATTCCTCCGCCGGGGTGTGCGCCCGACCCGCACAGGTACAATCCCTCGACGGGCGTCCGGTAGCGAGACCAACCGGGGACCGGACGGAGGACCAAGGATTGGTCCAGCGTCATCTCGCCATGGTAGATGTGGCCCTCGGTCAGCCCGAACCGCTCCTGCAAGTCGACCGGCGTGAGGACCTGCCGGTGGAGGATCAAGCGCTTCAGGCCGGGTACGTACTCTTCGAGGATGGCCGTCGCGCGGTCGGCGAGTTTCTCGCCCTCCGCGGCCCACTCGCCGCGCCGCAGCGCAAACGGAGCGTATTGCACGAGGACTGACATCACGTGCTTCCCCGGAGGGGCGAGATCCGGATCGACGACGGTCGGGACCGTCACATCGAGGAACGGCGCGGTCGAAGGCTTTCCGTACTTCGCATCATCGTACGCGCGCTCGATGTATTCGAGCGAGGGGCACACACGGAAGTGAGGCGGCATCCCGTCGCCATTGAGGGACCATCGCGGCGCGCCATCGAGGGCGAAGTTGACTTTCGCCACGACCCCGTTCATCTCGAAGTTCCTCACGTGGTTCAGGAATTCCGGTCCGAGCTCCCCGGGCTCGACCAGGTGGAGGAACGTCCGTTTCGGGTCGGCGGTCGACGCGACGACACGCGCGGCGACCGTCCCGCCACCGTCCACCTCGACCCCGGTCACGCGTCCGTCGGCGCTCACGATGCGCGTCACCTCCGCGCCGGTCCGAATCGTTACGCCGGTGTCGCGGGCCGCTTGGCCGAGCGCGTTCGCGAGCGCACCCAGGCCGCCCCGCACGAACGCCGAGCCGGTCCCGTGGACATCGGGCCGGAACCGCGGGACCAGTCCGAAGGCGGTGCCCGGGGAGAACGGCCCTTCGTAGGTCCCCACCAATCCGTCGACCGCGAAGTTCGCCTTCAACAGCTCCGTCTCGAACCACTCGTTCAGGAAATCGCGGATCGACATCGGAGGGACACGGAGCATCTGTTGCATCACGTGCTTGCCGAGACGCCGCAACCGGAGCGCGCGACGGAACAGCGAGACGCCTTCCCCCCAACTCGGCGAGGGGAGACTCGGCGGCGTCATGGCGAGAATCGGATCCAAGGCCTCGGCGAATTGGGTCAGGAATTCGATGAATCGAGGATACGCCTCCGCATCCTTCGCCGAGACCGAAGCGAGGCCCTTCGCGGTCTTCTGGACATCCCTCCAGATGGGAAGCGCCCGGCCGTCGCCCAGAGCGACGACGTCGAGGTCCGGCCGGATGAATTGCACCCCGCGCGCGGCCAGGTTCAGATCCTCGACGACCTCCGGCCGTAACAGGCCGCACAAGGACGCTCCGGTGGGTCCGCGGAAACCGGGAGCAATCTCCTCCGTCGCGGCGGGGCCGCCGACCGTGGTGCGTTTCTCGAGGACAAGCACTCGGCGTCGGGCGCGCGCGAGGTACGTGGCCGCCACGAGGCCGTTGTGGCCGCCGCCCACGATTACGACGTCATACGCCTCGGCCAAGGGTCACACCCGCAGGAGGGACCAGTCTTTCAGGATTTCCCGCGCCGCGTTGAGGCCGGGCGCGCCCATCACGCCGCCGCCGGGGTGGGCGCCGGAGCCGCAGAGGTAGAGTCCTTTGAGCGGCATGCGGTACTGGGCCCATCCAGCCGTTGGACGGAGGAAGAGCAGCTGGTCCGGGGTGAGCTCTCCGTGGAAGATATTCCCGCCCGTCAGGCCGATCATCTGCTCGAGGTCCCAGGGGCTCAGCACCTGCCGGTGGAGGATGATCTTCCGGAGGTTCGGGATGTACTCCTCGAGGGTGTCGAGGACCGTGTCCCCGAACGCCTCGCGCCGTTCCTCCCACGTGCCCTTCCGCAAGGTGTACGGGGCATATTGGATGAAACACGACATGAGGTGCTTTCCCGGCGGCGCCAAGGTCGGATCGAGGGTCGACGGGACGCACATGTCGACGTACGGTCGGTGCGAGTAGTCGCCGTACTTCGCGTCGTCGTAGGCTTTCTCGATGTAGTCCACGCTCGGTCCGATCGAGATGGCGCCCTGGAGATGGACTCCATTGCCGGGGAGGCACGAAAAGCTCGGTGCCTCCTTGAGGGCGAGATTGACCTTGCCGGAGGATCCTTCGATCTTGAAGTTCTCGATGCCCCGCACGAAGTCGGCGGGGAGGTCGGACTTCTCGATCATCTTCAGGAAGGTCCGCTTCGGGTCGGCGCCGGATGCGATCACCTTTGCGTAGAGCTTCTCCCCGCTCGCCAGTTCCACGCCAGTCGCGCGGCCGTCCTGCACTAGGATGTGTCGCACCTCGGCATTCACCCGGATCTCCGCGCCGAAGAGGCGGGCCGCGCGTGCAATCGACTCGCTGACCATCCCCATCCCGCCGCGGACGTAGCCCCACGAACGGTACGCGCCGTCGATCTCGCCCATGTAGTGGTGCATCAGCACGTACGCGGTTCCGGGCGAACGCGGCCCGAGCATCGTACCGATGATGCCGCTTGAACAAAGGCTCGCCTTGACCACATCCGTTTCGAACCACTCATCGAGGTAGTCGGCGGCGCTCATCGTCATGAGCCGCGCGAAGGTGTACAGTTCGTCCTCCGTCAGCGTCTGGACCTGCTTGTTCAGCGCGAGGAGCTTCCGGATCTCCGAGGGATTCAGCGAGCCCACATCGGGCGGCGTCATCGTGAGGGTCGGTGCGATGAACTTCGCCATGCGGGCCATCAAGCGACCGAATTTCGGCATGGCCTCCGCGTCGCGCCGCGAGAACTTGGCGACCGCCTGGAACGTGTCTTCCTCGTCCCCGCGGTAGAAGAGGTATCGTCCATCGGGCAGGGGCAGGAAGCTCGATTCCTGCGGGATGACCTCGAAGCCGTGCGAGGGCAGGTCGAGATCTCGGATGATCTGCGGCCGGAGGAGGCTGCACACGTACGAGCAGACGGTGAACTTGAATCCCGGGTACACTTCCTCGGTGACCGCGGCGCCTCCGAGGACGTGCCGGCGCTCGAGGACGACGACTTTCTTGCCCGCCTGGGCCAGATACGCGGCCGTCGTGAGGCCGTTGTGGCCTCCTCCGATCACAATGGCGTCATACGCTCGCGCCACGATGCCGACCTCATTCAAGGCGCGTCGCGTCGGCAACACTCCGCGGGCGCGGCGGGCCGCGCGAGGTAACGGGGGAGGGGTTATATCGTTTATTCGCGGTGCGCGTCCGCCCGGAGGAGGAATCGTGCGGCGCGGTTCACCGTTTCATTCGCGGACGTCGGCATTGTGCGACAGCTGGGAATGGCGGGGATGGTCCGGATATCTTGCGGCCTCCTCGTACTCCCTCGTCCCGGAGATGGAGTATTACGCGATCCGCCACTCCGCGGGACTGCTCGACGTCTCGCCGCTCTACAAGTACCTGATCAACGGGAAGGATGCCCTTCACCTCGTGAACAAGGTCGTCACCCGCGATGCGTCGAAACTCGCGAAGGGACAGATCTACTACACGCCATGGTGCGATGAACGCGGCAAGACGGTCGACGACGGCACGCTCTGGAATTTCGGGGACGGCTCCTTCCGGATGACGTCCGCGGAGCCGAATCTGAAATGGCTCCAAGACGCGGGGATGGGACTGGACGCCGAGGTGACCGACGTCTCCGAAGACATCGGGGCGCTCGCGCTCCAAGGGCCCTCGTCCCGGGCGATCTTGCTCGAGGCTGCGGACGGCGCCGTTCAGAAACTGAAGTACTTCCGGTTCGTCCAGACGAAGTTCGATGGCATTCCCGTGCAAATCTCGCGGACCGGATACACCGGCGACCTGGGATACGAGATCTGGGTCGAACGTGAACGGGCCGAGGCGTTGTGGGACACGGTCATGAAGCTGGGTCAGGGACACGACATCACGCCCGCGGGGATGCTCGCCCTCGACATCGCACGGATCGAGGCCGGGCTCATCCTCGCGGAGGTCGAGTACATGCCCTCGCGGAAGGCGGTCATCGACGCGCAGATGTACTCGCCGTTGGAACTCAGCCTCGACTGGACGCTCGCGGCGAACAAAGGTCCGTTCATAGGACGGAAGGCCCTCCTCGAGGAACAGAAGCGCGGTCCCGCGCGCCGCACGGTCGGACTCCAGATCGATTGGCAGACCGTGGAGCGTTTCTATTGGGACATGGGTCTTCCACCGCAGCCTCCTACCGAACCGTGGCGGGAGAAAGTGCCGCTCTACTCCGGCTATCGTCAGATTGGCTGGGCAACGAGCGGTTGCTGGTCACCGCTGTTAAAGCGGTATATCGCAATCGCGACCGTCGCTTCCCCGTATTCGCGGCCCGGAACCCGCATCGAGATCGAAGTAGCCGTCGAGTGGGAGCGACACCGGGCACCCGCGACGGTGGTCGAGCGACCGTTCTTCGAGCCGGAGCGAAAGAAAGCCTGAGCCGCGCGGCAACCCCTTTATCGGGGTCGGCGGTTACCGGCGTTTGCCATGGCGTCCACGGATGCAATCATCGTCGGCGGAGGTCACAACGGTCTCGTCGCGGCCGCGTACCTCGCGAAGGCCGGCCTCAAGGTGCTGGTCCTCGAACGCCGATCCATGGTTGGCGGAGCCT
>VBLZ01000191.1 GCA_005878515.1 Methanobacteriota archaeon | reverse complement strand
GGAGGCATCGGTCGGGTCTCGCGCGAGTACGAGTTCCTCTCGGCGCTCTGGCGGATCGTCCGGTTCTTGCGGGTCATCGGGGACGCCCGCATCAATTCGGGGAAGCAGGACATCGTCCACTTCGTCGAGTGGGCTCACCGCACGACGGGGCTGGAGCGGGCGACGGTCTACTACCAGCTGTTCCCGGCCCACCAGATCATCGGACCGGGCTATGCGTCGACGTACGCGATCATCGGCGAGCGCATCCGGGAGTTGCAGCAGGACGCGCTGAAACACGGCAAGAGCCTCCGGGACTTCAACGCGTATGCGAGCTCGATCGGGTGGCCTCCGAAGACCGTCTTCGAGGCGAAACTCGAAGCGTGGGTCCGGTCCGGCTGAATCCCGCAACCGGTTTGGATCGCGGCTCGACGGAATCCTTTATGCAGGCATCCACGATTGCCGCGCGCCTCCCCGCGGGCATGAGGATCTAAGACTTCCATGGCAGCGAAGAAGCGCACCCGAAAGACGACGGCCGCGAAGCGCTCTCCCTCGAGCAAGCAGCCGTACGACATGGCGCTCATCCAGCGCGGGTCGCGTCTCCGCCGGTCTCCGTTCTTCGACAAGACGCTCGAAGCGGGATGCCGGGCGTACACGGTGTACAACCACACGTTCCTCCCGAGCTACTACGACGATCCCGTGAACGAATACTGGCACTTGCTCAAGCACGTCGCCTTGTGGGACGTCGCGGTCGAACGCAACGTCGAGATCAGCGGACCCGACGGATTCGCGTTCATGCAGCTCCTCACTCCGCGCGACATGTCGAAGTGCCGGGTCGGCCAGGGGAAGTACGTCCTAATCACGGACGAGGACGGCGGCATCCTGAACGATCCCGTCCTCCTGCGTCTCGAAGAGAACCGATTCTGGATCGCCCTCGCGGACAGCGACATCCTCCTGTGGGCGAAAGGCGTCGCGCGACATGCCGGCATGAAGGTGGCGATCCGCGAGCCAGACGTCTCGCCGCTCCAGGTGCAGGGTCCGAAGTCCAAGGAGCTGATGGCGGACCTCTTCGGGGACAAGGTCACCACCCTCCCGTACTACTTCTTCACAAGGACGGACCTGGACGGGATTCCTCTCCTCGTCACCCGCACCGGATGGACCGGAGAGGTCGGTTACGAACTGTACCTGCTTGACGCTTCCCGCGGCGGGCAGCTCTGGGATGCCGTCGTCAAAGCCGGGAAGAAGTACAACCTACGGCCCACCGGTCCTTCCGACATTCGCCGGATCGAGGCAGGCATCCTGAACTACGGCGCGGACATGATGATCGAGAACAATCCGTACGAGGTCGGACTAGGCTGGACGGTGGACCTCGACAAGCCAGGCGACTTCGTCGGCAAGGCGGCCCTGCAGCGGATCAAGGACGAAGGCCCGAAGTGGAAACTCGTCGGGGTCGAGATCGACGGCAAGCCGATCGCGTTCAACATGACGAAGTGGGCCGTGCTGGCCGGAGGAAGACCGGTTGGCCGGGTCACATCCGCGATCTACTCGCCCCGGCTCAAGGGGAACATCGGTTACGCAATGCTGCCGATCGTCCACGCGGACCTGGGCACGGAGCTCACGGTCGAACACCCGGATGGGCGGCGACATGCGACCGTCGTGAAGAAACCGTTCCTGGACCCGGGCAAGGAAATTCCGAAAGCCTAGGCTCGGTCGCTCTGGCGTTGACAAGAAAATGGCGAGACGGGAGCCTCACGCACCACCATAGACGGGGATCGCGGCTCCTGTAATCGGGGCTGCGTCGTCCGAGCAGAGCCAGCGAATCACGCGAGCGACGTGGTCCGTCGTCACCCATTTCGAGAAGTTCGCCTTCGGCATCGCCTCCCGATTCGATGGTGTGTCCATGATCCGAGGCATGACGCAGTTCACGCGCACGTTCGCGGCCCTCAGTTCCCGCGCCAAGCTCTCCGTGAGGCGATTCACGCCCGACTTGCTCGCGGAGTACAGGAACGATTCTTCGTCTCCCTGGAGGGCCGCTTCGCTCGAGACGCTCACAATCGCGCCTCGTTTCGCCGCTCGCATCGAGGGGACCACGGCTTTGCACGCGAGGTACGTCGACTTGAGGTTCAAGGCCATCGCGCGATCGAAGTCCTCCGCGGAGGTCTCCTCCACGGGCCCCGCCATGTACCCGCCAACCGTGTTCACGAGGACGTCAATCCGTTTCAGTCGCGGGAGGATTTCTTTCGTAACTCGGTCCATCTCCCCGGGTTGCATGACGTCTGCTTTGAGGAGCGTCACGTTCTTCCCGAGGGCCCCGAGGACTTTCTCAAAGTACGGGATCTCGCGGTCCAAGAGGTACACGGAGACGACTGTTGCGCCCGTTTCCGCGAAGGCTTTGCACACTGAGGAGCCAAGGTATCCCGTCCCTCCCGTCACGACAACAACTTTTCCGTCCAACCCGTCACCCGCCTCCGGTAGGCCGTCGCGTTTCATGAGTCTGGCGGCTTCCGACCAAACTGGGAAATCGGAGGGAGGCGATTGTCGACGCGTGTCGGACGAGGTCCGCGAGGCGTTCGTCGCACAGGTCAAGGCGATCGACCCGGTGTTCAAGCGAGGGGACGTCGAACTATTCTGGCCGATGCTACGCGAGTTGCTGGGTATGGCCCCGGAGCGCCGCGACCTCTCTCAGAAGAAGTCCCACTATCTTGCGAGCTTGGCGGTTCGATCTCTCGGCCGGGACGACCCGCGGTCGGCCCTCGCTTTCCTCGACTACGCAGACCGCTCGATTGATCAGAGCCACCTCACTCCGTTCCTCCTCGGAGAGCGGGCCGACTTCCGTCGGCAGGCCGAGGTCATCTTGAAAGCCAGGAGGCCTCGATAGCGTGAGTCACGCCGTTCCGGACTCCAGGATCCGGGCGATACGTTCGCCTCGAAGCGGTTGACTCGCACGGCCCATTCCAGGAAAGTCGATCGTCCGAACGTCGATCCCCTTGACGCCCGCGGCGTATCCGGCCACCGAGTGCCGGTACTCCAGGGAGAGCAAGTCGACGACGATGTGGGGCTGCATCGACTCCAGGTACGACGCCAGGATTCCCGGGAGACCGCGGTCGTGCCACCATCGGTTCATCTTTCCGAACGGCGGCGTCGGCTCGGCCATCGAGAGGGCGTAGGAGGGAACCGTGTCCCGCGACGCGACCACACCGCGGAGTCCTGAGGCGATGATGACTTCGACGCCAGGAGCGCGCTTCGCCCACGCTTCATCGGGAATGCTCATGTACATGTTACCTTGGAACCGACGATACGCAGGAAGGAGGCCGCCGGCGCGGACCGATCCTTGCGGGCTCTTGTGGAGGACTTCCTCCCTCAAGCCTTCGAGCTTTGCTCGGGCAGTGGCGGGGAGGCTGGCGGCAATGGAATCGACCTCGGGAGAATCGGCCGAGCCGCCCCTCGCTTTCCGAGTGCTCTCCGGTATCAACACCATGATTTCCGGTTTCGGCATCGAGGTCGTGAATGCGCGATCGTGCATTAGCTCTTGCGACCTACCAGAGTTTCGAGGTCGGGCGCGTTGGAACCTAACGGGCAACGGCAGGGCCCTCGCTTGGTCCCCCGCCGGTCCTCGCCGCGAGCCACCGCGCGACGACGTCCTCGTGGCCCCGCGCGTATTCGGCCGCTGACACAGACCGCGGATCCTGCCATGATAGTTCTGTGTACCACGGCGGGACGCGGATCTCATATTCCTTCGGCGGCGTCCCGTCGATGAAGAACCAGATGTCGTAGTGCATTTCTCCGGGGACCATCTTGGACGGATAGAAATCCGTCTCGGACCGGGGTTCGGAATACCGCAACCCGCGAATCCCGAGGGCTTCCTCCCCGACCCGCCGGGCCGCGGTGCGGGGATCCT
>VBLZ01000190.1 GCA_005878515.1 Methanobacteriota archaeon | reverse complement strand
GGAAGGCATCTACGCGGTCCGCCGTGTGAAGGAGAGCGACATGAAGAAGCTCGCGAAGGCGACCGGCGCCCGGATCGTGACGAACCTCGACGACCTCACGTCGAAGGAATTGGGCCGCGCGGACCTCGTCGAGGAGCGAAAGGTCGGGACGGATGACATGACGTTTGTCACCGGCTGCAAAAAGGCGCGCGCGGTGTCGATCCTGATCCGGGGTGGCACCGAGCACGTGGTCGACGAGGTCGAGCGAATCCTGCACGATGCGCTCCGCGTCGTTTCCGCCGCGATCGAGGATGGCAAGGCGATCCCCGGTGGCGGATCGGCTGAGATCGAGCTGTCCCTCGCCCTCAAGAGCTACGCCGCATCGGTCGGCGGGAGAGAGCAGCTCGCGATCGAGGCGTTCGCGGGCGCACTGGAAGTCATCCCGCGGGCCCTGGGCGAGAATGCGGGTCTTGACCCAATCGATGTCCTGATCAAACTCCGGGCCGCCCACGGGAAGAAAGGCGGAAAGGCGATGGGTGTCGACGTCATGAGCGGTGAGCCGCTCGACATGCTGAAGGCCAACGTCGTGGAGCCGCTCCGCGTGAAGGTCCAGGAGATCGACTCGGCCGCGGAGGTCGCGAGCATGATTCTGCGAATCGACGACGTCATCGCCTCGAAGAAGTCGCCTCCCCCGCCGCCCGGAGCCGGTGAACATGGCCACGGTGGCATGGGCGGAATGCCCGGCATGGGGATGTAGGATCCTCATCCGTCGGGCGGCGACCCGCCAGCAAGACGCTCCGTGACCCTCCTTCGAAGGGCTTGGGCCTCCTCGCCGTCCCGCGATGCCGACGACTCGACGATTTCGGTCCATTCGAGGCCACCCTCGGCGCCCGCCGGGTGTCGGGTGACCTCGATGCGGAAGCGGCTCGGGATCCCCTCCGCGGTGATGATTCGGGGCGGATGGTCCGACCGCGACTTGACGACATCCACTTGGGCCGTCTTGCCGGACGCCTCAATCGCCTCTCGCACGGCCATCACGGCCTCGTCGACCGATCGGCGGGAGTACACGCTGAAGCTCGCGGCTCCGCGGCGCGCGAGGCGTGGGAGGAACACAAGGAGAGCGAAGACGAGGAGGAACATCGCGATCGCGAGCAACGCCGCACCCGCGTTCGCGGCGTCGCTCCCGAATGCGGTCACCGCGAGGAGCCCGAGCGCCAGCAAGACAATCGCGAAGGCCAGGAAGACGAATGCGATCCGGCCGTCGTTCGAGTAGGTCCACTCTGCCTCGCGGACCGCCATTCAGGGAGCCTCCACGAGGAGCGCACCAAACTTGCCGCGGGACACGTCGAGTCCGAAGTTCGTCCGCTTCACGTAGCAGTCCAAGGCGCGGACGGTCGTCCCGACCGCGACCTTCCCTCGCTCGACGAGCCCGACATCGTTGTCCCAGAGCGCGAATCGGCATGATCCGGTCTCGTCCCGGAGCTCCAGGTTCGTGACCCGACCTTCGGTGCCGTCCTGACGGGTGAACGTTCGGATCGGCGAGATCGACACGACCGTGGCGCGGAGGTTCGCCTCCATCCCCTCCTCGATGTCCGCGACCCGGGTGAACGCCGCCACGCTCCGTCCGAGCCGCTCGACGACGACCATCGCGGCAGTCTCCCGGTCCAGCAGCCCTCCCCACTCTCCGATGACGGAATCCAGCTTCGCTTCGAACGCTTCGGGGCTCAAGAGGTCCTGCACTTTTTCGTAGTGCGGCCGGCGCACGCCGGTTCAACGCGGGTGCACACAAAAGGTTTGCCGCGGCTGCGACCGGGCACAGAAAAGAGGCCAGGACCGGCGAGGAAAAAGCCTAGCTACGCCTGCCTCATGTGGGATGGAGGTTTCGGCATCCCGAGTATTTGGCGATATGATGGCGGATGGTGGAACCTATTTGTCGCTTTCGCGGCTCTCTTCTCGATTACAGTGCTGATCGCTTGGGGCTTTCGGACGGTTGAGTACCTCGTCTTCGACGCCGCGGTAGGCGTCCTCATTTACTTCACGGGGATGGTGAAGGTGCGGACGAGATACCGCATCCGGCAAAAGACGCAAAGGCCCAAAACTACCTGATTCGTCTCGGCAAGGCTTTTTCGTGCCTGAATGTTGTTCGGTCTAGCCAAGGCCGGCATTCGGGAATTTGTTGAAAAGCACCAAAAGGGGCCCCTCAGGGAGTCTAGATTCTTTTGTGCACCCGCTTGCTGTGTTACAAAAGGTTTGCTCCGCACACACCTCCTGGAGAACGTATGCCTAAGACTTCTGACCCCCGGGAGCTGTGTCGATCGCATGTCGGCGATTGAGATCTCCGCGCCGCGATCCCGTTTCCTCGATGGGCTGTGCAAGACCCAAGGCTACAATGTCGTGACCAACGGAGAGCGGGTCACGGTCGCGTTTGAGCCGTGGGCCCTCGAGCAGGTGGACGCGTTCGAGATGCCATGTCTGCGGCTCGACTTTCGCCAAGTCGACGGACGCATCGTCCTCGAGCGCTTCACAGTCGAGAACGCGGGCGAGGAGCAAGTTGTGAACCTCGAAGCGGCCCGGGATGCGCTCCAAGCGTGGATGGACTCGATGGCGGACTAGCCCCTCGCGCCCGCACTGATTGACGGGCCCCGTCGCGGTGCGAACAGAGCTTCAACGCGAAGGGACAACCCGGGTCTCGATCGTGGATCGGAAGCGGTCCAACGCTGCTCGGTCGCGTGATCGCGGGAGCAAAAGGACTGTGGTCAAGGAATCCAACGGCGACCGATAGATGCCGATGAAACAGCGCGGTTCCTCGATGCGAAGGATCGGATCACAGCCGCGGAAGAGTCCTCCACGGCCGACATCGGAACGCGAGGCGAGAGTCGGGTGTCCGGCGCTCACCGCCTCGACCACCGCTCCGGCGACGCTCGCCGGCTCCGCCCGAATCTGGAGCGCCCACACCGGGTGTGTCCGCAGACCGATCCCGAGCCAGGCGAGCGGAAAGAACGCGCTCAGCGCGAGAAGCGCCACAACGAATTCCGGCTGGCCGAATTGGTAGGAGAGCACGCAGGCCAACCAAAGTGCCGCCGACAGGAAGAAGAACAGGAGCACGGCGCTGCCAGGCACCCGTCGGGTCCACCTCGAGCGGACGGCGCCGCGTCCCTCGGACATCCCGACGCCTCACTTGAGTCGAATCGTCTCAAGGTTCATCGGCGCCCGCGTCTCGAGGCCGAACTTCTTGTACAGGCCCGAGGCGAGATCGGAACACTTGAACTCCTCGCCGTGGTTCACGATCACTCGTTCCGGCCGGGGCTCCATCGTCCCCACGTAGTTCAGGAGTTGGAGCCGATCCGAATGACCGGAGAAGCCGTCGACCGTCTCGACGTCCATCTTGATCGGCAGGGTGAGCGGCTGCCCGCGATCCGTCAAGGTGATCTCGCGGGCCTCCCGCTGGATCCGACGGCCTAATGACCCTTCCGATTGGAACCCGACGAAGACGAGCGCGTGCAATGGGTTGTCCGCCCAGCCTTTGAAGTACTCGAGGATCGGACCGCCGGACATCATCCCGGAGGTGGCCAGGACGATGCACGGCTCGAC
>VBLZ01000189.1 GCA_005878515.1 Methanobacteriota archaeon | reverse complement strand
CGGTGCACGGGATTCCGAGCCGTCTCGCATGCCACGCGAGGGCCTGGGCCATGTTGCCCGCGCTGCACGTGAACACGCCGTGACTTCGTTGTTCCGGCGTCAAGAGGGCGATCGAATTGCCTGCACCCCGGACCTTGAACGACCCGGTCGGTTGCAGGTTCTCCGGCTTCAGGTAGATCTCCGCAGGCGCATCGTCGACATTCAAGCGGACGAGCGGCGTCCGGACGACCAGGCCTTCGATGCGCTTTCGGGCGGCCTCGATGGAAGGGAGGTCGAGCAAGTTCTGCATGCGCGGCCTCAGGGTGCCGCGGGGGAGGCCGACGCCGGAGACGACGAGCCGAACAGGTACCCTCCGAAGGCGGTTCCCCAGACCAAGATCGGCCAGACGATCATCCGCTCCATCCCGCCCGGCCCGAGACCGAGGTACGCCTTCGCGATGTACAACCCGAGCGCGACAAGCGATAGGACTCCCAGGATGACGGAGATGTATCGGAAGGGCGGTCGAACGATTCGGGCCGCGAGAATCGCCGAGAGCCCGATGAAGATAAACGTCCAGAGGGACACGAGTTCGTGGACGACGCCGAAGGCTTCGGTGAACACGCCGACCGCGATGGCGCCGGCGCCGGCGAGCGCGACAACGATCGACAAGATCCGGTCTCCCACCGCGCGCCAGAGGAACCAAGCCGTTGCGAGGACCAGGACGCCGACGAGGATGATTGAGGGATTGAAGATGAGGGCAGCGGGCCCGACGCCGAGATCGCTGATGTAATTCTGCGAGATACTGTAGCCGGTCGGCGAGGCTTCGGAATACACGGCCTCAGAGACGGTGAGGCCGATGACCGCGAACTGCGCGATCCCTACGAATAGAAACAAGCCCGCCCACTGACGGTCGTCGAGACGCACGAGTCGGCGACGCGAGTCCGGGACCATAAGGATTCCGACCGGCGGACCGAGGACTTCTTAGCAAACCGCCGCGTACGCGGGCCGGGGCTTGCATGGACGCGCCGATCCGAGTCACCTGGTACACCGACCCGCACAACATCTGGTGTTGGGGCTTCGAGCCGACGATCCGTCGCCTCGAGGTGCGCTACCCGGACACGGTCCAGATCGAGACGCGCCAAGGCGGGCTCTTCGAGGATTTCAGCCCCGTCCGAGAGCAGTGGGCGCGCATGTCCGGCGGCCGCTGGAAGGACTCCGTGCGCGCGTTCTTCGAGGCGGTCTCGAGCCAGCATCGCATGCCCATGGCGGCGGACGCGATGATCGACTCATCCGACGACTTCGATTCGACGTGGCCCGCGTGCATCGCGGCGAAAGCCGCGGACCTCCAAGGCGCCGATCAAGGATGGCGGTACCTCCGTCGCTTACGCGAGGCGTGGTGCCTCGAGGGATGGGCCATTCACCGGAAAGACGTTCAAGCGACGGTCGCAAAGGAGACCGGCCTTGACGTCGACGCATTTGTGCGGGCCCTGGAGGACGGTTCCGCGAACGACGCATTCCAGCGAGATCGAGACGAATGCCAGGCGCTCGGGATCAGCGGCTTCCCGACGTTCGTGGTTCGTCGCGCCGATGAAACGCGCCACGTGGACGGCTGGAGGCCATGGGACGGGTTCGAGGAAATCCTGCGTGACGTGTACCCTCATCTCGAAGCCGCCCCCCTCAAAGCCGATGAAGACACGGCGAAGGGCCTTCTTCAACGGTATGGAAGTCTAGCCACCTCCGAACTCGCGGCGATCCTTGGGACAACGGACGATGACGCCGAAATCCTGTTGGAGGAGCTCGAAGGCCACGACGACGTCGTGCGTCGTCCCGTCGGGCGCGGACTTATGTGGGAACTGCCGAGGTCCCGACACGCGATCTCGAAACCGGACATCGCGAGTCGGACTCCTACCTGATCGCGGTTGCCACGCAGCTCGATGGGAGCGGTAGCGGCAGAGGGCGGCTCGAACAAGATCAAGAACACGCGGAGCGCGAAGGACTCCTTCGGAAGGATCCGCGAACCTGCCTCTCTCGAATTGGATGAACTCCAGCTGCATCGGTGCACCGCCATGAAGCGAGAATAAAGTGAAGAAAGGGGAGAAGTCCTCAGAAGGACTTCAGGAGCCCCCACATCGCGCCCGCAAAGACGAGCAGGCCCGTGACGAGGCCGACAGCCCCGCCCGCCACCGCGAGGAGGGCCACCCCGGCGATTGCCCCGACGACGGACCCGTTCCGCACGTTCGCGCGCATCACCTTGTACCCGATTAGGGCCAGGGCGCCGAAGGCGACGAGCAACAGGCCCCGGACCCACGAGACGCCGAGCACCCGCTCCGCCACGACCGCGGCAACGAAGGCCACCGCACCGGCGAAGACCGCGAGCGCCCCGCCGAGGACGATCGGCAGTTGGTACGACGGCATCCGCCCCAGCGCGCGCCACGTGGACGCGGCCCGCGCCGGCCACGATCGGATTGCGGCTGCTGCCACGTTGTTTCACCTCAAACCGTCGCAAGGCCGAGGCTACTTGACCGTGTTGGGACGTTCGTCGAACCTCTCGAACTCTCTCTAGAACCTGATGTCGCTCGGCAGGTGAACATAGATTCAGATACGATGGGGCGCCGCCGCCACGCCCTTATACCTCCGGATGGCCATCGAGCCGTATCCTTTCGATCGGGAGGTCCGGGGGAGAGGAGGCCATCGGTCTGGAGCGGCCCACATTCGTCGAGCGTGCGATTGCCGCGATCCCGCTGCCGTACCACATGACGTGCACGATCGTCGCCCTCCTGGTGACCGGGCCGGGCTACTTCCTCGCGCGCCTGATCGAGACCGGCGGGGATTGGAATCGAACCGTTGCGGCGATCTTCGGTGACGCCTTCGCACTCCCCCTCTGGCGATCGGTCCCGCTGATCATCCTGTCGGTCGGATTCGAGTTGTACTTGCTGTGGCTCGTGCGCCATTCGCGACTTCACATCGCTCGCTACGCGAAGGAGATCGCTCCACTCCTGCCCGGAGGAGATGCGGATGTCCGTCGAATCTTCGGCCACCTCTACTGGCGCCTCCCCGTGATCGGGCTCGCAGCCGCCTTCGGCCTGTTCTTCTTCCTGTTGCTGCTCGAACCGCTTCCGCCCGCCTTCGGGGTCTTGGATTTCGTGATCCTGGGCGTGAATCTTGTTTTCCTGCCGTTCGTGGATGCGCAGGTGATCTGGAACTACGCTGCGACAATCTGGGGCGTCCATCGAATCGGACGACAGGCGCTCCGTCTCCGACCCCTCTTCGAAGATCCGATGCTCGGGCTGCGCCCTCTTGGATCGCTCTCGTTGGGAGCCACCTTCTACTTCTTCGGGGCGCTCGTGATCATCATCGCCGAGGTGACGCTCAGCCCGGACCCGGTCCGGCCGGCATACCTCGCGTTCCTGATCGTCCTGGTCCTGTTCGGTGCGGGGCTGATGTTCCTCCCGCTCGTCTCGATCCATCGACTCATGGTGGCGGAGAAGCGCCGCGCAATCGATGACGCGGGTACACGCGCAGGCGGTATCTACGCGCCGCTCATGGCCGGAAACCCGACCTCGGAACCGAGCCTCCACGAAGTGCGAGACCTGCTCCTCCGCACGCACGGGATTCTTGTCCACCGGGAGGAGGAACGCCGAATCCAGGCCCTGCCGACGTGGCCATTCGAGACACGCGCGATGACCCGCATTGCCGCGATCACCTTGACCGGCGTCGTGGCCGTATTCGGGCGCGCCGCGGTCGACTATTTTCTATTGCGATAGCACGATTCGGCGGTGACCCAAAGTTCAAAGCCCCGAGGCCGGTATGCGGGCCCGGGACCGTACGATGCGCTGCGATGCATGTGGTACGATG
>VBLZ01000188.1 GCA_005878515.1 Methanobacteriota archaeon | reverse complement strand
CGCTCTCCAGCTGCGTTCCCTGTCGCCTCCAGCCCCGCGGGACAGAACCTCAACGTCGGCATCCGGACCAGCGCCAGACTGGGAGCACCGCCCCCGACTGTCACCGCCCCATGAGGACGATTTGGGTCTACAAGGGGACGCCCAACCCCCCGGTCAAGCCTAGCGTGTTCTCAACCGAGGCATCGTATTTAATCTTCGTGGCTGGGTGGCATCCGCCGTCGAACCGGCCGAGCCGATCCCGAGCAAATGGTTATTGTCTCTCTCCCCCTCCCCGACCATGCGGGGGAGAGCATTGAGGCCGTTGGTTGTTCTACTGATTGCGATTGTCGCCGCATCGATTGTCTTCGTTCCACCCACCTCTGGGACGTTGAGGGTCGCCGCCCGTTCCGCCCCGATTCAAGCGACGGCGTCGACTCCCGAGGCGATCGTCCCGTTCGAACCGAACATCAAAATCACCGACGGCTCGTCGCCGTACGCATGGCAAGTCGAACCCACGATGGTCGTGAATGGGTCGGGGACCGTCTTCGTCGGATGGAAGGAGACGAACGGGCCGGATGCCGCCGGTTACCGGGTCGGATCCTCGTACTCCACGGATCTGGGACGCACCTGGGCCAAGAACATCCTGATGAATCAGACACATCCGAACCAAAACTGTCGTGATTCCGATCCGTGGATGGCGCTCGATCCACGTGATCGGGTCCACTTCGCGTACCTCGAATACGATCCGAACGGTGGCAGTTTGCCGCCCTGCGGTTCCGGACTCGATGTGTCCAACACCTCGGATGGACAGGATTGGGGTACGGTCCATTACATTCCCGGACTTGGCGGTCTCGTCGACAAGGACTCGATCGCGTTCGATTCTGCTGGACGGCTGTATGCCGCGTGGGACGAAGGCAACATTCTCGCCCTCTCATGGTCTGACGACGACGGGAACCACTGGGCCCCCATCAGGAACCCGGGAAACGTGGGCGATTTCGTACTCGGCGCCATCGTTGCGACGTTCGAGAACAGCACCGTCTATCTGACATGGTGGGATATTAATACAAACAACATCATGTTTGAATCCTCGTCGAATCGCGGTCAGACGTGGTCCCCGCAGGTGCAGGTCAACGACCGAATCGGATCGGCCGCTCCGGTGGGCGCATGGCAGATTCCGATTCCTGCAATGAACGTGGATCGGAGCTCCGATGCGATCTACCTCGCGTGGCCCGACCAGCGAAATGGGAATCAAGACATCTACTTCGCGAACTCGACGGACGGCGGCAAGACGTTCGGGACTAACCACCGGATCAACGACGACTCCGGCGCCACGTCCCAGTGGATGGTGGACTTGGCGGTCGACCGCCGCGGTACGGTCCACGCCGCCTGGGAAGACGGACGGGATGGCAATTCAAACATTTTCTACTCGAACTCCACGAACGGGGGGGCCACGTGGGCCACGAATGTCCGAGTGTCGTCGGAGGACACACCCCGATCATACGATCGACCCGGAGACTACTTCGCGATCGAGGTCGGCTTCGACGATTCGATCAACATCGTCTGGACGGACGGCCGAGGCGAGGACTTCGACATCTTCTTTGCTCGGAACCCGGGCTTCCCGACGGCGACGATTACCGTCACCACGAGTCCGGTTGGATTGCCCGTCACGGTGGACGGCAACACGATGCCGTCGCCGGTCCAAAACACCTGGCTGACCGGGTCCACGCATAGCATCGGCACGACGTCGCCTATTCCGATCAACGCGACGTCTCGACACATCTGGACCGGATGGTCCGACGGAGGAGCGATTTCCCACGTCATTGTCGCCGATGTCGGTCAAACGATTACCGCTTCGTTCAAAAAACAGTACCAGAGCAGCGTGATGCCCGATCCGGCCGGACTCCGGGTCCTGGTCGACGGCGTTGTCTACACAACGGCGGCCTCGTTCTGGTGGGACGATGGGTCTTCTCACCAGGTCCAGGCCCCTTCGCCGCAAAGCGTCTCGGCCGATGTCCGGTACGTGTGGTCCTCTTGGAGCGATGGCGGCGGGGCCACGCACCTCGTCACCGCGAACACGGCTCTCACGCTCGTGGCGACGTTCCTCGAGGAGGACGCGATGCGAATTTCCACATCACCGGTCGGCCTTGCGTTTATCGTGGACGGCACGACGTACTCGAGCGCAACCACGTTTTGGCTCGCGCCGGGGACGTACCACACGATCGCGGTGTCCACTCTCCAATCCGGAACCCCGGGAGTGCGATACCGGTTCACTTCGTGGAGCGACGGCGGCGCGGCGAGTCACGTCGTCGCGTTCGCGGCGTCAACGTCGATCCAGGCAAATTTCTCAGCGGAGTACTATTTGGATGTCGTCTCTTCAGTTTCGGGCGCGAGCGGAAGCGGATGGTACGCGGCCGGCGCCACCGCGACGGCTAGTGTCGCCGACGAGACGTTCGCAGTGGCCCCCGGGGAGCGCCTCGCATTTCAGGGATGGTCCGGCGACGCGGCGGGCGACGGTCTCACCTCGGCACCCATCGTGATGGATGGACCGAAGACCGCGATTGCGATGTATGGGACGCAGTACTATCTCGAGGTCTCGAGCACGCACGGAATCCCCTCCGGGAGCGGGTGGTACGATGCCGGATCGCCCGCGACGGCGATCCTCTCGACGACCCTGGAATCGTCCGGTCCGGGTGCCCGATTCGTCTTCGTCGGATGGTCAGGCGCTGCGAGCGGGACGGCCCCGACCTCAAACCCTATAGTGATGGACGGTGCCAAAGTCGCCACGGCGATGTGGAAGACCCAGTACGAGCTCCAGGTTGTGTCGGCCTACGGTGATGTGTCGGGTCAGGGCTGGTATGACGCCGGTTCGACGGCCGTCGCTCGCCTCGCGCCCAGCGTCGTCCCCCTCACCGCCGGCACGCGCGCGACCTTCGTCTCTTGGACAGGAGACGCGACTGGGACCGACCCGATTGCATCATCATCGATCCCGATGAACGGTCCACGGACCGTCGGCGCATCGTGGCGCATCGAGCACGAGCTGACGATCGATACGCAGGGTCATGGCACCGCGATCGGGACGGGATGGTATGTGTCCGGATCGTTCGCGGTGGCTGGATTGAATGCCAGCATTGTCGGGGTGAGTCCGGGAACGCGCGTTGAGTTCGCCGGATGGACGGGGGATGCCACTGGCACGGCCGCATCGGATTCGAGTCCCATCCTGATGGCCGGGCCGCGGACCGCGACGGCGGAGTGGAGGACCGAGTACTATCTCCGGGTCGACTCGGATATCGGCGCGATTCAAGGCACCGGATGGTACCTCTCCCAGGCGAGCGTGACGATCCGGGCGCCGGCTCAGATGACGAGCGAGGGCCAGATCTATCAGTTCTCCGGCTGGACCGGGGATCGGACTTCGTCCGACAGCTCGATTACGATAACGATGAATGGGCCGACGACGGTTCGGGCTACGTGGTCATCGACCGCACCGCTCGGCGGACTCTCTGCGCCCGGCTGGGGCCTCATCGGCCTGGTGGTCGCGGCCGCCCTCGCCGCCATCATCTTCCTGCGGCGGCGCCGTGTACGAAGGCCTTGAGGTCCGCGCTCATCGCTCCCGCCGGGCTTCCTTGGTCTTTCGGTACCGCCCGTACGTGGATAGCATGAGGACGCCTCCAAGGAAAAAGGCGCCCGCGGAACACACGAGCCGCCACGATTCCAGGTTCCCCAGGAAGAGTCCGTTCGTGAGATTCGCGGTGAAATAGAAGTTGACCGACGTGACGATGATGAACAGCCCGATCGCCATCGGTGCCCACACGCCGAGGATCGATCGGACCCGATTGATGTTCATCGGCTCATCAAGCGGATGATCGCTTCCGCGGGCTCGCCGCCACACTCCTCGAGGGCCTTGCGCGCCTCCGCTTCGGAGACGCCGGCTTTCTCCGCGACGAGCTGGACGTCCTCTTCCGGGATCGCTGGCCCCTGACCCGCCTCGGGTTTCTTTGCGTCGGCTCGATCCCGGACAATCGGCTCCCCGACGACCGTCCAGATCTTCTGACCCTGCGCGGTCATCGCGGTGACGTTAGGATCCCGGATCACGTATTCTTTGCTCGCCGTGCGGATAATCACTTCCTCGACGCCCTCGAGTTCTTCCTGCTCGATGCCCATGCGCTTCATGGCCTGGCGCATCTGCCGCGGGTTCACACGTCCGCCCGGAATCATCGCATCACATCGGAATGGATGGTTGGAACTCGGATAAAGTTTCTGCGGATTGACGCGCGCCGTCATACGTTTAAATAGCTCCCGTTTAATGGAATGCCCGTGCGAATCGCAGTCGTGTTCAAGGACCGATGTCAGCCGAAGCGCTGTCATCTCGAATGCATCGCGTTCTGCCCGCCTCAGAGGACCGGCACCGAGGTCATTTGGATTGATCCGGAGACGACGAAGGCTGTGATTAGCGAGGAGACGTGCATCTCCTGCGGAATCTGTATCCGCAAATGTCCATTCGATGCGATTCGAATCATCGGTCTTCCTGAAGCCTTGAAGGAAGATCTCGTCCACCAGTATGGAAAGAACGCGTTCCGTCTCTTCCGCCTCCCGGTTCCGAAGCAGGGGGAGGTCATCGGACTTCTCGGCCCGAACGGGATCGGCAAGACCACGTGTGTGAGCCTCCTCAGCGGGGAGGTGGCGCCGAATCTCGGCCACTATCGCCGCAAGAAAGCGTATTGGGAAGAGGTGCTCGACTACTTCGCGGGAACGGAGCTCCACGATTACCTGGCGAAGATTGCCAACAAGAAATTGACCACCGCCATCAAGCCACAGTACGTCGACAAATTGAGCAAGATCTACACGGGCCGAGTCCGGGATCTCCTGACGAAGGCCGATAAGAGAGGCCGTCTCGCCGAGCTCATCGTGTCCCTCGACCTCGCATCATTCCTCGATCGGGACATCGCGCAGCTTTCGGGCGGCGAGCTCCAACGCATGGCGATTGCCGCGACGATGCTGAAGGATGCGGACATCTACTTCTTCGACGAGCCGTCGTCGTATCTCGACATCTATCAGCGACTCCAGGTCGCGAAAGTCATCCA
>VBLZ01000187.1 GCA_005878515.1 Methanobacteriota archaeon | reverse complement strand
CACGACCACCTCTCCGGATTCGAGGAGGCGTGTCCATACGAGTCCCTCCGGGTCGTAGAGAAGGTCGTCCGGAAACTCGCAGTGTTCAATCTTCATGGAGTACGGTCCTCAAGAACGAGGACGTCCGCGAGGAGGAGTTCCGCGTCCCCTTCCGACCGGACGCTTAGTTCGGACTCGTCGAGGAGCGTGACCGCGCCGAGAGAGGGAACTTCTTCTTCGTCCACCCGCACCGGCCCGCCTCCGAGCACGTACAGGTAGGCGCCACGATGCGCCTCGAGCGGATGCGAGATCTTCTTGCCCGCCTCGAGGAACGAAGACAACACGCGGGCATCCGAGAGGATCGTCAAGCCCTCCCGATCTTCGTTCGAGACGAGCGGCAGGAACCGGTTCGTTCGGTCCGCTTTCTCCACCGCCCGCTGCTCGACGGACGGTTCGAGGCCCGGAGCCGATGGCGTGAACCACATCTGGATGAACCGCATCGGCGCATCCTTGCGGTTGTTGATCTCGGAGTGCCACATGCCCTCGCCGACCGTCGTGTGCTGGACCCAGCCCTCCTTAAGGACACCTCCTTCGCCGTTTTCGTCGGCATGGCGGAACTCGCCGCTCGCGCAGTAGGTGACGACCTCGATCTCGCGGTGCGGGTGCAACGGCCACACGGCTCCGGGAGTCAGTGTGTCGTCGTTGAAGACCCGCAGCGTCCCGAACCGCATCCACCGCGGGTCGAAGTAACGGTCGAAGGAAAAGTGCCAGCGACCGTGACACGTCCCTCCGTCGATTGGCACGTCGACTTGATGAATGGACGCTGGATCCCGAACCGTGATCATCGGCGATTCGAACGCACCGGTGGACTTTGAAAGTTTGGGAACCGTCATTTCCCGCACAAATCACCGAAACCATTTTCCCCCTGAGAAAGCGCTTTACTGGGCGGTCGCGACTCCCCAAATGCCGCCCACGTTCGACGCTCCCCGTATCGTCTCCCTCGGTTCTGGGATTGCCTGGTTGGCCGTCGGACTCATCCCCGTGGTCCGGACGCGACTCGCATCGCGGTTGGAGCGAGGCCTGGCGGCCACGGCGTTCTTCCTCGCCGGCTGGGCGTTCCTCGATGCGCTCTACCCGGTGCTGTCCGGCACGTCGCCGGACCTCGTCTTCATTGGCTTCCGGCTGACGTTCATCACGTTCGGGACGCTCGCCCTCCTGCTCACCGTGAAATGGGTGGCCCGAGGGCCCTCGCGCTACGACCCGCTGCTCGTCCTGCCCGTCATCGGCTCGCTCGGACTCGCTTGGACCGAACTCCCGGCGAGGGCTGGAAGCCCGTCGTGGGGTTACGGAGTCTGGGCGGCGCAGCAAATCGCGTATGTCGGTGCCTCGCTCGTCCTGACGATCTCATCGGTTCGAGGTCGAGCGGGCCCGTCCACGGCTTTCCGGTGGCGCTCCATCGGGACGCTCGGAATCCTTCTCGTCGCGGTCGCCCTCTCTCTGTCGGCGAACATCGACGAGACGCTGACATCCACGTTCGACGAATTGTGGTCCGCGTCCTTTCTCATCGTCCCCGCGGCCCTGATCCTGGCGGCGATTCTTCCGCTGTCCGGAGACGATTGGAACCGGGCCTTCCGGGGGGCGTCCGCGATTCAGGAGCGCGTCACCGCGATCTACATGTTCTACCGCACCGGGGAGCCCCTCGTGGCCCTCGCCTCGAGCCGGAACCTCCCGATCGGGGCCGAGCAACTCGAAGGCCTTCTGGCCGTCGTCGGGAACTTCGTCGAGACGAGCGTCCCCCTGTCCGCCGGCTATGCCGTCACCGCAATGCGTTACGAGGGTCTGGGGATCGTCGCGGTCCGCGGGGAATTCGTCATTGTCGCGGCGGTCTACGATGGGCCGGCTCACGACGCCCTCCGGGGCGAGCTGACCCGAGCCCTGAAAACGTTCGAGGAACGGAGCCGGCGGCAACTCGGCACTTGGGAAGACGCGACCTCGATCACCGAAGAGGCCGCGAACGAATTGTCGAACTTCTTGGAGCATCCGGAACGCACGGTCCCGCCCCGGTTGCCGAAGGTCTCGCCGGACGTCAAGCTCCGGAAAGCCTCGTGACGGGGCAACCCTTTTCGCCGCTCGACCGATTCGGCGTTCCATGGAGCGGAAGAATGTCGCATCGGGTGGGCGCTGGGAGCCGATCGTCGGATATTCACGGGTGGTCCGCATCGGCAACCACGTGGCGGTCGCCGGAACCACCGCGACGGATCCGGACGGGAAGGTCGTCGCGCCAGGGGATGCATACGGCCAGGCGGTCCACATCTTCCGCACGATGGAGGCGGCCCTCGCCGAGGCCGGCGCCCAGCTCGAAGATGTGATCCGGACGCGCATGTTCGTGACGAACATCGACGACTGGGAGAAAGTCGGTCGGGCGCATGCCGAGTTCTTCCAACAGATCCGGCCCGCCGCCACCTTGCTCCAGGTCAGCCGGTTGATCGATCCGCAGGTCCTCGTGGAGATCGAGGCCGACGCAATCCTCGCGGCACCTGGGTAGGCAATTGTTAAGTCTCCGACGCAGTTGGCGGCCCTATGGCCCGCGGGACCCCGTGGCACGGCGAGGTCGTCTCGATCCACCTCGCGCCGAAGGCGGAGGACCCGATGAAGTCCGTGAAGGCCATCCGCGCGATCCAGGGGAAAGGCCTCGAGGGCGACCGGTACTTCCGAGCGTCGGGCACGTACTCCGACCGGCCCGGGCCGGGGCGGGAGATCACCCTGATCGAATCCGAAGCAATCGAGGCGATGGCCCGCGATAGCGAGCTTGCGATCGCACCGGGCGAGGCGCGGCGGAACGTCGTCACGCGGGGAGCGCCGCTGAACCATCTCGTCGGCCGGGAGTTTCTCGTGGGCGACATTCGGCTCCGCGGCATCCGTCTGTGCGAGCCGTGCTCCCACCTCGAAGGCCTGACGCGAAGGGGCGTGCTCGCCGGGTTAATTCATCGGGGAGGGCTTCGCGCCCAAATCCTTGTCGGAGGGGAGATTCGAGTGGGCGACCCGATCGCGCCCGCCGATGCCTCCGAGGCACGCACCGCTGCTCCGATCGTCGGCGCAGACGAACACTGAGTGGACAGCGTATTCTCCGTTCCGTGAACCATAGCGCCGTGTCGGGCGCATCCTTAATTGCCGGCCCGCAATCACGACCGTCGAATGCTGACGCCGCGGACCGAGACCGAGCGGGCGGTGTTCGACCTCTGGAAGGAGCTGCGGCCGGACGAGGCGTTCGTGCTCGGTGTCGACGAATGCGCCGGCCACTTGTTCATCCCGACCCAAGCGAGGGTGGAGTCGGTCCTGGCCAGGATTTCTCGAATCCAGAAGTCGACGCAGAACCCAATCGAGCGGAAACTCCTCGCTTCGTACCGCGCGAGCCTCGAGCTGCGAGAA
>VBLZ01000034.1 GCA_005878515.1 Methanobacteriota archaeon | reverse complement strand
GAAGAACATGGGTCGGATCGAGGAGCTGACGTACGACCACTTGCCATCCGCCTACGAGCGGCGGTTCCTCGACAAGAAACGAGAGTTCCGGATCAAAGGCTGATCACTCGATCGTCCGGGCGAGGAGGACGCGTCCGAGGCGCTCGACGGAATCACGATCGCGCGGCCGACAGCGCACGACGACCTCGATGCGGTCGGGCCGATGGACCGCGGACACGACCTCCGTGCGCTCGTACAACCAGTGGAGCTTGCCCCCGGCATCGGCATCCTGCGGCAGGATGAAATGGACTTCGATTGGGTACGCGAACGCGCGCGCGATGGTATCCCGCAGCGCGTCGAGTCCCCGTCCGGTCCGCATCGAGATGACGATCGGCGTCCGATGGAATTCCGACTCGGCGAGGACCTGGACCTTCGTTTCGATCTCGTCGTCATTGAGGAGGTCGGCTTTCGTGAGAACCGGGCGAACCGAATCGGAGGAGACTTTCGGGAAGAGCGTGCGCGCCGCCAAACGCACCTTCCGTTGGATCTCCGTCTCCGAATCGGAGACGTCCACGAGGAGGAGCACGAGGTCCGTTTGGAGGATTTCCTCGAGCGTCGCGTTGAACGCCTCGACCATCCAGAACGGCACGCCGTCGACGAAACCGATTGTGTCCGTGAGCAGGATTCGCTTGCGCGTCCCCGTGAGGCTCCGCGTCGTCGTCGCCAAGGTCGAGAACATCCGGTCATCCACGAGCACGCGTTCGTTGGCGAGGACGTTCAGGAGGGACGACTTGCCCGCGTTGGCGTATCCGGCGAGGGCGACGAGATGATAGCCTCGTTCCTTCCGAACGGATCGCCGCACGGCCCGCTCCCGGCGGATCGCCTCGAGTTCGTCCCGGATCTTCTTGATCCGTCGTTTCACCGTCTCGTAGTACGCCTCGACGCGCAGCTCGCCGCCCGCCATGAACCCGGGACGCTCTCCGACGTCGCCCTCGTGGATCCACTCGCGGAGCAGGGGGACCTCGTATTGAAGGAGGGCGAGTTCGACCTGGAGTTTCCCTTCCCGACTCGACGCGCGTTGCGCGAAGAGCTCCAGCAGGACCCGCAAGCGGTCGTAGCATTCGACCCCGAGGTCTCGCTCGAGCTGGTAATGCATCGTGGGCCGGAGCTCGCCGTTGAAGACGACCGCGGCGATCCCGCCGGCGTCGACCCGGGCCTGGATCTCCTCGAGCTTCCCCCGACCGACGAACGTGCGGCTGTCCGGATGGTCGCGACGCTGGACGATCGTCTCGAGGATCCGATGGCCCGCGGACGCGAGGAGCGCCGAGATCTCGCCCACGTCGGCTGTGAGGGAAACCAGGAGGACGTCCAACAGGCATCCGAAGGGCCATGACCGCCATGAACGTTTCCAGTGGAAACCAAGGGGTGGGGCCATCCGAATTCCATTGCGGGCAACAGACGAGTTAACCTTAAGTAAGGTTAACGCGATGCGGGAGCCGTGCAGATCGGTTGTGGCGTGACCACGAAGGCGATCCGCGGGCGGCCGTACCTGTATTTCTGGCATTACGAGGAACGGGGCGGTCGTCGGGTCCAGGCCTTCCGATACCTCGGGGCCGCGCGGTCCGAGGCGGCCCGGGCGAAGCTGACGGAAGCCCTGGACGCATATCTCGAACGCGTCACCGCAGAGATCCGTCGGAAGCGGGCGGAAGTCCTGGCCCGCGCCTTGCCGGAGTGACGCGAAGCCCTTATCGCCGGCCGAGGCCATCGGAATCCCGGCAATGCAGATTCAGGTGCGGCTCTTCGCGACGTACCGCGAGATCGTGGGCGAGGGGCAACTCGCCTGGACGTTGCGGGACGGCACGACCGTCAGGCAGCTCCTCGAGGCCGTCCTCGCGGAGTACCCGCGGCTCCTCGGCCACGAGAAGGGCATGCTCCTCGCGGTGAACCACGAGGTCGTGCGACCCGATGTCGTGTTACGAGAAGGGGACGAGGTCGCCCTCTTGCCTCCCGTGAGTGGAGGCCGTCGATGATAGAGATCCAACGGACCCGGATCGACGTCGAGGCGGTCGTCGACAGCGTGCGCCGGAATGACGCAGGGGCCATCGTCGTCTTCCTCGGCACGGTCCGCGCCGATCCGGATGTGCGGGCCCTCGACTACGAGGTCTACCAGTCGATGGCCGTGCGCACCCTGACGGAGCTCGCCACACGCGCGAGAGAGAAGTTCGGAATCCTCGAGCTGTCGATCGTGCACCGCGCGGGCCGGGTCCCGGTCGGAGAGGACTCCGTCGTCATCGCGTGTGCGGCGGCGCATCGGTCCGAGGCGTTCGCCGCATGTTCCTGGGTCATGGACGAAGTCAAGCAGATCGTCCCGATCTGGAAGACCGAGGCCGGTCCGGCAAAGCGGCGCGCCCGTCGGCCATGAATGCGCTCAGCGGGTCGCCGATGGCGGTCGGAAGGTTCCCTGAGAAATACGGCCGGGGCCGCTCCGACCCCGCGCCACGATCCCCCGCGAGGGGGTAAGGGGTTTCAATCCCGCGACGTGTCTAGAAAATCGACACAAAGTCTTGGAGCGATTGCAGGGCGGTGCACGCGGCCCGGTCGTAGAACCGGTACCAGTTCGCCCCGTGGACCCGAGCCTGATCGGGGATGTGGTCGTTCTCGTGGACGCACATGTCATGCTTCGGTCCCTGGCTCGCTTTCGCGGGAGGCGTTGGCGGGGTGCTCGGCGTGGTGCCGGTCCCCGTGCCTGGGTTTCCGGTGTCCGTGTTCGGCTCGTTCACGGCGACGCTCGAGTTTGTCGCCCGCGGCCGGAACGTGTAGGCGGCGAACGCCGCCCCCACGATCACGGCGATGAGCACGGCCACCGCTGTCTTTCGGCGTATCATGTTTCGCCTCTCCTTTTCTCCTTCGCGTGTCGTGTCGCGCAGGTCGCGATGTCGCGGCGAGAGGATCGTTCACCAGGAGCCCGCGGAGCGGTCTCCCTTCCCATCCCTTCGTGCGCGCATCCCTTTCCGCACGCTGGTCGCAGGACGCCCTCACGTCGTAGATAATCCTTTTCGCGTCCGACATCGAGACTTGACAAAGGCCTCGTGCGCGCGCGTGGCAATCGTTCATTTGCCTTCGGAAAGGCGGAGTTGCATTGACAAAGACCGCACGATGAAATAGCGTGGGAGGCGTTCCCACTCGCGATGGCGAAGATGGTCGACATCGGGAGGAAGCCGGACGTGCGCCGCCGCGCGGTGGCGACCGGGCTGATCCGTCTCCAGCCATCGACGATCCGCGCCATCCGTGCGCGGCACATCGAGAAAGGCGACCCGCTTCCCACCGCCGAGGTCGCCGCACTCCAGGCGATGAAGGCGGTCTGGCAAGTCCTCCCGCACACCCATCCGATTCCGATTACCTCGGCGAGCGTCACGTTCAATGTTCGATCCGACCGAATCGCCGTGACGACGGCCGTCGAAGCGACGTACAAAACGGGTGTAGAGATGGAAGCCCTCTATGGGGCCACCGTGGCTCTCCTTACGATTTGGGACATGGTGAAGGCCCACGAGAAGGACGCACAGGGACAGTATCCGAGTGCGCGGATTGAGGGTGTCAGAGTCGTATCAAAGGAGAAGAACGAGGGCCGCCTCTGACGTGTTCCAATCGCTTGCGAAAGGGCTTAGAAATCCCAAAGCCATCTCGTGCTAGGGTTGGATATGGCGGAGGAACGAAAGGTTTCAATGTCGGAAGTGCGGAAGACGATTGCGGGGTCCTTGACCGCGGCGTTCGGGTTCGTGATCGCGCTCTTGTGGAATCAGGTGGTCCAAGGCGGTCTCGCGCTGGCGCACGTGAGCACGACGGCGCCTGCGGATCCGGTCGCTTACAGCGTGTTCATCGGGACCGCTGTCGTGATCACGGTGTTCATGGTCGTGCTCATCATCCTGTTCGGGCGCTGGGGCAGCAAGTAATCCTCTCCTCGTCCGCGAGCCATTCGACTGGACGGCGAAGCCCTTTTATCGCCGCCGTGGCATGGATTCCGGCCCATGAAGGTCGTAATCCTCGATGGCTACGTCGACGAGCCGTCGAACTTCGGCGTGCCGCCGTACATCTCGCCGTATCCACGCTACGTCTCGGGGGCGGTCCACGACGCCGGCCACACGTCGGAGTACGTGACCATCGACCAAGTCCGCGCAGGCCATGGGCTGAGCGGCGACCTGCTCGTCATGATCTCGGGCCCGATCGTTCCGGGCAAGTACCTCAGAAGCTTGCCGATCAGCGACCGAGAAATCGTTCGTTACGCGAGCGCCTTCGAAGGTCCGCGGGTGTTCGGAGGCCCGTTGGCCCGGTTCCGCTACTACGACGAAGCGCTCGTCGATCCGTTCGACTGGGTCGCGCTGCGGGACATCGACACGGCGGTCTACGACTACCTGACGACCGGAGAATGGACCAACCGCGATCGCACGATGGAGGAGTGGGACCGCTGGGCGCTGCTCGGTGCGGACGTGGTCCGGTCCCATCCCGACTTCCCCGATCCGCTGACCGTCGAACTCGACACTTCGAAAGGCTGCGTGCGGTATCTCAACAAAGGCTGCTCGTTCTGTATCGAGCCGATGTACGGCAAGCCGAAGTTCCGGCCGGTAGCCGGCGTCCTGCGAGAGGTCCGCCGGCTCGCCGAGCTCGGCGCGGTGAATTTCCGTCTGGGAGGACAAGCGGACTTCTTCAGTTACCAAGCGATCGGCTTGGGGTCCTCCGCGACCCCGGAGATCAACGTATCGGCGATTCACGAGCTGCTCGAGGGGATTCGAACCGCCGCGCCGAGCCTGAAGGTCTTGCACACGGATAACGGCGATCCTGCAATGATGATCGCACACCCGGACGAGGCGATGGCGGCGATGCGGGACCTGGTGGCCCACGCGACTCCGGGCACCAGCCTTTCGTTCGGCCTCGAGTCCGCGGATCCACGCGTCACCGAGGCGAACAACCTCAACATCGATGCGGACGGATGCCTCGAAGCGATCCGGATGGTGAACGCCGTCGGTCGCGATCGGGGCGAGAACGGAATGCCGCGGCTTCTCCCCGGGCTCAACTTCGTCGCTGGCCTCGACGGGGAGACGAAGAAGACGTTCGACCTGAATCTCGCGTTCCTCAAGCGGCTCCTCGCGGACGACCTATGGGTCCGCCGGATCAACATCCGCCAGGTCCGCCCGGTGCGCCGCGAGTTCGAGCCGACCGGCCTCTATCGCGAGTTCCGGAGATTCAAGGAAGCCGTGCGGACCTTGATTGACCACGAGATGCTGCAGCGGGTGATCCCGGAAGGCACGGTCCTCCGGAGCGTGTTCCTGGAAATCCAGGACGGCCACGTGACGTATGGCCGACAGATCGGCACGTATCCGATTCTCGTCGGCCTCCCGTACGACATGGCGTTGAATCGTTTCGTCGATGTGCGCGTGACCAGTCACGGCCAGCGGTCGCTGACCGCGATCGAGTACCCGCTCGATGTGAACCGCGCCCCGTTGGCTGCGATCTGCGCCCTCCCGGGGATCGGGGAGAAGCGCGCCGCCCGCATCGTCCGCGCGAGACCCTTCGATTCGTGGCCCGCGTTCGCCGCCTCCCTGGACGATCCCGCGGTGGCCCAACGGATCGCGCCATTCCTCGGCTTGGCTGCCTGAGCGGTCGGAGGCCATCGGACGAACTTTCGCTCATCGGCCAAGGCAACCTTGTTTAAGGTTAACAGAAGACCGCGAAACTTTAGACCCACGCCGGTCTTCCTTCCGCGTCTATCTGATGTCAGTCCCGCAGAAACACAAGGAACATGCTCCCGCGTCCGTGAAATGCGGAGTCATCACGGTTTCGGACAGCCGCACCCCGGAGACGGATGAGTCGGGGAAGCTCGTCCGGGATCTCCTTCTCCGGTCCGGTCACACGGTCCTCTTCCACGCGATTGTGAAGGACGAAGCGAAGCAGATTGTCGATGCCGTCGAGCAGGCCTCTTGGACCTGCGACGCGATCATCACGAATGGCGGCACAGGGCTTGCCCCCCGTGACGTCACCATTGCGGCTCTCGTACCTCTCTTCCAGAAGACGCTCCCGGGGTTCGGAGAGCTGTTCCGTTCCCTGTCGTACCCGGAGATCGGCAGCTCCGCGATGATGTCCGGCGCGATCGCAGGCGTATACCACGGTCGACTCGTGTTCTGCTTGCCCGGATCGCCGGACGCGTGCCGCCTCGCCTTGGAGAAGCTCATCGTCCCGGAGCTGGGACATGCGGTCGGAGTGATCGGCCATTGACCGCCCGCGTCCATGATCACGAGGACAGGCCGCACGGCGGGCATGGCATGCGGCCCCTAAGGGCGCTCATCCCCCTCGAGGAGGCGATGCGCATCGCGATGGATCTCGTCCGCCCAATTGAGCGGAAGGAAACGGTCCCGATCCTCGACGCCCTCCGACGCGTCTCCGCGGAGGATGTCCGCTCGCCGATCGACGTGCCGCTCGCCGACCGGGCCGCGATGGATGGCTACGCCGTCCTCGCGCGCGACACGTTTCGCGCGGGGAAATTCAAGCCCGTGACGC
>VBLZ01000033.1 GCA_005878515.1 Methanobacteriota archaeon | reverse complement strand
GAACGGCAGGAGGCGCGTCCCGATTCCGCCGGCCGTAATCAAGGCGGTGTATCCGTCCAAGCCGTTCGATGACCCTGCTCCCTCCATCGAATCGATTGTCAGATCGCCCACCCCGAGGTGTCCCGAACGAGCGGCGAGGGACGTGGCGAACGTCAACGTCATGTTTTCAACTTGGGTACAATAAGGGATAGGTGCGGCGCTTCGAGCACATACGAATACGCGGGGATATGCGCGGACCGTTCTTCCTTTGCCCCGGCGGGCGAGATGCGGAGGAGCCGGTTCGCCGGGCGCACGATCTCTCCGAATTTCGGTCCCCAATTGTTATCACAAGTGAAAACGTTTTTCTTCTTTCCCCGGACGTTTCACAGGTCCTCTGAGCCGGTTCGAGGTCCGTTGGCGCTTGCGAAAACCCCCCGCCAGGCCCTCGGCTCCAGGCCGAGTGTGCCCCGAAGAGAATGTGGAATGGTGTGCGAGAACAGGGGCTCCCGATCCTGAGGATCGCGGGATCGGTCCGGATTCGGTGAGCGTCCTGTTCATCTTGAAGGAACGGTGAACGTGGCCCAGATCACAACGGAAGTCCCCGGCGAACGGACGCTAGTCGTCGGTCGCCCGACGGTCCGCGGGAAGTTCCTGTACGTCGGGAATGAGAAGTTCTGGGTCCGAGGCGTCAGTTATGGCACGTTCTTCGTCGGCGACGACGGCGAGGAGCGCCTGAATCCGGAGATGGTCGCACGGGATTTCGCCCTCATGGCCGCGAACGGTTTCAACGTGGTGCGGGTCCACACGGGTCCTCCGCGCTGGCTCTTGGACATGGCCCTGGAGAACGGGCTTCGGGTCATGGTCGGCCTCAACTGGGGAGAGCACATGGCATTCCTGGACGAACCGGGCAAGGTCGAGGAAATCATCGCCCGAGTCCGGAGGTGGATTCGCGCCTGCGCCGGCCATCCGGCGGTGTTCTGCTACAGCATCGGAAACGAAATTCCGGCGTCGATCGTCCGTTGGCACGGGAGGCAGCGGGTCGAGAAGTTCATCGAGCGCCTCTACCGCGTCGCGAAGGAAGAAGACCCGTACGCCCTCGTGACGTACGTGAACTACCCGTCCACGGAATACCTGCGCCTGCCGTTCCTCGACTTCGTGGCGTTCAACGTGTACCTCGAGTCGCCCCGGGCCTTCGAGGACTATCTCGCGCGGATCCACAGCTTGAGCGATGACCGTCCTGTATTGCTCAGCGAGATCGGACTGGACAGCCTCCGGAACGGCGAGGGATCCCAAGCGGCGACGTTGGACTGGCAGGTCCGGGCTGCGTTGCGTCTCGGTTGCTCCGGGGTCATCGTATTCGCGTGGACGGACGAGTGGTACCATGGGCAGTATCCGGTCGAGGACTGGGCGTTCGGGTTGACGACCCGAGATCGGACGCCGAAGCCCGCCCTGGAGACGGTGACCCGGGCGTTCGCGGAGTCCCCGTTCCCCTCGGCGATGCGCTGGCCGAAAATCTCCGTGGTGGTGTCGTCGCTGAACGGAGGAGCGACCATTCGCGACACGCTGAGGGGCCTGGAGCAGCTCGACTATCCGGACTACGAGGTGATCCTGGTCAACGACGGATCGACCGACGCGACTCCGGTCATCGCCTCGGAGTATCAGGTCCGACTCATCACGACGAAGAACCAGGGGCTAAGCGCCGGGCGCAACGTCGGAATCCGCGCCGCGACCGGAGAGATCGTCGCGTTCATCGACGACGATGCCTATCCGGAAATCCATTGGTTGCGATTTCTGGCGCTCGCGCTCATGGAAGGCAAGGCCGTCGGAGTCGGAGGACCGAACCTCCCGCCCCCGAACGATGGTTGGAGGGCGGATGCCGTCGCGAACGCCCCGGGCGGCCCGAACCCGGTCTTGATTTCCGACACCATCGCGGAGCACATCCCGGGGTGCAACATGGCGTTCTGGAAAGACGCGCTCGAGGCGATCGGCGGATTCGACCCGAGGTTCCGGAGCGCGGGCGACGACGTCGACGTGTGCTGGCGGATCCGCGACCGGGGCGGGGTCATCGGGTACTCGCCGGCCGCCGTCGTATGGCACCACCGCCGCCGATCCTTCCGGAAGTTTTGGAAGCAACAGGTCGGTTACGGAAAGGCCGAGGCCCTCTTGGAACGCAAGTGGCCGTCCCGATACAGTCCGATCGGGCAGTTGAGCTGGCTCGGACGCATCTATGGAAAAGGCGTCTCCGCCGATCTGTCGTCCCTCGGTGGACGGGTCTACCAGGGAGTCTGGGGCACCGCACCGTTCCAATCGCTCTACGAGTCCCGAGGTTCGCGGTGGTCCTTGGCCCTCGCGCCGGAATGGTATTTGATGATCGGCCTCCTGTCGGGGACGTTCGTCTTGAGCATCGGTTGGGGCGCCTCGATCATCTTCGGGCCGGCGTTGCTCGTCGCCGTCGCGCTGCCGGTCGCGCAAGCCTCGATCAGTGCGCGGCGGGCGAAGTTCGTCGCGAGCCCGCGGAAGCGACGTCGGTCGCTCGTCGTGTTGCGGCTCGTCGTCGTGTTCCTCCATCTCATGCAGCCGATGGCCCGCCTTTCGGGCCGGATCCGGGGCGGCCTGACACCGTGGCGGCGGCGTGGCCCGCGGACCCGACCCCGGTTCCGGCGCCTGCACATGACCTACTGGCGGGACCAGCGAGAGGCTCCGGAGGAAACCTTGACGAAGCTCCAGGAAGACCTGGTCGACGCCGGCGCGATCGCACGGGCGGGCGGCGAGTTCGACCCCTGGGATTTGGAAGTCCGGGGAGGCCCGCTCGGTGGGAGTCGGCTGTTGCTCGCCGTCGAGGAGCATGCGCCCGGGAAGCAACTGCTCCGTTTCCGGATCTCTCCCGCATACGGAAAGTCCGCGGTCATCCTGAGCGCGGTGTTTGCCACGCTATCGGTCGGCGCGTGGTCGTCCGGCGCCTCGCTCGCGAGCGCGATGTCCGCGGTCGTCGCGGGCTTCGTCGTGGCGCGCGCCGTTGCCGACACGGGATTCGCGGGCGGCATCCTCCAGGAACGGCTCGAACGGTTCGGGGCAGCGTGATGCGCGAATGGTCTGCTTCCTTCTCGCGCGAGCACCCGGATTCGGTGGGGGCGCTCCATCTCACGGGGCGCTCCCGGGAGTCCCTTGAGGGGGTCATCGACTGACAGCGCCTCGGAGAAGGCCGACCGATCCGAGCGGACGAAAGGCGTCCTCTCGCGGGGACCCGGTGGAAGAGCTCCTCCGCCGAAGCGCGAATCGAGGGTACGCGGAACTTCTCGACGAGTTGAGGGAATTCACCGATCCGAACGAATCCGAGGAGGACGAGTTCGCCGAGGCAAAAGTGGAGCGAGTGGGGCGCGAACGCGACCCATCGGTCGCCGCGAGGGTTCCTGGGCGGCTCGCCAAATCGATCGCCACGATCCTCAGCCTCCTCTCGGCCGCCTCGCTCTTCTCGGCCTATCTGGCCGAGGACTATGGGCTGAACACGCCCCTGTTCAATCAACTGTGGGATCTGGGCCGTTCTCGCCTCTCCGAATCCCGCCTCCTCCTTCTCCACGTCGGAGTGCCAATCGTCGCATGGATCGCGTGTGCCGTCGTGGTCGCACGCGCGCGTGCCGCGAGACGTCGCGCGCGGTCCGGCCTCCGACCCTCCGGGACCTCGTCGCGGAAAGGCGGGACCGTCCGCAGGTCCCTTCGAGAGATGCAATCGTATCGGTGGTCCATCGCCCTCCTTTTCCTGGTGTCCCTCGCCGCCGCGCCGCTGGCCATCATCACTCCGCTACCGCTCAAACTCGTGGTGGACAATATCG
>VBLZ01000032.1 GCA_005878515.1 Methanobacteriota archaeon | reverse complement strand
TGTCCGGCTGGGTCCACCACACGCCCGTGTCGACGACCGCCACGAGGACCGAATGGCTCCCGAGGTTCACGTTCCACGCGGTCGGAGCTCCAATCGATTGAAGGCCCCATTGGTCCCGGAAGAACGGATCGCTTGGAACGACCTCCGCGTGGACGGGGAAGTTCGTAGCCACCGCAGTCGCGGTCGGGGCCGAGCCCGCCACCGCGCCGGAGACGAAGGCGCCCGCCATCACCAGGACCGCCACGATGGCGGCAAACCGCCGGGCGATCGCGCTCAATCGGGCCGACAACAGGGGGGAGCCTCCGCGATTTCGAGGGCTGGACGCGCATATGAACCGCGCCCCTTCATAAACCTCTGCCCGTGATTGTCAGCACTTGACATCGGATGGGTTCGTCACACGCGTTTCGCCAATTCGGCGATCTTCGCACTCGCCCCGCCGACGATCGGGGTGCCGTGGCCCATCACAACGCTCTCGAAATGGAACGTGGCGAGTTTCTTGATGGATGCGCGGTGCTGTTTCGGGTCGACGTTGTACTGGTCCGGCATGGGCTTTAGACCGGACTCGTTGTTCACTGCGTCGCCCGCGATGCAGAGCGAACGGCTCTCGTCGAGGAGCGACATGCTCCCTCGGGTGTGGCCCGGCGTGAAGATGACCCGGAGGCCGTCGTGCATCTGCCCGTCGTCCAGGGGCACGTCGACGGGCGTGCCTGGGTGCCGTTGGACGCCCGGTGGACCGTCGTACACGCGCTTGCGGGCGATGAAGTCCGCTTCGATTCGCGAGGACGCCACCTTCGCCGGCGAGCCGTGCTTGATCGCCGCGAGCCCTCCGACGTGATCCGGATGGGTGTGGGTGATGAAGATCGTCGACAGGTCTTTCGGTTTCACTTTGATCTTCGCGAAGTAGTCAAGGACTTTCCCGCCATCGGCGTCCACGGAGGTGTCAATCAGGACGAGACGGTCGTCGACCAGCAACGTGGTCGTCGCATAGGTCTCGATGACGTGCACTCCTTTCATGAGTTCCATCGTCTCGCCGGGATGCGCAGCCCGTTCGTGGACTTATTCCTTTCGCGGGATCGGCTCGCGGTTGCACGGAGCACCGATGCACGCATCGGGTTCTTATGTCCTGCCGGCGTTCCCGCGGCGGTGCGAAGTTTGGCCCTCACGGATGTCCTGAGCCGCGTCGAGGCGGATGCGGGCAAGGCGCTCGAGATTCTGAAGGAGTACGTCCGGTTCCCCACGATTTCGGCCCACAAGCGGGCCCAACCCGAGACCGCGGCGTTCGTCCGTCGTCTGCTGGTCGAGAACGGTTTCGAGGCCCGCGAATATCCGACGGACGGCGGGCCGAACGTCGTCTTCGGTCAGATGATCGTCGACGAGCGCAAGCCGACGCTCCTCATGTACCAGCATTACGACGTCCAACCGGTCGACCCGCTGAACGAGTGGAAGCGGGATCCGTTCGACCCGACGATCGAGGACGGCAAGTTCTGGGGTCGAGGCTGCGCGGACACGAAGGGCAATTTCATCATGCAGCTCCTCGCGGTCCAGGCATGGCAAGGCGTCGAGGGTCGGCCGCCGATCAACCTGAAGTTCGTCGTCGAGGGCGAGGAGGAAGTCGGGAGCCCGCACTTCGGATCGTTCGTCCGCGCGAACCAGGAGATCCTGCATGCGGACGGCGCGACGATCGAAGGCGGTGACCATCTCCACGAGGGGACCCCGAAGATCGAGCTCGGATGCAAGGGCATCCTGTACGTCGAGATGACGAGCCGGACCGCGAAGGTGGACCAACATTCTTCGTATGCCGCGATCGCCCCGAACCCGGCGTGGCGGCTCATCCAGGCCCTGATGACCCTCCGGGACGCGAAGGGCCGGATCAAAGTGACCGGCTGGTACAAGGATGCGCGGCGTCCGACCGCCCGCGAGCTGCGGTACCTGCGTGCGAGCGCATTCAAGGCCGATGCACTGAAGGAGTTCTGGGGCGTCTCCGAATTCGTGGGGGACGGGAACGACTTCGACGTGCTCCGACGCCTGATCTACTCACCCACCTGCACGATCTGCGGCTTCGTGAGCGGGTATATCGAACAAGGCACGAAGACCGTGAATCCGGCGGTGGCGAAGGCGAAGATCGATTTCCGTCTCGTCCCGAACATGAAGCAGGAGAAACAGTTCGCGAAGCTCCGGGATCACCTGATTGAGAAGGGCTTTGGGGACATCGAACTGAGCCCCGCGAAGGAGGCCCTCGAGGCGGCCGCCATCTCCCTGAGTGCCCGGGTCGTGAAAGCCGCGATCAAGGGATCCGTCGATGCATACGGACGCGAGCCGGAGGTCTGGCCGTGGTCGGCGGGCGCCTCCACCCACGGGTTCTTCAACGAAGTGGTCGGCGTGCCCTCCATCTCCGGACCCGGCGTCTCGTACGACGGCTCGAACTATCACGCGCCGAACGAGCACTTCCGCATGGAGGACTTCGTCGGCGGCTCGAAACACATGGCCGCGATGTTCGCGCGCATGTGAGCCGGCCCACCGTCCCAACTCGATCGTCCAGGTTCCTTGCATACCTCTACTTAGAGGTACGGATGCGTCGGTCCACACCACCGCGACCGCTGGCCCCAGACCTTGTGGCGAGGACCTCATCACGTCCCCAAACTCTTAAGGCCCGGAGGAGGTTCGCCTCGCCCAATGGACACGGACGTCAATCTGTGCAAGGTGGATGACGTCCCGGACGGCGGGAAGAAGCACTTCGAGATCATGGGGTACGACATCCTCGTCGTCCGCCTCGGGGACCGCTTCTTCTGTGTCGACGCCGCCTGCACGTACAAGTGGGCGATGTTGACGGACGGCCTCGTCGACCGGGAAAAGCTCTTGATCACATGCAAGGACTGCAACGGATCGTGGGATTTGCAGACGGGCCAGCCGAAGGAGCTCCCCGCGAAGTTCCCGCTCACGTCATACCGGATTGAGTCCGTCGCCGACGACCTGATCGTGACGTTCACATATTGACTCGAGCGGGCGCCCGCGAATTTCGAAGAAAAGCCTTATGAGTCCGTGGTTCCTCGCGACGGACGTCCTCCAATTCCCATGACGAACCGAGTCGGCCTCCACGGCCTGGGCCCGAGTTCTCATCGAGCGTTGAGGCGGTGGCACCGATGGCCGACGACAAGGACCAGCAATTCACGCGGATGTGGAACGAAGAGAACAAGTCGAAGCGTGCGAAGTTCCGGAACCTCATGAAGGCGAAGCTCGACGTGCTGCACGTCGAGGTGACGGAGGAGAATGCGCGCGCGTTCTGGAACGGCCGGCTCGCGGTACGCCAGCCCGAACGGATCTACCAGATGCCGGAGCGTCCGGAAGGGCGAAGGCCTCCGCGGCGCCGATGATCCGGTCCATTCGGATTCGTAGCGATCGCGAACGGAAAAAACGGCCAGCGGTTCCGCCGGTCCGTCAGAAAAATGAAAAAGGCCTGGCCGGAAGGCCAGACGAAAAGGTGAAGGTCAATCAGTACCGGCGTCGTCCGCGGTCCCGTCGGTCCCGGTCGCGGCCGCCGCCGCTGCTGCTGCCACCGCTGCGGTTCCCGCTGAAGGTCCCGAACTCGAACTGCCGCTCTCCGCCGCCGCTGCGCTCCCGTCGCTCGCCGCTGTAGCCACCGCTTCGGTAGCGCGGCTCGCGCTCGTACTCGACCGCGCTGACGTCGAGCGCCGTGTTGACGTTCTCAATCAGCTGCTCCGACTTCGCCATCGTGCCGTACTTCCCGACGTTCAGCCGGATGTGGCCGCGCACGAGGGTGACGTAGCCGTTGTCGATGAGGAGCGTCTCGTCCTTGTGGATCTGCCCGATCTGGTCGTTCCACAGGGTCAGGAGGACGGTCCCGGTCTCGTCGCCTACCGTCGCTTCGACGAGCTTTCTCGCTTCGCCGAACTTCGACGTGATCTCTCTCTCTTCACTCAGACTGACGACCTTGACCAAGACATTCACTTGCTTGGACGCGGGGGTCAGGT
>VBLZ01000147.1 GCA_005878515.1 Methanobacteriota archaeon | reverse complement strand
GTTCCGAGAAGACGTGGTACGTCCCTTCCTCCGGGATCGTGCCGACGTTCGTGTAGTAGATCATCCGCGTTCCTTTCTTCTTCCCGATGCGGCCTTCCTCCTCGTCGAACCAGATCTTCGCGAAGACCTTGATGTCCGGATTGCGGGAGGAAAGGTAGTCGAGGACCGCGAGGAAGTCTTTCTTGGTCAGATCGTGGAAGCTGTGCGACCGCCGGACGAGCTCGAACGCCTCGTCGACCTCCCACCGTTTCTCGAGCGACATCGCGACGATCGCTTGGGCGAGAACGTCGAGGGGATTGCTCGGGATGTCCACCCGGTCGATCCGGGCGTCGTACGCGGCCTTCGCCAAGGTCGCGCACTCCATGAGGTCCCACGGCTCGAATGCGATCATCCGCCCGACCGCGGTTTCTCCGTATGCATGGCCTGCGCGGCCGATCCGCTGCAACCCTTTCGCGACGGACTTCGGCGAGCCAATCTGGACGACGAGGTCGATGTAACCGATGTCGATTCCGAGTTCGAGGGAAGTGGACGACACAGCCGCCTTCAGCTGACCGTCTTTGAGCTTCTGCTCGACCTCGAGGCGGGTGACCTTTGAAAGAGAGCCGTGGTGGGCCTCGAGGTCTTCGACGCCGCGCTCCTTCAAACGGAAGGAGACGTGTTCCGTCCCGCTCCGCGTGTTCGTGAAGATGAGCGTCGTGCGATGCTCGTCGATCAACTTGCTCAGGAGGTCGTACATTCGGGCGTTCGCGACTTCCATGGGCACCGCCGTTATGTCGCGAACGGGGCACAGGACCGCAAGGTCGAGGTCCTTGCGCGTGTCGACCTCGACGATGTACATGTCCCGGACCTTGCCGTTCTCGTAGCCCGCGAGGAACTTCGCCTCCTCCTCGATCGGGGCGATGGTCGCGCTCAGCCCGATTCGCACGAAATCTCGCCCGGTCTGCTCGCGAAGGCGCTCCAGGCAGATCGACAGGAGAGAACCACGCTTCGAGGAGCAGACCTCGTGGATCTCGTCGAGGATGACCCATTCGACGTTTGCGAAGTGTTCACGGAATTTCGGAGTGCTCAGGATGATTGCGATGCTCTCGGGTGTCGTGATGAAAATGTGTGGCGGGTGGCGGACCTGCCTCTGCCGTTCCTGAGGCGAGGTGTCTCCAGACCGAACGCCGACCCGGATGAGGGGTTCGGGCTTACCCTCTCTCTGCGCCAGTTGCGTCAGTTCGCGGAGCGGCTCTTCGAGATTGCGGTTGATGTCGTTCGCGAGCGCCTTGAGGGGCGAGACGTAGAGGCAATAGATGCGGTCCTCGAGCTCGCCACGGAGTTGCTTGGCGTACAGCTCGTTGATGATGGACAAGAAAGCGGTGAGCGTCTTGCCGCTCCCCGTCGGGGACGAGACGAGGACGCTCTTCCTCGCGTGGATGAGGGGTACGGCGTAAGCCTCGGGCTCCGTGAGGCCCTTGAACTTCGACCCAAACCAGTCGCCGACCAAGGGCTCCATGAGGCGGAGGACCTCCTCTTTGGTTGCGGCGGTACGAACCTTATGTAACAAGTGGAATTCCTCGTGTAGGGTCGGAAATCATGGGGGATAGTGGCGGGTGCTAAAAGAGTTTGCGGGACGGATCTCAGAATGCGACCTGGGTGGGAGACTCACCCACCTGATGCGCTTCGGCCGCCCTCGGGCGGGAGAACCTTTGTATCGCCGCCCTCCATGATGGAATCTGGGCGTGAACCGAGCCTAGAGGTGGACAACGATGGTCGTTGATTTCGAGGTGACACGGACTCCGAGTTACACGGTCGCGTCGATCCTCAAGATCGGACCCTACCGCGAGGATAACTTACGGAGTGAGTTCGAGGAGCTGGTCTCATGGGCTAAGAAGAACCGCCTGCGTACTGGGAAGTGGATCATGTACGAACACGACGGCCCGAATAGCCGCCGACCCGGGAACCAGCGCCGCTGGGAGGCGTGCCTCGAGATTCGCGGGAAGGCGAAGGCCGAGGGCCGGATCCGGATCAAGAAACTCCCGGCACAGGCCGTCGCACACGTGGTATTCAACCCGAACGTCGTCTCATCTCGGATCATCTACCACGGCCTGGGAGACTGGATCTGGTGGCGTCTCAAGTATAAGGACTTCAAACGAGCGGGGCCGACCCGCGAGGTGTATGACGGAGATCCGTGGACCAACACGAAGGCATGGTCCAAGGTCGACGTCCAGGTCCTGGTCGAGAAGTGACGCGCATCGTTCAGTACCGGTTGGGTCCCGAAGCGACTCCGACCGGGCTCTCCCCGGCCGGTCCCTGAGTGCGCCGAAGGGAAGGTCGCGACGCGGACTCCGCACTCTGATCTCGTAGTTTCAGGAACGGATACGAGTTCCGTAAGATTTGCATCTCCGCTTTCCGAAGGTGCTCGCCGAACGTCGACCGCGAGACGCCCGCTCGGGCTGCAACACGATCCATCTTTTCTCGCGCGGGGAGTTCAAACAAGCCTCCTTCCAGGGCGCTGACCAAGACGTGGACCTGGCGGTCTGTGAGTCCTTCGAACAGATGGACCGGGATCGTCGTGAGCGAGTGGATCCGGTCGAGCTGGTCTCGGGCTCGGTGGGAAAGCACCTCGACCTGTCCGGTCTTCTTGACGTCGGCCACGAACCGCCGCAGGGCGGCGATCGTTGGCGAGACGACGCGATACGTCTCCCAGCCTCCAAAGTAAATCGTCGGAGGGACGACCCAGAGACCTCGTCGGTCGGCGATCTTCGTGACGGACGGCGGGTACGTCCAGCGCGCTTGATGGGTGACGACGAGTGCGGAGGTGCCTTCTTGGGTGATCCTACGCGCACCAATCGTCTCAAGCATCGCGCGCAGGACGCGTTGGAGATCGGCAGGCGACGGCGCGGCGACGTGGAACACGTCACTCTGCGTGCTTGTCCACAAGGCCAATTCCACGTCCGGAAAGGCGACGGACAAGTCGCAGTATGGACAAGGGTGCTGGACTCGGACCCGGGTGTCCAAGAAGGGCATTACGGACACATCGCGTGTGGCGATAAAAAGGCTGGTACCGCCCTAGGGCGGTTCTGAGGCAAAGCCCGGTCGGATCACGCGACGGAGTGACTCGGGATCGGGCTAGGGGATGTACATCCCGATCAGGCTCGACGTCCCGCGATGCCACACCTTCGTACCAAACGCTCGAGCAAGGGCGCGCGCCGCTTCCGGATTCACCCCTGTGTTGTCGGCGACGACAATCGATCCGGAACGGAGCTTCGGCCGAATGGTTTCAAACTCGAATGCGAGGTGCTCGGGAGTCCAAGGGCTATCGTGGCAGTACAGGTCGATCGAGGGGAGGCGATTGATGAGTCGCGGGAGAACGTCCTCGCTCCTTCCCTTTCGCAAGTCCCACCTGGCTTTCAATCGAGAAGGGATCGCCCACCCGGAATCCTTGCCACGTGGAACGCTCCAGGAGAGCTCCCCTCTGGCCCTCTTCGCTGCTTTTTGATATTGCGGCAAGTCAATTGAATGGAGTCGACCTCGCGCGTTTCGCTCGAGACCCATCAGGATGTGCGCCGAGGACAGGCCGGAGGAGACGCCGGATTCGACGGCGTGGCACGGGCGCTGCATCCGCGAAATGAGATACAACTCCAACGGCGCGGGGAACTGAGCGTAGTACGTGCGGCCCGTGCGTTGGAGCGCGCGATGGATCGATCGTTCGGCGGAGACGAGGTCGGTGATTTCACTGAACATGACAAGGATTTCGCCCGTCTCGCGTTCGGTTATATGTTTCAGCCACTCAATATCCGGAAGGGCCCTTCTCCCGAGGAGTTCGACGATTTCCTTCTCCGTCTTCTTGTCCGGCGACGGTCGTCTTGCGTTTCTCCGAGACCCCAACGAAACCGCCTCCACCGGGTTTC
>VBLZ01000146.1 GCA_005878515.1 Methanobacteriota archaeon | reverse complement strand
ACCGAGGCTCCGCACCCGCCTCGCGAGGCGTGCGACGCGGTCGGCGTCCGGGTGGGCGTTGCTTCCGAGGTATACCGTGAAGAGAATGTCTTTCGGATCGTAAGGGTGAACGTGAATCGGTCGGCCGTTGAGCTTCGCGCCGTGTCCTTTGGCCGCATAATAGGTCGCGCCCGAGACGAGGTCCCGGACGAGCCCCTCCTCGATGTCCGCGAGGTGGGACTGACCGATCGCCATGGAGACCGAGTACGCGGGCACCCCTCGGAGCGCGTTGTGCGTGCCGTCGATCGGATCGAGGACGAGGGTCGCGTCTCCTCCGCGGTCGACGAACCCTGCCTCTTCGCTGAGCACGTTGAGGCGGGCGTCTTCATAATCGAGGACTCTGAGGACGGCGGCCTCCGCCACGCGATCGATTCGTGTGCTCGGGGCGCCGTCGGCGCCGCGTCCCAGGACCTCAGCCGGATCCTCGGCGAGCTCGGCAACCGCGTGCTGAACCGCCTCCGCGAGCTCGAGGAGAAGCTCCTTCACCGGGCGACCTACCCTCTTTCTTGATATAGAATTATGGGGACTGTTCTCCCCAGGCCGGCCGATAACGGGACCGCCTTGGGTTCTGACGGTATGCTTATATAGAAGTCCAAGTATAGGCAGGCGTCCGAATCCGATATTCGGAGGAACTTACATGATGCCAGCAGGTACGCCGATTCTAGTCTTGAAGGAAGGAACGCGCCGCGAGCGCGGCAAGGGAGCGCAGTTCAACAACATCGCGGCCGCGAAGGCGGTTGCGGATGCGGTTCGCTCAACCTTGGGCCCGCGCGGCATGGACAAGATGCTCGTAGACAGCCTCGGAGATGTCGTCATCACGAACGATGGCGTCACGATCCTCAAGGAGATTGACATCGAACACCCCGCCGCGAAGATGCTCGTCGAGGTTGCGAAGACCCAGGACGAGGAAGCCGGCGACGGAACCACGACGGCCGTGATCTTGGCAGGGGAGCTGCTCAAGAAGGCGGAGGACCTCATCGACCAGAACATCCACCCGACCGTGATCGCGGCCGGGTATCGCCAGGCCTCGGACAAGGCCCACGAGGTTCTCGAGAAGGTCGCGTCGAAAATCTCGATCAAAGACCTCGATACCCTGAAGAAGGTCGGGATGACCTCGATGTCGTCCAAGTCCGCAAGTGGCCACAAGGAGCTCCTGGCGGACATCGCCGTGAAGGCGGTCACGACGGTCGCCGAGCAGAAAGCCGACGGATCGTACTTCGTCGACGATGACAACATTCAGATCGTCAAGAAGCAGGGCGGTTCGATCGCGGACACGCAGCTGGTCGACGGGATCATCGTCGACAAGGAACGCGTGCACCCCGGGATGCCCAGCGAGGTCAAGGACGCGAAGATCGCCCTCGTCGACGCGGCCCTCGAGGTCAAGAAGACCGAGATCGACGCGAAGATCGAGATCACGGACCCGACCCAACTCCAAGCCTTCCTCAACGAGGAAGAGGCGATGTTGAAGCGCATGGTCGAGATCGTGAGGAAGAGCGGCGCGACTGTGATCTTCTGCCAGAAGGGCATCGACGATCTCGCGCAGCACTACCTCGCGAAGCAGGAGATCTACGCGGTACGCCGGGTCAAGAAGTCGGACATGGAGAAGCTCGCGAAGGCGACCGGTGGCAAGGTCGTGACGAAGCTCGACGAGCTCTCGAAGGACGACCTCGGCTTCGCCAAGCAGGTCTACGAGAAGAAGATCGGCGATGACCAGATGACGTTCGTCACGGGATGCAAGAACCCGAAGGCGGTCTCGATCCTCCTGCGCGGAGGGACCGAGCATGTCGTCGACGAGCTCGAGCGGTCCCTCGAGGACGCGACGAGCGTCGTCGCGGTCGCGATCGAGGACGGCAAGGTTATCACGGGCGGCGGTTCGAGTGCGATGGAGATCGCCCTGGCCCTGCGCGACTTCGCGTCGACCGTTGGCGGGCGCGAGCAAATCGCCATCGAGGCGTTTGCGGACGCCGTCGAGGTCATCCCGCGGACCCTCGCGGAGAACGCGGGCTTGGACCCGATTGACATCCTGATCGAGCTGCGCCAGCAACACAAGAAGGGGAACAAGTCCGCGGGGATCAACGTCTTCAGCGGCAAGGTCTCCGATATGAAGAAAGAGAACGTGATCGAGCCGATCCGGGTCGGGAGTCAGGCAATCTCCTCGGCGACGGACGCCGCGGTCATGGTGCTTCGGATTGACGACGTCATCGCAGCCAGGTCCGGCGGCGGCGGAGCCCCGGGCGGCGGCAAGGGCGGCGAGGGCGGCGACGGGGGCGACGGCGAAGAGTTCTGAGGGGCCCCTTGCGGGGCCTCGGTGGTCCCCATGGTCTCGGAACCGTCTGGCGAGGGGGAGCGTCCCTCCCCTGACGCCATCGACCGCATCGTCACGCGCCTAGGTGCTCACCGGAGTCTCCCCGCGGTGGGCGGGACCAGCCCACCCGCGTTGGGGCCTCCCTCGCCCGTTGCGGACGAGAGCCATCTGACCCGGGAGCCCGTCTCGGAAGTCGTTGTCGGCCCCTCGTCGATCTACGTCACCCTCGAACTCCGGGGCGCATCCCGCGAGACCTTGGAAGTCACCACGACCCAGAACCGGCTCACGGTCCATGCGTTGGACGCGGAACGGCGGGTGTTCCATCGCGAGATCGACCTGCCCAAGCCGGTCGAGCCGAACGCGGTCAGCGTCACGTACCGGAACGGCGTGCTCGACGTGACCCTCCGTCGGGTCCGTGCTCATCGCATCCGATTCAAGCGAGGTACCTGAGATGAACGAGAAATCGCCCGCCCTCCAGGACGAAGACGAGGCGCAGGACGACGGGGCCGCTCCCCGGGACGAACTCGCCGAGCTGCGCCGCCAGAACGAAGAACTGCTGACGAAACTGAAGTATCTGCAGGCGGAGTTCGAGAACTACCGCAAGCGGGTCGACCGGGACGCCGCGACGGTCGTCAAGTTCGCGCACGAGCTCCTGCTTTCACGCCTCCTGCCAGTCATCGACGAAATGGACGCCGCGGTCGCGGCGCTCGAAGGAAAGGCCGGGGAAGGCGTCCGGATGGTCCGCGACAACCTGGCGAAAGTCCTCCAGGAGGTCGGCCTCCAGGAGATTCCCGCCGCAGGGCGGGTCTTCGACCCGTACGAGATGGATTGCATCGAGCAGGTGCCCGATCCCGAGCTGAAAGACGGCATCGTGAAGTCGGTCGTGCGGAAGGGCTATCGGCTCCACGATCGCGTCTTGCGTCCCGCTCAAGTCATCGTCGTCAAGAACAGAGGTGAAACAAATGGCTAAGATCATTGGAATCGACCTCGGCACGACCAACTCCGAGGCCGCGTACATGGAAGGGGGAACGCCGCGGATCATCCCGAGCGCCGAGGGCAGCGCGTACGGAGGGAAGATGTTCCCGTCCGTCGTGGCCTTCACGAAGGATGGCATCCTCGTCGGTGAACCGGCGAAGCGCCAGGCGGTCCTGAACCCCGATCGGACCGTGATGCAGATCAAGCGGAAGATGGGGACGGACTACAAGGTCCGGATCGACGGGAAGGATTATACGCCGCAGGAGATTTCCGCGATGATCCTCCGGAAGATCAAGACGGACGCGGAGGCGTTCCTCGGCCAGCCGATCAACCAGGCCGTGATCACGGTCCCGGCGTACTTCAACGACAACCAGCGGCAGGCCACGAAGGATGCGGGCAAGATCGCCGGCCTGGACGTCCTCCGTCTCGTCAACGAGCCGACGGCGGCCGCCTTGGCGTACGGCCTCGACAAGAAAGGAGAAGGCAAGATCGCGGTCCTCGACCTCGGAGGCGGCACCTTCGACGTGACGCTGATGGAGATGGGCGAGGGCGTCTTCGAGGTCATCGCGACGTCGGGGGACACCCAGCTCGGCGGCATGGACATGGACAACGCGATCATCCAGTGGCTCGTGGCCGAGTTCCGGGCCGAGCACGGCGTGGACATCTCGAGCGACAAGCAGGCGATGCAGCGGCTTCGCGACGCGGGCGAAAAGGCCAAGATCGAGTTGACGAGCGCGACCGAGACGACGATCAACTTGCCATTCA
>VBLZ01000145.1 GCA_005878515.1 Methanobacteriota archaeon | reverse complement strand
AGGCCCGGCTGCGCGTGCTTCTCCGCCAGGGAGTCCTCTTCGATTTTTCGCCAGAACGCGAAGCGCGTCGCCATGGGCCCGCCACCCTAAGAGTCAGTCGGATTTGACCGTTGCGCCGGGATCCGAATCATCCGCAGAGTCCCTCTCTCCTTCGGGGACGAAGGTTTTTTCTAAGCACCTCGTGATGGGCGCGCCCGATGGCGGTCGCGGCCCTCCCGTCGCTCCTGACGGAGGTCGAGACTGCGGTGGGCGCCTCCCGGCCCGAGGCGGTCGACGCGGCCGTCAAGGCGTTCCGTGCGAAGGCCCCACCGGTCGAACTCGTCCGCGCCGCGGCCCGCGGCGTCGCTTTGCATTACGATCGCGCGTCCGGGGTGGCGCCGCGAAGCCTCACGATCCTCAGCGCGGCGGCGAATCTCACCTCCGTGATCGAACCGCGCTACCAAGTCCTCCCGGTCCTCCAAGCCATCGCCTACGCGGCGTCCGAGAAGAAGCCGGCGACCCCCGCGAAGCCGCCCCTCATCGTATCGGGCGAGGTCACGCATCTCGGCCGGTCGTTCCTCTTTGCAGTCCGGGCGGGCGACGTTGCCGAGGCGGAGTCGATCTTCCTCGGGATGGTCGACGAGGGCTGGGAGCGCAAGATGGCGGGGGACATGCTCTTCCGGGCGGCGCTCGAGGACATGGGCGAAGGCGGACGCAAGCTCTTCCTCGCCGTCAAGTCGTGGCAACTCGCGCGTTCGCTCGGCTTCAAAGGGGCCCGCGCGATCTTACGACCCGCGGTCGACTATCTCGTGAAAGGCCCGCGAGATCGCACCGCCTACGAGACGATCCTCGCGGTCCTCGGGAAGGAGTGGGTCGACCTCGAGGCGCTTTCATCCGGCGGGCGGCCGTTGGACGAGCCCGGGCGGAAACGAATGCACCTGATTGCGTCGGCCCCGAGCGATGCGGCTTGCATCGATGCGACCCTGGCGTTGCTTCGGGATGGATATGCGGCCTCGGTCCTCGCGGAAGGGCTCGTGGTCGCGGCGGCCCGAAGGCTCCTGACCGCGAAAGGCTACGACACGGAAGCCGCCCGTCGGCTGCTGTTCGCCCATGCGTCGCGGTTCGTCCTGAATTTCAGCCGGACGAGTGAACGGCTGTACGTCCTCTTCCAGGCCGCCCTCCGCGTTCGCTCCCCCGAGCCGAAGGTGTACGGCGAGGTCGACGAGGAGATGGTCTTGAGCAAGCTCGATGTCATCGCGAACCTCGGATCCCGGGATTCCCCTATGGCCAACCAGGGATACAACCTACTCCTCGCCGACGCCTGCATCACCGAATTCGTCGCGACCAAGGCGGCCCCAATTGCCCTCGCGCTCGCGCGGATGACCGAGGCGTCTCCGAAGGATCAGACGGCGTACGAGGCGTGGGCCCCTCTCTTCGGGCCATGATCACTTCTTGCTCAGGTCCTGGCCGATCAGCGCGAAGTGGGCCAGGAGCGACTCGATCTGGATCCGCTCGCTGCTGCCTTCGGTGAGCCGGAAGTCCGTCTCCCCGATCCGGTCGAGCAGCCGAACCTTCGACTCGTCCGGGATGTTCAGGTCGAAGACGGTCCGGTGCAGCTGCCGGACGATGTCTTCCCCGGACAGCCCGTACTCGATCAGGAGTCGGTCGAGGACCTCGCGGGCCCGGAGGAATTCGCCCTCCAATGCCTTCTCGATGAGGCCCTTCACCTCCTCGGGTCGGACCGTGCTCGAGACCTTGTAGAGCACCTCGGCGTCGACCGTCGATCCGAGGGACGCGGCGACCTGCAACGAGTTCACGGCCCGCCGCATGTCCCCTTCGGCGACGTAGACGAGGGCCTCCAACCCGTCGTCCGTGATCTTCAGCTTCTCCGACTTCGCGATCCGCCCGATGTATTCCGCGATCGCATCGGGCTTGAGCGGGCGGAAGCGGAACACGGCCGTACGCGATTGAATCGGCTCGATAAGCCGCGACGAGTAGTTGGCGGACAAAATGAAGCGGGACGTCTTCGAGAACGTCTCCATCGTCCGGCGCAAGGCCGCCTGGGCGTCCGCCGTGAGGTTGTCGGCCTCGTCGAGGAAGATGATCTTGAAGTTCGACCCGCCGAAGGGCGCGATGCGGGCGATCTCCTTGACCTTCGTCCGCACGGTCTCGATGCCGCGCTCGTCGCTGCTGTTCAATTCGTAATAGTTCTGGCGCCAGTTCTCGCCGAACATGTCGCGGGCCAGGGCGATCGCGGATGTCGTCTTGCCGGTGCCCGCCGGGCCGGCGAACAGGAGGTGCGGCAGGTTCCCCGTCTTCGCGTAGGCCTTGAGGCGCTCGACGATCTCCTCCTGCCCGACCACCTCGTCCAGGCTCTTCGGTCGATACTTCTCGACCCAGAGTTCCTTCATCGCCGCCCCAACACGCGGCACATCTGGCGGACGTGTAATAAGCCTTTGGCGGGGGGCGAACCGAAGCTACTCGATGACGACGTTCAAGGCGCTCGCGACCGCCGCGATCGGGTTAATCAGCGTCGTCGTCGCACCCCCGGCGAACAGGAGGCCGACCGCATGCCGCGCATCGTCGACGACGAGCGATCCGCTGTCGCCGCCCTTCGAGAGGAGGTCGCTCACGATTTGCTCCCGGAAGATGGCCGTTGGTCCGCCGTAGTCCACCTCGACGACCGCGTCGATCGCCGTGATGCGTCCTTGCGTGACCCCGGTCGTGCGACCGCTCTTTCGAACTTGCAATCCGATTTCCGGGTCCTTCGTCCCGCGAGCGCGACCGATTCCCAGGATCTCGGGCGTGACCAGCCGCGGCTCGATTGGCTCGGCGACCGCGGCGTCGACGAAATTGGACGCACTACTCGGGAGCCGTCTCAGGCCCCAGCCCGCGGCGTGGAGCAGGGGTGCGAAGAGCCGGGCGAGAAAGCGCGCGATGGGCCCCGGTGCGGGCTCCTTGAACTGGATTGGCACGAAATCGGCGAGGCGCGCGATCGTGTCCTGCAGGCGGCCGCCGTCGGCAGGCCCTGGCTGAAGGATCGAGTCACCGACCCGGCCCGCGTTTTGGTTCGCGAGGACGTGGTTGTTCGACAGGATCACGGGCCGTCCGTTCCTCCGGGCGAGGACGCCCAGCGTCCCAGCGGTGATCTGGATGTGCCCGATGCTCACGCCGCCCGGCGCCGGCCGGATCCGCCTCGTCCGTCCCAGGTCGACCGCCTGTGCCATTTCGAGCGCGTGGAAGCGTCCCGTCTCGACGATGTCGGTCCGGATCCCGCCGAACGCCTTCGGGACGACGTCCCACCGCCGGAGTTCGGCCTCGGGGCGCTTCGCTTCGACGAAGACGACGATGCATCGTTCGTCCGTCTCGCGCCCGCGGATGGACTTGTTGCCGATCGCGACCCCGACCACGTTGGCCCGGGCGAAGATCGCCGCCTCGTTCGCGGCCTTCGCGGCGCGGACGTCGTCCGCTGGCATGGCTCACTCCTTCCTCTCGAACGCGCTGATCTCGAGGAGGCCTTCGCCGAACTTCCCGCCTGCAGTCGTGCCCGCAACCCGGACGATCATGTTCGACACGAAGCCGACGAAGATCCCGAT
>VBLZ01000053.1 GCA_005878515.1 Methanobacteriota archaeon | reverse complement strand
AATCCGAACCGGGGAGGCCCGGCATCATGTGCGCGCCGACTTTCAAGCCGGCGGCCTTCGCTCCGCGGAATGCGGCCCGGCTCTGGGCATCCGTGTGGCCGCGATGCACCGCCTCGAGGACGTCGTCGTGGGTCGACTGAATACCGAGTTCCACACGGGTCGTGCCGAGCGCGAGGCACGCGTCGACCTCCGACCCGAGGAGGCAGTCGGGCTTCGTCTCAATCGTGAGGCCGATGCACCGGGCGGCGGCGGTTTCATTCGCGGCTTGTGCCGCGCTGATCGAATCCGAGACGAACCCGTTCATCGCGTCGAGACATCCTTTCACGAACCATTCCTGGTATCCGCGGTCGAGCGCGGTGAAGGTCCCTCCGAGGACAATCAGATCGACCTTGTCCGTGGGGTGACCGATCTCCTCGAGAGACCGGAGCCGGGCCACGAGTTGCGCCCCCGGATCATAGCCGTGAGCCGACGCCCGTCGCGCCGCGGGTTCGGTGCCGACGTACGACTGCGGCGTCCCGAACCTCGGTCCACCCGGACAGAAAGTGCACACGCCGTGAGGGCAGGCGTGCGGCGCGGTCATCACGGTCACGACGGCGACGCCGCTCGCGGTGCGCGCGGGCTTGATCCGCAACAGATCCACCAATTCATCCCGGATCGGAAGGGGGAGTCGACCGAGGACGTCCGAATCGCTCGGGATCCCGGCGACCCCGTGAGATCGCGCGATGCGCCGCTTCAATTGTTGGAGCTCATCCTTCGATGCGGGAATCCGCTCGCGCAGTTCGGCGAGGAACGACGCGAGGAAACGATCCTCGGGAGACGGGGGCAACTCGAGCGTCAAGTCAACGACCTCGGAAGACATCCGTCCTCGGACCGATGGCCGTGTGGCTCAGCCGGTTTCCTCCCGCTGCGCCGTGCGTTGGGGGGCCCTGCGTTGCCTGCGTCCGAACAGGTCCGTGGACTGCGCGAAACCGACGACGAGAGAGGCGAGACCCGCGAAGGCGAGGGCAGTGCCTGCGATGACGCCGGTGTCCATGACGGGAGTCTGGGCGAACAGGGCCATCGGATTGAACGCGGCTCCGAGCCAATCTAGGAAGAGGGCGAACTCGAACACGCCGAGGAGGCCGACCCCGGCGACACCGAACGCGAGGCCGCGAATCCCGGCGTTCGATACGCCTGCGGCCAGGTTCGCCCGCCAGAGCGCCGCGACCAAGCCGCCGAAGAACAGGAGCTGACCGAGCCCGGCAGAGAGCGCGAGAATTTCCCTCACCTCCGACACCGGGAGGACGACGACCTCAGCGACCCGAGCCGGATACAGGCGGAGCAACTGCGACGCGAGGTACAGCCACACTCCGAGGAATGCGAGGAACAGCCAACCGCGAGGGGATCGCAGGCCCGAGCGCGCGATACGGGGAGAACCCATGCCTCCGCCAACCGCCTTCCCCGGCAAGAACCTTGCCCTGGATGACCAAGTCAACCGTACATCGTGCCGTGCTTCTCGACTTTCGGCGCGTCGCCGGGCACTTGTTCCAGGATGTCGACGGCGAGCACGACGTGCAGCGGGATCAGACGCAGCTTTCCCTTCAGCTCTTGATGGCTTTCATCGAGTTCCACGACGATGGCGTCGTCCGTCCCAATCGTCGCGTATCCCCGGAAGATCCCTTTCGTCACCTTGGTCCGTTCGCGGGTCTCCATGGACTCGATCCGATAGCGCGACCCTTTCGTGAGCGAGACGATGTCTTCTGCCAACCCTAGTCACCTCCGTTGCTCCGCGAGCTTCTCGAGATGGTCGACCGTCTTGCGATAATTCTCGATCGCGATCTCGATGTTTGATTCGACGAAATTCCAGGCCTTCGAGAGATTCCCGTATCGGATGCGGTAGCCCTTTCGGACCGTGCCGCGCTCCGGCACGTTCACCTCGTCGAGGAGGTCCATCTCCTTCAGTTTGTTGATATGCCGATAGATCGTCGCCTTCGTCGTCTTCAACTTCGCGGCGAGCTGCTCCACGGTCCACCCCTTGTCGAGCCGGCCGAGCAAACACTCGACGAACAACCGATACGGGACCGAATCCCGGACGGAACTCGCATCCGTCTTCGGATCATAGCCTTTCGGGATGTACCCGATCTGCGTGAGGAAGAGGAGCGCGACATCGTCAATGTCCTTCAGCGGCGTGAGGGGGGTGTTGCTCACGATGACGATCTCGAACGGCAGAAGGAACCCCTTCGCCTCCGTATCGGGGATGCGTAGTTAAGGCTTCCCATTGAATTTTATACGGGATTATGATAATAATAATGCTCAGACATCGACAATTCCGCTGTACGTGTCGACGCGCAGTCCCCGCTTGCGAAGCTCGCGGACGAGCGCGTTGATGCCGATGCTGTCCGAAGCCACGTGCCCCGTGACCACGAGGTTCTTCGAACCCTCGCGACCGAAGAGCTCCCACAACCGCCGGAGGGCCCCCGCATCAATGTGGATGTAGAAAACCGTGTCGATGCCGTGTTCGAAGGCCGCCCGGGCGACGGGCACCCCTCCGTTCGTCCCGGCGCCGTGGTGGACTGCCCACTTTCCCAGGGGATTGTCGATTTTCCCCATGCGCACGGCAATGCGCGTCTTCGCCGCCTGGAATTCCGGGATTCCGTAGAGCGTGTCGATCGCGTCGCGCACACGCGGATCCGGTTTCAACTTCGCGCGGAGCGTCTCGTCCATCACACGCCGGCCGATCTCGTCGCACGGGTTGTGGATGCACATCAAGCCGATTCCGATCAGACGCGCGATGGACGGGAGTCGGTCGTAGTTCTCCGCATGGGCCCGCGGCTCTCGCTCCTCCTGCATCTCCCGCACGGCCGCGTCGGCGACGGCTCGGGGCACCCCATGGCGGGTCAAGATGTCCGCATGCTTGACGAGGACCTTCGGAAAGTCGAGGGTCGCCGACCCTCCGGTCGGATGGTGGGCGATCACGACATCGTATCCCTTTTCCTTCGCCATCAGGAGGTCCGCCGCCTCGACGTCGATGCCGAACAGAGCCCGGCGCGCATTCCGCGCGGGGACGTTGATCGTCGTGTCCGCAGGGATCTCGGACTGGCTCGCGAGGCGGAGGGCGACGTCCAGGATGTCCTGGGTATCCATCGTTGGCCGCAGCCACTCGGATGAGATAAGGGCTTCCGAGTCCCGCCGTCCATTCGCGGACGCCGGCCAAAGGCTTTTCATCTCCCCCTCGATGAGGTGCGGGGGAAGGAGTCATCGCGTCCGACGTTTCTCCGAGAGAGATCGCCCACGCGGGGGTGCTCGTGCGGATCCCACCGGCGCTCCGCTCGTACACGGACGGGCAGGACGAAGTCGTCCTCGAGGCGTCGAACGTCGCCGCGATGCTCCGCGCGCTCGATGCGAATTTCCCGGGAATCCGGGATCGAGTCGTGGACGAGGCGGGCCGACGCCGGCCGTATGTGAACGTCTTCGTGAACGAGGAACTGATCGGAGCGTCGTTGCCGGAGGCGAAACTGAATCCCGGAGACGTCGTCCACATCCTCCCCAGCGTTGCGGGTGGCTGACATGGCTCGTTCGATCAAGAAAGGCAGTGCGGTCGTCGCGGTCGGGACGAAGAAAGGCGGATTCCTCTTCCATTCTCCGGACCGGAGGAAATGGTCTGTCGAGGGACCGTTCAATGCGGGCGGCGCCGTGTATCACATGACGCTCGATCCGCGAGATGGCCGCACGGTCTACGCCGCCGCACCGATGGGCAGCGAGCCGTGGGGACCCGCCGTGTACCGCGGCCGCGCCGGCGAGGAGCCGAAAGCCACGAAGACCGCGCCGAAGTTCAAGGAAGGTTCCGATCTCAGCGTGTCGCGAATCTGGCACATCGAGCCGGGACCGTCGAATGCACCTGACACGATCTACGCCGGGGTCGAGCCCGCGGCGTTGTTCCGCAGCGACGATCGCGGGGACACGTGGCACGACGTCGAGTCGCTGAACTACCATCCGACTCGGAAAGAGTGGCAACCCGGCAACGGCGGCCTGTGCCTCCACTCCGTGCTCGTCGATCCGCGGAATCCGCGGCACCTCATGATCGGGATCAGCGCCGTCGGCGCGTTCGAGACGCGGGACGGCGGGCGGAGCTGGACGACCGAGAACCGCGGCGTGCGGGCCGGATTCATGCCGAACCAATATCCAGAGTGGGGCCAGTGCGTGCACAAGCTGGCCTGGGACGCCTCGGGCGACGGGGCGATCTTCCAGCAGAACCACTGCGGGACCTACCATCGCGGACCGGACGGAGGCGCGTGGACGGAAGTCACGAAAGGCCTACCGTCCGAGTTCGGATTCCCGATCGCCGCGCATCCGGAGCAGAAACACACCGCGTTCGTCACCCCGTTGATCGGTGCCGAGAACCGTGTGTTCCCGAAGGGTCAGATGGCCGTGTGGAAGACGACGAGCAGCGGCAAGGCGTGGCGTAGTCACACAAAGGGATTGCCCGGCCCCCGCGCGTACATGGGCGTGCTGCGAGAGGGGATGGCCGTGGACGCCGCGGACCCCGTCGGAGTCTACGTCGGGACGAACACGGGCCAGCTCTTCGCCAGCCGCGACGAAGGTGAATCGTGGAAGATGATCAGCGACTTCCTCCCGCCGATTCTCTCCGTGAGCGCTGGAGAAGCCCGATAGTCTCCCGACGCATTCTCGGAAGAAGCCGCGAAAGAGGAAAGGTGGAGGCAGCGCGGTCCGCGCCGCCTCACGGTTCGGTCCGACTCAGAACACGAAGATCAGGACCAGGACGGCCGCGAGGAGTTGCGCGACTCGCCACACGGTCGTCGTCCAGGAGTCGCCCGACGCGGCGTAGGCCCCGAGGAAAAGGGCCAGCGTCACGAAGAACCCGCCGACCCCTCGAAGGATCAGCGCCGCCATGATGATCGACGTGGCCCCTCCGCCGCCCCCCGCGACGGCGAGGATCGATGTCGCGACGATCCCCGTCAGGAGCGCGAGGAGGCCGAAGACCAAGACGGTCATGTGCTGGGCCGGCGACCGGCCGATGTCCCACAGTCTATCGCCCATTCCCGCCATCGTGCCACCTCACCCGAAGATCGTGGGGGAGTTCGCAAGGACGAGCAAGAGCGCGACGAACGCGACGATCAGCAGGAAAAGGCGCACGAAGATGTCCAAGTCTTCGAGGAGAATGGCCGCACCGACGAGGCCAACGACGAAGAAGAAGATGCCCGCATGGGCGACCACGGGCCCCCAGACGTTGGCCCGATCGTTCCCGGCGGGCGTCCCCGCGTCCGACGTGAGATGACTGGAGTCGACGATCGCGGCTCCCAAGAAAAGGAGAAACAGTCCGAAGACAATCGAACCAATCACCAGCATTCTCTTTCGATCCATCATCATTGGCGCACTCATCATCGGGGGCGGTGGTTCACGTTCACGCATCCAATCCCTACCTTGGCAGGAGCAGTTATGTTCTGATTTATATATATTACGCTGAATGAGCCGCTCATATAGCTTTCGCAAGATAGACCCGCCCCGGAGGGATGCCGGCCTAGACGACGCTCAGAATCCCGCTTTCCCCGGGTTGAGCGTGTTCGCGGGATCGAGTGCGGCTTTGACGCGGCGTGCGGCCGCGAGGCCCGCACCCAGCTCATCGCCCAAGAGGTACGCGAGCTTGACGCCGACGCCGTGAACGTATTCCATCGAACCACCGAGCGACATCGCGCGGCGGATGACCTCATCGACGGCGGCTGCGACCGCCGTGCGTGCGGCCGCGCGGTCTGGACCCACCGACCGCACCATTTCAAGGGAGACAAGTTCTGGCTGCGTCCACACGCCGAAGCCGATCGGGTGGACGCCGTGACGTTGGAGAATCGCGAGACTAGACCGACGGAACGCCAGGACTTTCGAGCGCGGCAACGCAGTGTGGACATAATCGAAGATGACGTCTTTCAGGAACTGGTCTGCGCGCGTCACCCCCGGAGCCACCTCGTCGTGAACGTAGATGATGTCATGCCGGGTCCTCCAGTACTCCCGAGCCTCTCGGTCCGCGAGGCGCCGGGCGGCCGCGGCGCGGAGACGCCGACCCGCGACCCGCCAGGAGGCAGCGACCAGCTCACGGGATCCGGCGAACCCGAGGTACAGGAACGGCGGCCCGTCGTCGGATCGCCACGGAATCGACGATGAAGGGAATGTCTCCTCGAAATCCATCACGGAAGGCGTGAGCCCGTCATCGTAGATCCGAGCGAGGCAGGCGAGCCCCTTCGGAAAATCACGAATCGAGAATGCATGAATCTCCTCGCGTTCCGGGACCGGGAACGCACGCACGGTTGCCGCCGTCACGACGCCGAGCGTCCCTTCGGTTCCGATGAACAACCGCTTGAGGTCCAAGCCCGTCGTCGACCGCACCGCGGGACGCGTTCGGACGATGCTCCCGTCCGCGAGGACCGCCTCGAGGCCGAGCACCTGGTCCCCCATCGTGCCGCGGAGGTATCCGGCATATCCGATCCCGTTCGTCCCGATTGCTCCGCCCAGGGTCGCGCGCGGCCGGGACCACGGATCGTGACCGAGGGTCAGTCCTCTCGTTCGGAGGCGGCGATCCAGCGTTTCCAGCACGATGCCGGCCTCCGCAGTCGCGCGGTTCGAGGCGCGGTCGATCGAGCGAACCCGGTGCATCCGCCGCATGTCGAGGACAATCGAGTCGGTCGAGGGCCGTGCGCCACCCATGAGTCCGGTCCCGCCGCCCCATGCGACAATCGATAAGCCCGCGTCCGCGGCGAAGCGGACGACCGAGGAGACGTCCTCCGTGCTGAGAGGCCAGACGACGGCGGCCGGATTCACCCCGGCTTCCGGGAGCGGGGACCCGCGATGGGCGCGGAAAGCATCGAGCCGGTAGCGGGGTGGGATCGCCGAACCCGTCGCGATCTGGTCCGCCTCGAGATGCCGCGCGAGCTCCGAGAGTGTTTCACTCACGCGAGCGGAAACGCGGTGGCCCTATTCAACTCGCGCGGCATATCACGCCCGCACGAGGTAGTACAGAGTATACGCCTTGCGGCTCGGTGTGGCGTAGCTGTTGTGCTCCAGGCGCACGGGGATCCAGGTGTCCGGGAGCTCGATGAGATCTTCCTCGTCGCACTCGAGGGTGTGGAGCTTCGCTTTCATGGAGATCGCATCGCCGTTCATGGGGGATTTGAAAGGTCTTTCGGACCTGTTCTCACACGTGATTATCGTGAACGCTCCGGACCTCCTTTTCGCGGCTGTCCCGCCGTCGGAGACATCGTACCGCTTTCGAACTGCGTGGCCTCCATAGGCCTCAGATGCGCTATGTTACGGCCATAGAATAGCTGTCATCGTCGTCCTGTCTGACAAGTCTCCGGGAGGGAAACGCTTTTTTATACCCTAGCTGCATGGAGGCCCGAGGTCAAACATGCCGTACACGTACCAGGGATGGACGCTGTACTCGCGAGACGTGAAACTGAAGAAGGGACCGAAAGTAACGATCTACTTCTTCAGCAAGCGGAAACCGAAAAGCGGCAAACCGATGGACGAAATGCCGAAGAATCGGAAGGTCGGCGTGAACAAGCGCACGGGCCTTCCGTTTCTCCGCAAGGGCTGAGTCCAACCTCGCGAACCCCACCCGCCGAGGCAAAATGGGGGAGGACCTCGGCCCTTTCTCTTATTGAGCCGGTTCGCAATACTCACGGGCCGCTGCAAAGTATTTTACAACCGGCGCGTTGCCCAACACGGCATGCCCGAAGGCACCGCGACGTTCGAGGTCCATGCGCCGATCGATCGGGTGTGGGCGTTTGTCAGCGACATGAGGCAGATCGGAGCCTGCGTCCCCGGCGTGCAATCCGTTGAGATCCTGGACGAGACGCGCGCCCGTTGGAATCTGAGGGTGAAGATTGGCCCGTTGTCCCAGGACATCGAGGTCCTCACGGAAACGCTCGAGCAGGTCCCGCTGAAACACGGGAAGTTCCGCGGTCAGGCCGAGAACATGGACATCACGGGGACCATCGATCTGACGCCGGACGGGAAGTCGACGAAGGTCACGTACACGATGGCCGTCCAGGCGAAGGGACCGCTCGCTCGGATCATGGACAATTTCATGCGGACCCGGCTGAAGGCTCAGACGGAAGAGTTCGCAATGAATGTCAAGAAGTCCATCGAAGGTTGACGCCACGCGGAGGCTCGTGCCTGCGTCTCGCTCAAGCGTGATAACGGGAGCCTAGGGCTTTTAGGGAGGAGAGCGCGAATCGGCCGCGTGGCATCGGTGGGACCGCCCAACGGAGGTTCTCCGGCTCCTCGGCCGCGGCTCATGGCCGAAGACCTCTTGTTGTACGACTCGAACGGGCAGTCGCTTCTCGACGACCACGCGCTCCGAATCCTCATCGCGCTGCATCAGGAGAGCCTCACGGCGCAGGAGATCGCGACCCGCTACCGCGTGCCGATCGCCGCCTGCTACCGCCGGATCCGGCGTCTCGTTTCCCTCGCCCTGATTTCCGAGGCCGGATTCGTCACGGAGGGCCGCCGGAGGCCCGCGCGCCTGTACAAGTCGGAAGTGGACCGCTTCCAAATCATGTACGGCAACGGGAAGATGCACCTCCAGCTGCTCCTGCGAAACGGGACGGAGGCGAAGACGGTCGTCGGCGTCCCTCCGGATGTCGGCGTCAGTGAAAGAGAGCCTCCACTCCCGCACGCAGTCGGGGAATATCCGTCCGCATGATGTCCGGGTTCGACCGTCGGGCGAGGGCCGCGTAGTACGCGAGGAACTGCATCGGCACGATCGAGAGGATCGGCCGAAGGATGCGATGCATCGCGGGCAGCCGAATCTGGGCGCGCGGGGATTCGCCGATCGTCGCGACGGGGGCCCCCGAAGCCTTCAGGGCACGGGCGATCGCCAGGCTGCGCGGCCCGTCGTCTCGAGAACGCAACATGATGATGGATTCCCGATCATCGATCGAGAGATACGGGCCATGGAGGAACTGCTCGACGTGATAACCGCTCGCCGGGAGGCTGCACGTCTCGCGGATCTTGAGCGCCGCCTCGAGCGCCGTGATCTCATCGAGATCGCTCCCGAGGAACGTGACCCGCGCACCCCGCGCGATCCGGGTCGCGAGTCGTCGGACGCGCGATTCGCACGCTAACGTCTTCTCGAGGGACCGCGAGATTCCGCGGAGCGACGATTCAATCGAAGGCGCGACGTTCGATTTCAAACGTGAGGCGGCGGCGGCGGCGAGCGCGGCGAGCTGCGTCGTGTAGCTCATCGTGTTGGCCCAGGAATGGTCGTGGGTCGAGCCGATGACCAGGGTCTGGTCGGCCACGCGTTCCATGGGAGAATCCGGGAGTCCGCACATCGCAATCGTGCGACAACCGCGGCCGCGGACGCGGCGAAGGGCCTTGTTCGTCGTCGGCGTCGAGCCGCTGTGACTCACGCCCAGCACCGTTGCGTTCGCGGGAATGGAGGGGCCGTAGGCGAGATCGTACGCGTGCATCCCGAGCACCGGAACGAACGGGATGACCTCCTGGAAAACCCGCGCAGCGTAGGTGGCGGCATGGAAGGACGTGCCGCACCCCGTGAGGACGAGACGGCGGGGCGTCCCGAGGAACGAACCCACATCGGACGCGGCGGTTCGCTGCAATGCCTCCGCGACGAACCCCGGCTGCCCGAGGATCATGTCGTGCATGTGGAACGGATGACGGCGCCGCGGATTGGGAAAAGCGACCATGTCCGCGCATCGCGGTGGCGCCCTTAACTTCGACGGGAGACGACCTCGACAGAGGCCAAAACGGAACAAGTCCCGTCATTCTTAAATCCGATAGCGGACCGCTGGCCCGCCCAGAGGTGAACGAATGGACGGGCCGCCCAAGGATCCGAGCTAACCGTCTGTCAGCCGCGCCGGAGGGGGATTGACATCCTTGGCCCCGCGTCGCGTCTCCAACGCCTGGATCTCGGAGAGCAAGGATTCAAGGCCAACCGTCTTGGCGATCCCCCGCGCTTCTTCGAGAAACCTCAATCCGGGCCCCGTTTCCCCTTTCTCGAGATAGAACCGGCCGACGTAGGTGAGCGCGCGGGCATAGTCGGAGACGCCGCCCAGGTCCTTCAGCCCGCGGAGGCCGCGATCCCATAAGCGGGTCGCGCGGGTCCATCGGCCCAGTCCCATCTCTCGTTGCCCGTCCGAGATGTCGATCACAAAGAGAGAGTCCTTTTCCTCGAGGACGGAGATGAGCCGCTTGGCCTCCTCGATCACCGGACCGGCCGCCTCGAACTGTCCGATGTCCATCATCGCGGCCGCCCGATCCATGAGCGCATATCCCTGGAGGCGGATGTTCCCGACGAGCCGGCCGATCTGGAGCGCCCGGTCGTAGTACTTGAGGCTCTCCTCGTACCGGCGGAGCTCGTGGAGGGACACGCCCACGGAGATGCACGCCCGGGCGATCTCCGTCAGGTTACCACCCCGCTCGGCGATCCGAAGCGCCTCGAGCTTGACGTCCAAGCCCCGTTCGAAGTTCCCTCGGATGCTCTCGATGCTCCCGAGCGCGGTCAGACTCCGGGCGAGTGCCCCGGGCTCGGAGACTTCCGTCGCCAGGTCGACCGCCTGGTTCATGTGGACGACCGCCTCCCCGAGGATGCCCTGGGCGCCCTCCAGGAGGGCGAGCTCCCGAAGGACTTCGCCGCGCTCCGCCGGGTCGGGGTGCGACTCCAGGCGAGCCTGCGCCTCGACGAGATGGCCCAGGGCCTTCGCGTTCTCCTTGCGGCACCGCTCGATGGACGCGATCTTGCGGAGGAGCCGCGGCACCCGGTCGGACCGACGATTCGCCTCGGACTGCTGGACCGCGTGGCGGTACTCCAGGAGGGCGGGCTGGAGATCACCGAGCGCGCGCAGCGTGTCGCCCATGAGTTCCGGGAGGATGCACGCGGAGAGCGGATCGAGGGTCGTGCGGTCGATCTTGCGGAGCACGGTCAGGAGCTCCGAGGCCGGCACGGAGTCCAAGAGCGCGCCGCTTGCGTCCGCCAGGTACTCGCCGAACGCCTTCATGTCGTCGGCTTCGATCAGATGGTACATCCCTTCGAGGCGGTCCCGCATCTCGGAGCCGTCCATGAAGTACACCGCCGCGAGGGAGTGGAACGATCGTCGCCGCGCCTGCGGCAGACGCTCCCGAATGTATTCGCGGATCGTGTCGTGCACGACGACGCCGCCGGAGATCGTCGGCGCGAGCAGATTCTTCGCTTGGAGCCCGTGGACCGCGGCCTGCCATTCGTCGGAGAAGCAATGGAGCGAATCGGCCGGGATGAGACCGCGGAACAGGGACGACGCCTCGAGGATCGTCCGCTCGTCCTTCGACAGGGTGCGCCAGATCTCGCGTTCCAGATAGCGGGTCATCTCCCCGCTCACGCTCGAGCCGGTCTGCGCCGCGAACGACAGGAGGATCGGATGGCCGCGCGCCGAACTCGCGGCTCGCTGGAGCGCGACGTCGTCGCCCGCGAAACCTTTCGCGCCTAGGAGAGAGAGCGACGCCTCGAGATCGAGGCCGTGGACCTGGAGGACCTCGGCCCGCGTGTCTTTCGCGACCCTGCGCCGCATCAACGTGGCGGGTCGCGTGCGAGAGATCAGGAGGAGCTTCGTCGAAGCCTCGTGCACGAGCCCGAGGAGCGGCCCCGTGACGAACCGAGCGAGGTCGGGGGCCGCGCGGTGATAGTTGTCGAGCACGACGAGGATCGGAACCTCGCGAAGATCGTGGGACAGGACGCGGGTGACGACCTGAGGGTTCGCCGCCCGATGCTCCCCGAGGAGATTCTTGAGGCCGCGACGTCCGAGGCGGGTGAGGAAGGCCGCGAGATCCTCGAGCAGGATCGCCCGGGTCGTGCCCTCGTTGATCTCGAACCAGTAGATGTAGGGCCGCGGACGTTGCCGGACGAGCCAGCTCGCGACGAGCGTGCTCTTCCCGATCCCTGCGATGCCGGTGACGATCAGGAGGGACGACGGCGAGACGGACCACGCGTCGAGCTCCATGAATTCCTCCGTTCGACCGAACACGCGGCCGAGCCTCCGCAACGTGTCGCCCCACAGCAGCGGCGCGACGGCTCCGGAACCGATGCCGTGGAGCCGCGTGAAGTCGAGCCGGCCACGGCGAACGAGGGAGACAGCGGCGGTCATGTTGACGTACGCCGGGAAGATCTCGGGGATCTCGGCGACCCGCATCGGGGTGGGATCGAGGCCGGGAGCCAGGACCTCCACGATGTCCGTGTGGAGGCGTCCCCGGAGCTTCATCGCCTGGATCCATCCTTCGTGCGTCAGCCGGTAGACCGTCTTTCGCACCCGATGCCCCGGGACGTGCGCCCGTTCCCCGACGACGAGACCGGACGATTCCATGCGCGCCAGCCACTTCGTCGCCGTCGTGCGCCCGGAATGCGTCGCGGCGGCGATTCCCTCCTGGGTGAGACCGCTGAGGCTCGCGGGCTCATGAGATGCGGTCGCCGACAGATGCGCCAGGATTCGGTTGGCCGTGGAGTAAAAGCGCTTCCGCCGGTACCCCCTGGCCACGCGGAGGGATTGAGCGAAGTCCACTTAAGAATATGGAAGGTGGAACATTTCTTTGAATGATTCCTTCTCGAACTTGATACTCAGGACAGACGAGAGGCGCGCGCTGCGCGAGGAATACCAAACGATCTCGAACTGGAGGATCTCGGCTCCGTGACCGCGGTCAGCGGTTCGCGCCCAAGGCCGCGGCAAAGATCTTCCGCTCCGCGGCTCGGAGGTGCTTCGATACCGCCGCGCGCGTGATCCCGACCAGGCCGGCGATCTGTCGCAAGCTTGCCTTCGCGGGAGTCGCATAATAGCCTAGGTGGTACGCGAGCTCGAGGAGATCTCGCTGGCGTTGGGTTAGCGACGCGAGTGGTTGCCAGGCCTCCAGGGACGCGCTCTTCACCGCGCGGACGCGATAGGGGGCCTCCACGTCATCGAGGAACCGGCTCAAGGCGGGGAGCACTTTCTCGGAGGCCAGGAGGACCACCCGGGCCTCGCCGGGACCGACCGCGGCGACCTCGAGCGGCACCGCTCCGGACCACTCCTCCCCGAGGAGGCCCCGGAGTCGTTCGGGCAGATGCCACTCGATCCACGCGACGTATTCTCCGTGCGTCCGGTCCGTCGACAGGAGTTCAAAACGAGCAACCCGGTACCGACGCGCG
>VBLZ01000144.1 GCA_005878515.1 Methanobacteriota archaeon | reverse complement strand
GCATTCGTACGAGTCCGCGTGACGCAGAAATCCGGAGAGGTGGACGAGAATCCTCTCTCCCACGGTGACACTCGGCAATCCCTCCGCCCCTCCATGGCCGATATCGAAGGATCGTTACTTAACCGTGTGGGCCTTCCGTCATGTTTCGGGATTTCCTCCAGGCCGCCGCGCGAAACGGCGTCCGCTCAACGGTCCTGGGAGAGCCGTTCGATGATCGCCGGCAGCTCGCGGAGGTCGTGCGCTTCGGCGTCCGGCGCGGGATCGGCGGGCCCGCGATGAAGGTCCCCGCGGTTCACCCAAACGGTCCGCATGCCAAGTCGCGAGGCGCCCTGCACATCGGCCACGAGGGAGTCCCCGACATGGATCACGTCCTCCGGCCGGACCCGGAGCGACTCGAGAGCCGCCTCGAAGATCCGGGGACGCGGCTTGTACGTCTGAGCGGACTCCGACGTGATGACGGCATCGAATCGCAGAGCATTACGCTGGAGGATATCCAGGAGGAATTCGTGGTCTGCATTGGAGACGACGGCGCGCGGCACGCCATCGAGGGTGTCGAGGACCCGCGGGACTTCGGCGTAGGCTTTCGCCTCCCGCCACAGCGTCACGAGCCGGTCCACGTATGGCGCGGGCGATGCGTCGATCGCATATTCGCGGAACGTCTTCGCGAGGCTGTCCTCCGTGATCTCCGCCAAGGTGAGGAACGGCGCCGTTTCCGCCGCGAAGAAATGCCGGTCCCACGTCGCGAGGAGCGCCTCCGCGTCGAGGCTCGGTCGCTGATCGTCGCACACGGACCGGGCGATCCGGATCAGCACATCCCGTCCGGTGTCGATGAGGGTCCCGAACGCGTCGAAGGTGATCGCGCGCACCATCGCACGTCCCGAGGACGCGGTCGTCCTTATCGCTTTCGTCGACGGCCGAAGTCGCAGAGGGATTGGATTGGACATCCCGCACACGCAAGATTCGTCCGGCGGCAGAGAGTCTTCGCGTGCCGAACGAGGAGCGCATGATACTCCTGATAGATCGCGAGGTCTCGCGGAACATGCTGCTCGAAGAAGCGTTGAATCGCTCGGTACTCTCGGGTCCGAAAGAGCCCGATCCGCGTCCCGATGCGCTCCGTGTAGGCGTCGACGACGAAGATCGGATGTCCCCCGGCGTAGAGGAGGATCGAGTCCGCGGTCTCCGGCCCGACGCCATCCTGGGCCAGGAGATCCGCGCGCACCACGTCCATTGGACGGCCGAAGTAGCGCGCCAGGTCGCCGTCGGATCGTTCGAGGAGATGGCGGCAGAACCCTCGGACCCGCGCGGGTTTGGTGCGGTAGAGGCCCGCGATCCGCACATGTCTCCGGATGACGGGCACGGGCGCCTCGGCCAGGGCCCGGACATCGAGGAGTCCCGCTCTCCTCAGGTTCCGGATCGCGACCTCGACGTTCCGCCACGAGGTCTGCTGCATGAGCAGCGCGCCGACAATCGCTTCGAACGCCGTCTCGGCGGGCCACCAGTGCTGCGGCCCGTAGTGCTCGAGCAGACGTTCGTAGACGTGTCGCGCCCGATCCATCTCGCGGCGGCCATCACGATTGAAGGTTTGAGGGTTGTCTGTGGTGCTACGGAATTTAAGGGACCTCTGACTATCCGGGCGCGTGAACCCGGTCCCGATGTTCGCCTCAATCGGGGGCGTCGACGAGCTCCTCTTCCGGGCGCTCAACCTCGCAGGCACGAACGCGACCTTGGACGTCATCATGGTCCTCATCACGACGCTCGGCGGCACCTACATCCTCGCTCTCTTCGCGATCCCTCTGTGGTTGCGTGGGCAGCGGGAGGCGACGTTCGATTTCATCCTCATCCTCGTCCTCACGGTCGTCGTCACGACGGCGATCAAGTACCTCGTGGACCGGTCGCGGCCCTGCGTCGATCCGACGTTCGGCGCCCGGACCCTCCCTGGATACGGCTGCGCCACAGAGCCCGATCCCTCGCTCCCGAGCGGGCATGCCTCCCGCGCGTTCGCCCTCGCCGGCCTCGTGGCCTTGCGATATCGGTGGCGGGCCGGCAGTGCCGCGATCGCATTCGCGACTCTCGTCGGCTTGAGCCGCGTGTATCTCGGTCTGCACTGGCCCTCGGACATCCTTGCGGGAGCCTTGGTCGGGATCGGGATCGCGGTCCTCGTCGAGCTCGTGAGCCGACGCGTCGTCCTCTACCAACGGATCCGCAAGTGGATCGTCGAACTGATCCCGCACTGGCCTCGACGGAAGCCCGCCTAGGTCTCGCCGAGCAGGCCTTTCGCCTTCCCGAGCGCCTCTTCGACGGCCTTGCCGAACGCGGCGGTCTGCTTCTCCGCCATCGCGACGAAGAACATCTTCCCCGAGACGCCGTGGACGCTCAGGATGCCGCTGTCCGAGGCGACCGAGATCCGATTCGGAGCGTCCATCTTCATTGCGCCGTACATGACCTCGAGGGCCCCGAGCAGGGTCGCCGCCATCGTGGCGAAGTTGTCGACGTGTGTGTCGTCCGGGAGGACCCAGGCCACCGGCACGCCAGAGCGGGAGACGATCGCGGACATCTTGGCGCCCGTCCGGGAGTTGAAATCGGTGAGCAATTTCCGGAGCGCCTCGACGGCCACGGGCACGCGACTCCCTCCGAATCGCCTCGCGATGCAGCCCTCGTTATTTAGCTCTTGTTCCGGGAAAACCGGGTGCAACGGCCTAGAAGAGAACACCGCCGGAAGGCAAGTAGGACTCGAGCCGGAGGATGTCACGCGCGGCCATCCATGCCGTGAGGAACTCGATTTTCAAGCCCGCCTCGAACGCTGCGGTGAGCGCGCCTTCGTTGAGGCCGGGGACCCAGGCGGAAACCGTCTTCATCCCGATTTCATGCGCCTTCGCGATGGCGGCCGACATCAGAGCCGCGCTGAGCGAGGGGTCAAGAACGCCGCCGGGCCCGATCGCGCCGTTTCCTTGGATCACGACGTAGCCCACGGTCTTGGGGCCTGCCCGCGCGTCAAAGAACCGCGAACCTTTGACGGCCGTGAGGAAGTGGCGTTGGTCGACATCGCGGCGGGCCTCCCGGAGCGGACGATCGAATCGCGCCGCCAGGTCGCGCGCCCGCGTTGTCGAGGTCCCGGTCGGTCCAACTTGTCGGAGCTCGAGACCGCGAACGGTCGACTCCGTCGGCTTGCCCTCGACGTGGTACAGGATCGTGCGCGGGAGCATGCCGAACTTCGTATACAGCGCCTGGGCGCGGAGGTCGAGAGACGCCACGACGCAACGCACGGTCCCGCGTGGGGGACGGGGCGCGTCGAACGCGCGCGTGAGCACCTGCCGCCCGACGCCGCGGCTCTGCGTCCCGGGCCGCCCGAAGAACTGCGCGAGGAAGTGCGTCTTGCCGCGCAAGATCGTGATCGCATAGCACACGATCCTACCTTCGACGACGGCGACGTGGAAGCCATCCGGGTCCGTCGCGAGCGCGTGGCGGAGGAACGGGAGGACATCGCGGACGGGGAAGCTCGGCGGCCGCTGCCCTTGGCGGCGGCTCAGGTCCCTGAGGGAAGCGAGGCACAGTCGGGCGCAGGCGACGAAATCCCTCGGGCGCGCGGGGCGGATGCGGACGTCGAGGCGCGACTTGACCACATGGCCGGATGGTTCACCGAATATTAGCGTGTCGCGCGTGCCGAGGGCCCGCGTCGACGCGGGAATCGAGAAGCGGGTCGGTCGAGCGAGTTCAGCGGTGGTACAGCACGCTGTAGTACCGGTTCTCCTTCGCGGTGCGCTCGAGGCGCCCGAAGATCGCGAGCTGGTATCCGCACTTCTTGCACTTGTTGTCCTTGTCGAGGTACCAGCCGGTGATGTCGAATCCGTACCGCTTGATCGCGACCGCGCCGCAGCCGGGGCAGTACGTGTGCTCGAGCCGATGGCCGGAGACGTTCCCGATGTAGACGTACTTCAGGCCTTCCTCCTTCGCGACCGCGCAGTGCTTCTCGAGCGTCTCGACGGGCGTCCAGGGGAACTCCATCATCTTGTAGTCCGGGTGGAATCGCAAGAAGTGGATCGGGGTGTCGGGACCGAGGTTGTCGTAGACCCACTTCGAGAGCTTCCTCGCGGCG
>VBLZ01000143.1 GCA_005878515.1 Methanobacteriota archaeon | reverse complement strand
TCGCCGAAGACGTACTCGAGGGGTACGCGCCGGGAACGGATTTCTATCGGGTCGTCGCGGGACAAGACCGCGACGGTGACGGGCGGCTCGACGCCGTCTCGATCCTCGAGTGATCATCCGAGGGCCACGCTCTCGTATGGGATCTTGTCCTCAAGCTTCGCGTTCGCAGCCTCGATTGCCTGCACCGCCTCCGCCGCGCGTTCCTCCGGGAGGAGCAGGACTACGTCGAGGCCGAGTTGCGCGGCTTCGATCGTCCCTGCGAGCACGCCGTACCGGATGTCGCTGCGCAAACCGAGCTTGCGGGCGACGACTACACCGGCGACATCGAGTGTCGCAATCACCGCATCCTTCGGAGCTGCACGAATCTTCTTCGCGGCGGACTCCCGGAGGCCTTTCGCTCCCCCTTCGTCCTTCGGTGGCACTCGGGCGAGGAGGATTCGACCGGGTCGAAGGGCGATGATCCCTTCCAAGTTCCGAACGGCGAGGTCTTCCCCTTTCGCCGCGTCTTCGTTCGCGATCCCCGTCGAAGGCGACTCGCGGTGGCCGTAGGCCACAAGCATGCCCTCTTCCATGAACAGACCGACGCGCTCTCCTCGCCGGATCGGGCTTCCGGCCAGGGCCGACGTCGTGACGATGAATGCCATCGCACGACTGGCTCGATCCACGAAGGACCGGAGCTCCAGGAACCGGCCGAGGAGGAGCTCGACGCCCTTCTTCGTCGCGCGATACTCCCCGTCGACACGTTGCAGCAGACCTTGCTCGATCATCCGGCGCACGTACTCCGATGCCCCCTGGACCGTCATTCCCAGTTCATCGGCGAGGGATCGCAAATGCGTGTGTCGCTCGGTCGTCACCGAATACAACACGAGCATCGTGGTCGCTTCGCGAAGGTCGCGCAACAATTGCATGGAGGCCCCGAACCCTTTAATACGGTCAAGCGAATTGGATATGTATAAAGCTTACTTGAAAGAGGAGTTCAAGTGCGCTGGATTGCGACGGCCATCCTGGTGGCGATTGTTGCCACAACCGCGTTCGGGTCGTCCGTCGCCTCGGGGAAAGGGCCCTTCGCCGTGAGCATCATGGTGGACTTCGGGACCGGGCGCATCCTCTGGGCGGACCTCTCGATGCCGGACGGTGCGAGCATGTGGAACGCTACCGTCGACGCGGCGGCGCGACTCGGCCTCGATCTGAACGTCTCGTGGTACGGCGCAAAGCCGTTCCTCAACGACATCGGCGACTCGCGGCCGTCGTGGCCCGACTACTGGCATTTCCTCCTCTGGAACGTCTCCCGGTGGGACTTCGCCCACCTCGGTCCGGCGGACCTCCCGGCGACGGACGGGGCGGTTATCGGCTGGTTCCTCTCCAGGGATGCGCCGTGGAACTTCACGGACCCTTGGCCGGGTCCACGACCGGAAGCGACCCCGGATGCATCCGGCCGGCACCCCGTCGAGATGTTCCGCTACGATCTGGATGGGAACGGCGTCGCGGCGGGTGCCGGACCCATCGCGCCTCAGGTCGCGTGGACCTACGACACGGGTGCATACGAGATTACCGCGACCCCGGCGTTCGCCCATGGGACCGTCTTCCTGTCGACCTGGACTGGATTCGTTGCGTTAGACGAGGGAACCGGTGCGTTGCAGTGGCGCAACCCCGACGTGGCGGGAGCATCTTCGCCAACTCTGTTCGATGGCCGAATCTACGTCGGCGGAAAGGACGGACGGCTCCACGTTCTGTCCCAGTCCGACGGCGCCGAGCTGTGGAACCGGAGTCTGCAGCCGGACGCTCAATTCTCGGGGATCACCGCCTCGCCGCGGATCGCCTACGGCCGCGTGTACGTCGGGACCTTCAACGAAACCGGCGGGGACGGATCCTTCGTGGCCATCGATCTGTATACCCACGACGTGGTCTGGTCGCGTCCCGTGAGTTCTGTTCATCTCTCGTCCGCCGCAATCGCCGATCATGTGGTCTATGTCGGACTGATGGGGCGGTTCCATCCGTCCGATCTGACGTATGCCCCGCCGTATGGGCTGTTGGCCTTGGACGCCGACTCGGGCGCGGAACGATGGTTCGTCGCGTCGAACGGCTCCGTCGCCTCGTCGCCGGCCCTTGCGAACGATTCCGTGTTCTTCACGACGAAAGCAGGCGAGGCGTTTTCGGTCGGCACCGACGGCATCGTCCAATGGCGGCATTCCGAACCCGTCGGATCGATTGCTTCCCCCGCCGTGTCGAATGGAACGGTTGCGATCGGATGGGGCGTCTTCGGGACCGATGGGGGCGTGCAGGCGTTCACCTTCGCCGGGGATGTGCGTTGGACCGCGAGTCTGATCGGCACCCCGGTCTCCGCGTCCCCCACGATCGCGGGCGATCGCGTGTACGCCGCGACGAACGACGCCAATGGAACGGTGTACGCGTGGCGTCTCTCCGCCCTCGGCTCGGGGGAATGGGCGCTCCAGCCCGCGCCGCCCGACTACCTCTTGTCCTCTCCCGTCGTCCACGACGGCGCGCTGTACATCGCCTCGGACAACGGGCGTCTCTATCGCCTTGCGGACGTCCCGCCCTCGACCTCCAGCGGGATCGGCGTCGTCGCCTTGATCATCGTGGGCGGGCTCGCCGCGGCCGGTGTCGCCGTGCTCATCGCCGTCTGGAGCCTCCGGAGGTCCCGCCGTGGTCCGTAGGTTGAGCGAGCGTCAACAGGCGGTGTTGTTCGCAGCGGTCCTCCTGACCGCGATCGGGGGCCTCTACGCAATGACGCAGTTGCTTCAGCCCGCCCCGGTGCAGGTCCGGATCGTCGGGTCTCCGACGCTCGACGTGCGAGGGGAGGGATGGTCGATTCGCTACGAGCCGGCGTCGACCATCAATAACACGGCGTTCGGCATTCTCTCCGAGGCCTCCGCCCAACTTGGATTTCCGCTCACCTACGCGACCTTCCAAATCCCGCAAGGCGTCTTCGTGACGGCGATCAACGGCTCGGTGAACGGGGAAGGAGGCCGGTACTGGCAATACTGGGTGAACGGGGTCTACGGCGACGTCGCGGCCGATCACAAGCCCTTGCATGATGACGATGTCGTCCTCTGGAGTTTCAGTGCATCGCAGGACGGGATGTGAGATGGGGCGCGGATGGCGGGCTGTCGTCGAGACCGGCCTGGGTGACGCGCGAACCCGGGTCCTCGGGGTGTTCCTGATCATCGTGGCGGTCGTCGGGACGTTCCTCATGCATTCGTACGCGAACATCGAGACGGTCTTCGCCGCGAGCCTCCTGGCGGGCTCCCTCCTCGGTCGATGGTGGACGATCCTCGTCCCGCTGACGGCGCTGGCGGTCCTCCAACCGCTCGAGTGGTCGACGACGTACGTCGGGTATGGGCTGAACGCGATTACCGGAATCACGTTCTTCGTGATCTCCGGCTACGTGTTCGTCGGGTTCCTGGGCCGCCGGATTCGGCCGCGGGTCTTGTTCCGCGTGAAGTCCGTGGCGCTCCTCACGACGATTAGCGTCCCGGTCACGATTGCATACGACTTGTGGACCGCCTTCGGCGAATGGTACTTCATCACGCGGCCCTTCGGCGTGGGCATCCGGACGGTGCTCGAGGCCCAGGTGCCATTCACGCTGTACCACCTCCTGAGCTCCCTGATCTTTGTGCCGCTCTTCGGGAGCATCTTCCTCTTCCTCCACGCATACGGCTGGCCTGCACGCACACCGTCCGCAACCGTCCCTGATCCCGACCGCGAGTGATCAGAGGAGCTCTTCGATCTTCGCCCGCA
>VBLZ01000142.1 GCA_005878515.1 Methanobacteriota archaeon | reverse complement strand
TACACGGGCGGCAGGAATCCTAACGCGATGCTCAGGACTTGCGGGATCGAGTTCGCGCGCCACGCGTTCTTCGTCGTCGCCCCGATAGCGAATCCCACAAAAACCAATCCGATCCAAAGAAGCAGAGAAGTCGCCAAAAGGAGAAAGACTCCCGCCGCGGGCATGGGCCCGGACAGGAGAAGGAGGACGAGGGCCACGACGACGCCGGGGAGCGCGACGACGAGGCCACTGACGGAAAGTCCGACCGCATACGAGGCGGGGGACACTTTCGATGCTACGAGCATGTCCTGAAAGCGAAACCACTGCTTGTTGAAGTACACGCTCTGCGAGGCAAACAGGCCGGTGAATGAGAACGTCAACACGATGGCCCCAACGAGGGATTGCATCGCCGACTTTTGGTCCGCGAACACGAAGATGAAAATCACAGGCAAGAACGAGAAGAGGCTGATCACGACGAGGAGCATCGGGTCCCGGAGGAGAGGGAGGGCGTCGAAAAGCCCGATGTACAGGGCCTCACGTATTCTCGACTTCAATCGATCCCCCCACGATTTTGATGAACGCGTCTTCGAGGCTGGCCGGTTTGAACGTGATCTTGCGCTTCTCGCGCAGGCCCCGCTCGACGATCGCGAGGATTTCTTCGGCGGAGCGGGGTTCGAGCACCTCCGGAGAAGCCGATCCGTTTCCCGCCGCAGGCTCGACGATGACGCGCATGCCAACCCCCGTGTCTCCCTTCGCCTCCTCCACCGTCCCGAGGAATGCCGTTCGTCCCTTGTCCACGATGAGCAAGTGGTCCGCGAGGATTTCCGCTTCGTCGAGGTAATGCGTGGTCAAGAGAATCGTGGCGCCCTTCCGGGTGAGTTCCCGCAACATGTGCCAGACCGAACGCCGGCCGAGCGGATCGAGTCCGATCGTCGGCTCGTCCAAGAACAGCACCTCCGGGTCCGCGACCATCGCCATGGCGATGATCAGGCGCTGACGGAGGCCGCCTGAAAGGTCCGATGCAAGCTTGTCGCGGTGCTCCCACAAGCCCAGATCCTCCATGACCTTCTTCGTTCGTTCGCGGGCCTGTGCTCGCGATTGGCCGCGGATGAGGCAGAAGTAGAGGATGTGATCGTAGGGGGACAGCAACATCTGCGGCCGGGCCTCTTGCGGGACGACGGCGATGTGCGGGCGGATCGCCTGCGGATCGGCGAGCACGTCATGGCCGAGGACGGATGCGCGTCCCACGGTCGGCTTGAGTTGGGTTGCGAGGATCCGCAAGAGCGTCGTCTTCCCAGCGCCGTTGCGGCCGAGCAGGCAGAAAATCTCGCCCTTCTCGATTGAGAAGGAGACGTCCTCGAGGGCTTTCGTCCCTCCCGGGTACGTTTTCCCAAGCCCTTCGACGCGGACGACCTCCATGCCCGGCGCCGAACGGGCGCGTCCTACTTGAGTCTTCTGCGCGCGGCCGCGCGACAATTGCTTCCGTGCAGGAGACACCGTTTTGCGCCGAAGAGAAACGTCCGAATGGAATGTCGGAACGGTATGTGCCAAAAGCTTATTCTCCCGACTCGGTTCCGCGGGTCGTGGAACGGACCGCGCACGACATCGTCATCGTCGGCGGGGGCGCGGCCGGATTGCGCGCGGCGATTGCGGCGGCCCAGACGGACCCCGACCTCTCGATTGCCGTCGTGTCGAAAGTCTACCCGATGCGGAGCCATACGGTGTCCGCCGAGGGAGGGACCGCGGCGGTCCTTCGCGACTACGATTCGTTGGAGCTGCACGCGCTCGACACGATCAAGGGATCCGACTTCCTCGCCGACCAGGACGCGGTCGAGTTCTTCGTCGCGCGGTGTCCGAAGGAGATCATCCAGCTCGAGCACTGGGGCTGTCCCTGGTCCCGCGATCCGGACGGCCGCGTGAGCCAACGTGCGTTCGGCGGGATGTCCGTCAAGCGCACCGTGTTCGCGGCGGACAAGGTCGGCTTCCACATCCTGCACACGCTCTTCCAGACGTCCATGAAGTTCGAGAACATCCACCGCTTCGACGAGTACTTCGTCACGAGCCTTATCGTCGACGGCGGCGCGTGCGCCGGGGTGACCGCGCTCGACCTTCGCGGCGGCCGGATGGTGGGGATCGGCGGGAAGGCGACGATCCTCGCGACGGGCGGCTGCGGCCGCGTGTACGAATTCACGACGAACGGCTTCATCAAGACGGGCGACGGCATGGCCCTCGCCTACCGGGCCGGCGTGCCCCTCAAGGATATGGAGATGGTGCAGTTCCATCCGACGTGCCTGCCGGGGACGGGCATCCTGATCACCGAGGCGGCTCGCGGGGAGGGCGGCTACCTGATCAACAAGGACGGCGAGCGGTACATGCAGCGCTACCTCCCGAGCAAGATGGAGCTCGGGCCGCGGGACATCCTCTCCCGCTCGATGATCCAGGAGATGAAGGCGGGCCGCGCGTTCGACGGTCCGTACGGGCAGTACCTCGGCCTGGACCTGCGTCACCTCGGCGCCGCGACGATCGACCAGAAGCTCCCGATGGTCCGCGAGCTCGCGGAGAAGTACATGGGACTCGATCCGATTCACGAGCCGATCCCGGTGCGCCCGGGGCAGCATTACATCATGGGCGGTGTTTCGACGAATTCCACGGGCGAGACGACGCTGCCCGGCCTCTACGCAGTCGGCGAGACCGCGTGCGTCTCGATCAACGGGGCGAACCGCCTCGGGTCGAACAGCCTGAGCGAATGCCTCGTGTTCGGCGAGTGGTGCGGCCTCGCGGCGGCACAGCACGCGAAGCAGAAGGCCGCGTATCCGCGCGGAGCGGCGTCGCGAGAGGCGCTGCGGAAGGAGGAGGCCCGCGTCTTCGACGGCCTGATGGGCCGGGAGCGGGGGAAGGAGACGCTCGCGGGCGTCCGCGTCGAGATGCAGCAACTCATGGAGCGCGACGTCGGGATCTTCCGGGACGAAGCCGGCCTCGCGGACGCGTGCGGAAAACTCGCCAAGCTCCGGGATCGCTTCGGAAGCGTCGGGATGGCGGACAAGGACCGCGTCTTCAACACGGAGATGACCGGGGTGCTCGAACTCGACTTCATGCTCGACGTCGCGGCGTCGATCGCCCACAGCGCGTTGAACCGACGGGAGTCGCGCGGGGCCCACAGCCGGACGGACTTCCCGAACCGCGACGATGCGAACTACCTGAAGCACACGCTCGCGTATCGCGCCGACGGCGCACCGCGGATCGATTACGTACCGGTGAAGATCACGAAGTGGCAGCCCGTCGAGAGGAAGTATTGAGATGGCCGAACGGGACGTCGTGTTCCGGGTGAAACGGTACCGACCGACGGCGGGGTCGAAGCCGACC
>VBLZ01000141.1 GCA_005878515.1 Methanobacteriota archaeon | reverse complement strand
AGCCCCGAGTTCGTCGGCCCCGCCGCATCCGCGCTGGCGCTGCGGTACATCCGGGACACGCGGGACGAAGGCGCCGACCAACGTCTTGCGCGGCTGAACACGAAGGCCGGCGTCTGGGAATGCACCTTCGTCGGGGAGTGCTCCGTCGTCTGCCCGAAGAACGTGGATCCGGCGGCCGCGATTCAGACCCTGAAAGTCCTGGCGACGATGCGGCACATGCGACGGCTCCTCATGCCGAAGGCCGAGTCGAGGTGATGCGACGGCTCGCGAATATCCTTGGAAACGTCGAGCGGGATGGTGGCTCCGGAACCGGCGGTATCTGAGCTTCCAGCTGCGCGAGCTCGGCGGCGTGGTGTCCGCGCTCTACGGCCTCATCTTCCT
>VBLZ01000157.1 GCA_005878515.1 Methanobacteriota archaeon | reverse complement strand
CCTGATCGCGACGGGACGGAGTGTCCTCGCCGATATCCAGGCGATGGGCCTCTCGGGCTGGATTCCAGTCTTGTACCTCGGCACTTTCCCGACGTTCGGTGGCTATGGAATCTGGTTCCGCGCGTTGGAGCGAATTCCTGCGGCGTCGGCGGGCGCCTACATCTACGCGAGCACGCTCGTCGCGGTCGTCGGCGGCATCGTGATCCTCGGGGAGTCTCTGACGCTTGGCGCGATTGCCGGCGGCGCGATGGTCATCGCCGGCGTGGTGCTCGCGCAGCAGCTCCGGAAACGGTCTGCGTGACGGGAGCAGGGCTCAGCGGATTCGCTCGAGCTGGAACGAGCCGATCATCAGCGCCTTGTTCGTGAACTTGTACGGGACCCAGTCGTGGGTCTGGACCTCGCCCAGGCCGACGACCTGCAACATCGTCTTCTGCTTGTCGGATTTGAAGTGGATCGCGCCGTCGACCATGTGCTCGAGCGCTTCGAGCGTCTGATCCGTGTGCATGCCTCGTTCCAGTGCGATGGCGGAGACAGCTTTCGTCTGCCGCAATCGGTTCACGAGGCGCTGCACGAAACTCATCGCCTCGCGCTCATCCGCCTGCGTGATCGACGAGCTCAGCGTCATGTACGCCAGCCGGAAGTACGGATGTTTCTTCTTGAACTCCTCGTCCAGTTGGCCGACGAGCTGGTAGATGCTGTCGAAGTCCGTGGGGCCGTTCACCCGCCAGACGTTCTTCTCCTTGACCGGCTTCCCGGAGACCGGCGAGGTGCAGTCGATCCAGCGCACGAGGCCGAGCTGGTCGTATTCGACGAACGTCGGCAGGATCGGAGCGATGTCCCTCGCAATGTCGATCGGAAGTTTGGTCGTGGTGATGATGATGACCGGGATGCCCTTCTTCAGCCCTTCTGCGATGAAGTTCAGGAGGGCGACCTCCTTCCCGACGAAGGCAGGGCCGACGAACAGAACGTTGGAGTTGAATGGAATCCCTCCGTACAGGAGGTCGTCGAGACGCGGAGTGCCGGTCTTCACGCGGTCCGCCTTCTTCTCGACCGCGATGGCCTCTTCGGCCTCGGCCTCGCCGGCGGCTGTCGTGATGCGGGCCTTCACCGCGCCTTCCCGCATTTCCATCTCCTTCTCCTTCTGGTAGGTCCGCCGTTTGAGATCCTCTTCCCGTTCCCGTAGGCGGCGTTCCCATTCCTCGAGTTGGCCCTCGCGCCCCATGTCCCGCATGCCCGGCGCGCGTCCCTCCCGCGTTTTGTTTTCCAATTCGAGGGACTTCAACTGTAGATCCGATTCGCGCTCCTCCATCTCCTTTGCCTTCTCGAGGAGGTTGCGATTCTCCTCGTTCAGACGTTTGATCTCCGCCTGGAGGTTCGTCTGCATCTCGTGGAGCTTCCGTTCCCGGGAATCGAGATTTTCCTTCTGCCGTCGGGTGTCCGCCTCATTCGACCCCGCGGCCGCTTCCTTCATCTTGGCGTCCTTGAACAGCTCTGCGTACTTCTTCGTCTTGTCGTCGAGCTGATGCTGGGCCTCCTCGACCGCTGAGGCCTGGCGCTCGATCTCGGCTGACCGTTCGCGGAGCGCGGCTTCCTGGTCGGAGATCTTCTTTTCCCGCGACACGTATTCCGATTCGCGGTCGTCGAACATCCTCCGCTGGCCCTGGAACTGCTTCTCGATCCGAGTCGCGTTCTCGTACCGCTCCTTGAGACGGGTCTCCATCGTCCGGAGCTCGACCTCCTGCTTCCCGAGTTCCTTCTCCTTCGCGAGGATCTTCTTTTCCCATTCCTTCAGTTCTCGAATCCGGGTCGCGTCGGCTCCGGGGGACGTGGCCTCGACCTGCTCGCCCTTGAGCCGCAATTCGGAATCTTTCAGCTCAAGCTCCTTCTCCTTCTTCAGCAGGGAGGTGCGCTTCGAGTCGAACGACTTCTCGAGTTCCTGCAGGCGAGCTTCGCGCTCCTCGACCGACTTGGCTTTCGTCTCGGACGAGCGGAGCTGGGAGGTGAGTTCAATCGAGGTGCGTTTGACCTCCTTCTCCCGCTCCGCGAGCGAGGCCTCGCGCGCGTTCAGCGTCTGGCGCATCTTCTCGTGTTCGGTCTTCAGGGTCGAGATGTCCGCGTCGCGGAGGCGGATCTCCTCGGCCTTCGCCTCGATCTCCGCGCGCGCAGAGGCGACCTTCCGGTCGATGTCCCGCAGGTCCCGCGTCCCTTTCTCGATCGCGTTCTCCCGCGCGGTGACGTCGGAGAACTTCGTCTTGAGTTCCTTCGCCTGGTCTTCGAGCTCCTGCTGCAGCGCCTCCAGGTGGGCCTCGCGGCCGCGGAGCGCCCGTTCCTTGTAGTCGAGCGCCTCCCGCTTCTGCTGGTAGTCCTGTTGGATCAGCGCGACCTTCGAATTGTCGGCTTTCAGGATCTCCCGCTGGTACACGGACGTCGACGAGGCGATGATGTGCAGGAGGGATCCGGCGAACTCCGTCGCGATGGCGCCGATCAGGAGCGTGACGACGTACAGCGTCTGACCCGCCGAGCTGGACAGGGAGATGTGGCCGAAGGGGAGGAAGAGCGCGAGGATCGGCGTGATGGCGGCGAGCACGAAGCTGCCGGCCTTCCGCAGCCCGAGGCCTTGCCAGGTCATCCCCATCGAGATGATCGTGAGCGGGACCCCGGCGACCGCGATCGGGTAGATCCAACCGGGGTCGAGCCAGCTCGGGAACTGGTGCCAGATCATGAGGACGACCGCCAGCGCGATCACGAAGAACAGGACCATGCCGACGGTCGACATCGCGAAGTGGGTGGACTCGTAGTGACGCCGATACGGTTCTCGTTTCAGCCGGACGGCGTCCCAGGACGCGACCGCGCCCGCGACGGATGGGAGGAGCCAGACGAGGAAGTCGGATCGGACCCCGGTCGGGAGGACGGGGGACTGGATCCCGATGTACAGAATCAGGATCGCATCGAGGAGGAACGCTGCAGCGCCGACGAAGCCATAGCCGTGGGCATGCCGGGCGAAGGTGAGCTGCAAGAGACCTTGCTGGGAAGCCTCTGCCGCTTGGGATGCCGACACCGGGCGACTGGACTTCGCCCTCCCATTAGGCGACCGGGCGGACGGCTTGGGCAGCGTCAGCGCCGGCTTTCGAGAAGACGCCTTGCGAGCCATGATATGCCTGTTCGCACCTGCGGCTAGGAGGGCTAATCAAAACGAACCGGGTACGTTTACATAAAGGATACGTTGAGAAATACCAGACTTGATACTATATGGGACAGAGACGAGCCCTGCGGTCCTCGCCGGGACGATTCGACGAATCGGTGACGTTAAATCGCGCGGTGGCGTGGGTGGCCTCGGTGCGACGATGTTGGGGGTAGGCGAACGGGCGCCGGACTTCACGCTGCCCGCGGACGACGGACACAAGGTCTCCTTGAAAGACTTCCGCGGCAAGAAAGTCGTCCTCTATTTCTACCCGAAAGACGACACGACCGGTTGCACGAAGGAAGCGTGCAGTTTCCGCGACAACCTTGGACGCGTCACGACTAAGGGAGCGGTCGTCCTCGGCGTGAGCCGCGACGACACGAAGAGCCATGTGAAATTCAAGGACAAGTACCACCTGAACTTCCCGCTGCTCAGCGACGATGACGGACGTGTGACGACCGCATACGACGTGTGGAAACGGAAGAACATGTACGGCCGAGAGTATTTCGGGATCGAGCGGTCGACGTTCCTGATCGACGAGGCCGGATCGATCGCTAAGGTCTGGCGCAAGGTCAAGGTCGAAGGCCACACGGACGAGGTGCTCGCCGCCCTGTGACCAGAAAGCTTCATCTTCGTTCGTCGATTCCGACGCCGCAAGCCGATGATCCCGCCGAACGCCGCGCCGCCGAAGACGATCGTCATCGCCTATCCGGGGGCCGAGGAGAAGCTCCGCAAGCAGTACGTCTACCAGACCTACCTTTCCTCGCAAGAGCACGATCGGATCGCCCTCGTTCCGGGGAACCGACTCGTGGTCAAGTTCAAGGACGAGG
>VBLZ01000156.1 GCA_005878515.1 Methanobacteriota archaeon | reverse complement strand
AGGTGGCCCTGGGCTGTCGGGCCCTGGACGACCTCCTGGGCGGGGGAGTCGAGGAAGGATGCATCACGCTCCTGCACGGGGAGGCCGGGAGCGGCAAGACGAATTTCTGCTTGCAGCTCGCACGGAACGTCGTGCGGGCGGGACACAAGGTGATCTACATCGACACGGAGGGCGTGTCGCTCGATCGCCTCCAGCAGATTTGCGGTGACGATTTCGATGTCGTCGTGAAGAACATCCTCTTCTCCGAACCGTACAGCTTCGAGGAACAGGAGAAGCTGATCGACAAGGCGGTCAAGCTGGCGGACGGCAATGCCGAGGTCGGACTCATCGTGATCGACAGCATCACGATGCACTATCGCCTCACGATGCGGGACGAGACCCGGAGGGACGAGCGATACGGACTCACCCGACAGATTGCGAAGCTCCTCCGTGCATCCCGCGTCCGGGGCATCCCGGTCGTCGTGACGTCGCAGGTGTACACGGACATCGACACGGGCCTGTACATGCCGCTCGGCGGTCACATGCTCAGTCACAACGCGAAGACGATCGTGCGCCTCGAGCGGACCGGGGTCAGCACGCGGGCCGCGGTCCTCATGAAGCATCGACACCTCGAAGAAGGCGCCCACGCGGCGTTCCGGATTACGGCCCACGGGCTCGAGGACTAGCGCAAGCGGCTGCGTTGTGCGTCGAGGAGCGCTTCAAGCAACCGTCGGGCCTCGAGGTCTTTCGAAGGGAGCCGTTCGAGGGCTCGCCTCGCTGCGACGAGATGATCGGCGATGCGCGTTTCCATCGTGGGGAGGACGCGCTCGCGGAGGAGCTCCCGGACGCTCCGTAGATCGCTTCTGGTCGTGCGTGGGCCGCGTCCGTACGCGCGAAGGAAAGCCCCACGGTCCTTGGCAGCGAGTCGTTGGATCGCGAGGACGAAGAGCCGTGTTCGCTTCCCCTGCCGGATGTCCCCCTCGGCCGATCCACCGATTCGAGACTCGACGACGCCGGCCCCGAGAAGGTCGTCGCGATCTTGGAATGCAATCGCGAAGTGTCGCGCGAATGTTTCGAGCGCCGCGCTGTCTTCGGACGACGCACGGGCCGCGATCGCCGCGGTCGCGGCGGCGCCCAGGTAGAGGCGAGCCGTCTTCGCCTCGCTCATCCTCACATAGTCCGCCTCGGGGATTCGATTCGCCCGCTCAAAGTCGATGTCGAGTCCTTGGCCATCGCTGAGAATCAGGTCGACTTGGGTCAACTCCGAGAGGAGCTCGAGCCGGACGGATGGATGGAGGTCCGTGGCGCCCTCAATGGCCCGCTCCGCAAGCGATCGGATGCGTAGCGCGTCGAGGATCGCCTGGGACACCCCGTATCGATGGCGCTGGGTCCGAAAGACCACGGCGGGGCGGTCTGCACCGGGGCCGCGATACAGCTTCGCATCCGTGGCCCACGCGCTGGCGAGCGTTCGTCTCCGGACGTCCTCGTCCATGATGTCGTCCAGGAACAAGGTGTACAGATGGTACCATTCGAGCCACGTCGCGGCACGCTCGAGGCCGCGGGACGGTGCCTCTCCCGTCAGGAGTTGATATCCGGCGAGGGCGAGGGCGTACCGATACCGCTTTCCCGCCGTGAAGAGTCGCGAGTTGTCCCGCATCGTCCGGCTCGATGGGAATGCACCGACCGGATGTTCCGCTGCGAACTCCTCCCAAATCGCCTGGATGTGGGCATTCGATCGGTCGCGGTATGGTTTCAGGAGGGATTCGAGTCGGTCCTCCGCAGACGAGGTCGCAAGGGCCGACATCGCTCACGCCTCTCCAGCCTCGAGCCAGCTCGCGGTCGGAGGACTCACAATGACGGGACGATCCTGCAACGCGGCGATCGACGTCGAACCGGTGAGGAACATCGCCGCCTTCAGTTCCTCGACGACGGCGCGGAGCTCTTGAATCGCGGCATCCGCGGAGACCCTCGCGGCCTCGAGCATCGGCTTCGCCATCCCGGCCATCGTGGCCCCCAGCGCGATCCCTTTCGCGACATCGAGGCCGCTTCGCACGCCGCCCGTCGCCACGAGCGGCAATCCGACGTCCGCCAAGAGGAGCGACGCCGGCGTCGGGATTCCCCAATTCCAGAACGTCGCGCCGAGGCGCTCCTTCAGGCTCGCGGCCTCTTTCCGCGCGCGGTAGTGCTCAACCGCCGAGAACGAGGTTCCGCCGAGCCCACCGACATCGATAGCACGGGCGCCGGCGGCTTTCAGCTTCTGCGCCGTTTCCCGGGAGATGCCGGCGCCGGTCTCCTTCGCCATCAACGGAAACTTGGAGGCCAATGCCTTGATCGCGGCGAGGCAGCCTTTCGCGCGTCGATCGCCTTCGGGCTGCACGACCTCTTGGAGGAAATTGAGGTGGACGATCAGCGCGTCCGCCTTGATCATCTGCATCGCCTTCCGCGCGTCGGCGACCCCGTACGCACGCTTGCCTTCCTGCGGCACGAGCTGGGGAGCCCCGAGGTTCGCGAAGACGAGCGGGACCCCGTAATCCTTGACGACGGAATAGGTTGGCTCGAGATCCGGCTTCTCCAACGCCGCACGCTGCGACCCGACCCCCATCGCGACGCCGACTTCGGAGGCCGCTTTCGCGAGGTTCGCGTTGATCTCCTTCCCCATCCCGAACCCGCCGGTCATCGACGAGATGATCAGGGGCGCCTCGAGGCGCTTGCCGAAGAACTTCACGCTCACGTCGACGTCGTCGAGGTCGATCTCCGGGAGCGCTGTGTGGACGAGCCGGACATCGTTCCAGTAGTTGTACTCCGCGGAGACGTTCTCCTGGAGGATGATGTTGACATGTTCCGCCTTGCGCTGCTCCGTCTTGGAGGGCTCGGCCATCTCAAGGACCTCGGCTGACGCGGGTGCCGACGACGTGCCGGCCCCGGAGGGCATCCCGGACACGGTTCTTTACATTACCGTTGACGATCCAACATTCGTCGACGTGATCGGCGATCTCGAACATCCGACGCACTTTCCCCTCGATGCTGCCCGTGACGTCGGTCCTCGAAGCCGCGCGGAACTTGACCTGCGGGAGGTCCGAGGGCTTGACCGCTTCGAGCAACCGCGCGCTCTTGTGCGTCTTGGGATCCGCCGTGAAGAGGCCGTCCACGTCCGCCACGAACAGCGCCCGCTCGGGTCGGAACGCGCGCGCGAGTTCGAGCATTAACAGGTCGCCGGAGCAAATCGAGAACCCACGGCGCAGGTCCCGCACGACATCTCCGAAGGTGACCGGGGTGAAGGACATCGAGGAGAACTCGAGGAACGGCGTGAGGTCGATCGACGACACGCGGCCGTCGTCGAGGCTGAGGACCGCGGACGGAGGGATCGGGACGGCGGCCAAGCCCGCCGCGATCAGCGCGTCGACGACGAGGCCGTCGAGAGCCTTCACGTCCGCTTGGACGCGAGCGGCCGCGCCACGCTTCGCGCGCGTCGCGCCTCCCTCGTTCAGCCGGTGCTTCCTCGCGAGGATGTGCCCGTAGGAGCCGGCGCCATGGACGACGAGGAGCGGTGCGCGTGCCGCCGCGAGCTCCCGCGCAAGCCGACGGATCGCGGTCCGACGTGGGGACCGGAGGCGGCCCTTGTCCGTCAGGACGCTCCCGCCGAGCTTCACGAGCAGCATGATGGGCGGGCCACACCTAGCGCTGCTCTTAATATGTTTCCTGAAATCCGAATCGCAAGTTTCTTCCGCGTGGACCGTCTGGGAGACTTGTCGGGTGATGGAGATCCGATCCACCAAGGCGGCGGGCATCGCCCTCACGATCGCCGGGGCCTTGACATTCTTCGGCGGCCTCATTCTCGCGACGACGTACATCTCCCCGGAGATTGAGCAGGTTTCCGGAGACTTCGTCTTGATCAGCCAGAACCGATGGACCCTACCCGCCTTGATCGGCGGAGCGGCCATGGCCGTCTTGGGCCTCTTGATGATTTTCGGACGACGGCCTCGATGGCGCAAGACCGCCGGGGTCCCTCTTCCGACCGCATCGAAATCGCCCACCCCCGCCAAGGATTAAATAGCGCTCGCTCCTTCGAGCGCCCCTCGGACCATGACTCGCAAACCCGGAAGCATGTATCGCGAGATCCGCGGTCAGGCGTACGCCCGCAAGGAGTACATGGGCGGCGTCCCTCAAATCCGAATCAGCCAATTCGACATCGGCGATCCACGGACGAAGTTCCCGGTGAAGATCCATCT
>VBLZ01000155.1 GCA_005878515.1 Methanobacteriota archaeon | reverse complement strand
CCGTCGAGCGCACCTGCCATTACATCCGCCTTCTGAAGCACGAGTTCGGGCGGCGATTCCACACCCATCTGTACACGATGTCGACCGATGCGGACAAGATCCGGATGCTCGCGGCCGCCGGCCTCGACGAGATCCGCTTCCATGTGCCACCCGGCCTCTGGTCCCGCGCCGGCGGGAGCGCGTTCGTCGCGGCATCGCGCCTCGCCCGGTCGCTCGGCCTGATCGTCGGGATCGAGGTGCCGCTGATCCCGGAGCGGGAGGCCGACCTGGTCCGCCTCATCGAATGGGCGGGCGACGAGGGCCTCGCCTTCGTCAACCTGAACGAGATGGAGTTCTCCGAAGCGAACTTCCCGCGGATGAAGGTCCACGGGTACGAGATGAAGCACGAACTCTCGTACGGCGTCAAAGGTGCGGACCCGGTCGCCCTGCGCATCATCGGACGGAAATGGCGGACGACGGTCCACTACTGCACGAGCGGCTACAAGGATGGCTGGCAGCTGCGGTCGCGCATCAAGCGCCGCGCGGAGAGCGTCGCACGCCCCTGGGACGTCATCACCAAGGACGGGACCCTCCTGAAGGGAATCGTCGAAGGATCGGATCTGGAGCCTTTGCGGAAGGTCCTCGAGGGGACCTACCACGTCCCGCCCGACCTCATGGGGGTCGACGGCCCGCGGAAGCGCCTCGAGATCGCGCCCTGGATCCTCGAGGAGATCGCGCCGAAGCTTCGCCGGCCCTCGTTCCTCGTCGAGGAGTATCCGACGGCGGACGGCCTCGAGGTCGAGCGGACCCGGCTGGGCTAGGCGCGCACGTCGCGCATCGCAGTCCTTCCGGCGACGACCACCGCCACGGTCCGTCGGTCCCGCCGCAATTCGAGCAGGCGAGGCCCCGCAACCGCCCGGACCACGCGTCGAGCGGCACGTCCGTACCCGATCTATCCGGGAACTCGAGTCGGACGCGAGCGGTCGGAACGTGGATGGCCCGGATCGAACACAGGGAAGCACCGGCCTTCGGATCGAAACGCTCGACGGCTTCGGTGAGGCGGCGGTCCCGCTCCGCCATGACCGCGCGGAGTAACTCTTGAGAACCGTCCGGATCGGATTCACGGAGCTCCTCGATCGTCCGGTCGAAATATCCGAAGATCCGACGCACCTCGTCTTCCAGGAGCCCGAGGCTCCGCGCGCGGAACCGGTCGACTTCTCCGGAGGTGATCGATCGAAGGGTTTCGGCCGCAAGCTGATATCCCGACTCGAGATTCGCGAAAGTTCCGGAGGAACGATTCGGGATGAGCTCCGGGTCAGGCCGACTCGGGTCGACGGGCCACGCGCATTGCTCGGACGGCGACACCGCAATGAGATGAAAGCTCTCGCGTTTCTCGTCCGAGAGGAGCGTCACTCGGAATGCGAAGAGCCACAGGAGTCCGTCCTCGATTCCGTCCACGTGCGAACGCACCCCGGTCTCCGGACCCAGGCCGGATTCGCGGAGCGCGGCCGGGATCCATTCCGTTCCGGAGACCTCGTACCGGGCCGCATCCCACTGGCCCCGACGGGCGATGACGGCGATGAGGCGCTCCAGGAAATAGCTGCCCGGGGCGACCAGCTCGGCCTCGAACTCCCGGCTTCGGTCCGCATCGAAGGTCAGCGCGAAATTCGCCGGCACCTCGAGATCATGCTGGACCGACTCGGGGGCCTGGACCCAGACGAGCGATCCGCCCGGAGACACGACCGCTCCGAGGTCGGTGAGCGCGTCGACGACGAACGATTGCAACGGTGGGATGTCGCTCACGCGGAGGCCGCCTCCTCCGCACCGCCGAGGACCGCCTCGTTGACGTCCTTCACCTGCTCGTACTGAGCGCGAGCGCGGACGAGGGAATCTCCGAGGCGGCGCAAGGCGGACCGCCGGTCCTCCGCCTGCCGCAGCACCCAGATGTCCATCATCAGGTCTTCGAACGACCGGCGCTCGTCGAGGTTCCCGAGGATCAGATCGAGTTCTCCGACGACGAGTTCGAACATGTGGATCTTGCGGTCGAGGAGCTCCATCAGGTTCGCTTCGACGGTGTCTTCGGCCCATACGTTGACGACGTGGACCTCGCGCTCCTGGCCGAGGCGATGGACCCGTCCGATCCGCTGCTCGATCCGAAGCGGATTCCACGGGAGGTCGTAATTCACGACGGTCCGGGCAAACTGAAGGTTCCGGCCCTCGCCTCCCGCTTCGGTGCTCAGGAAGATGTCGGCGTCCCCGCGGAACGCCCGCACGGCCGCGTCCTTCGCCGCGGGCGAGAGGCCGCCATGGTAGGCCGCGACGCGATGTCCGTCGGCCTCGAGGACCCCCTGGAGGTACTGAAGCGTCCGCAGATACTGGGTGAAGATCAGGACCTTCTCGTCGACGGACTTGAGAAATTCGCGGAGTCGCCCGGCCTTCACGTTCGAGGTGATGGCCGCGGCATCCTGCCGCAGCTCCTCGAGGCGCTCCCGTTCGTCCCACCGGAAGAGAGGGCTCTGGGTGAGCCGTCGCAGGGTCTCCGCCACCGCGAACGTGCTGCTCCCGATCTCGCGTTGCAGGACAATCAAGGTCAAGCGCGCGGTCCACGGCAACCGACCGGATGCGGACCAGTAGGCGTCCCGCACGAAGTCCGTGACGTCGTCGTAGAGCCGACGTTCCGCGGGGCTCAGGCGGACCGCGAGGCTGTGCACGCGTCGCGGAGGCAACGTGAACGCGATGCCGCGGCGGTTGCGGACCATCACGTCCCGGAGGCGCCCGCGCAGCTCCGAGACCCGCATCGGTACCCGCCGGTCCGGGCTCGCCACGTACCGTTCGAGGAACCGATCGTACGTGTGCAGCTGGCCGGGTTTCAGGAGGGTGACGAGGTTGAAGAGCTCGTCCATGTCGTTCTGGACCGGAGTCGCGGTCAGGAGCAGCATGTACTTCTTCGAGAGCCCGGCCACGAAGCGCCAGTTCAGGCTGAAGCGGTTCTTGAGTCGATGGGCCTCGTCCACGACGATGAGATCCCACGGCCGGGCCTGGGCCGCACGCCGATGGGGCTCGCGCTTCGCGGTGTCCATGGACGCGATGACGAACGGCTTCCGGTCCCAATCCCGGATGGACCGGAGGACCGCGAAGGGCAGCGCGAATTTCGTCTCCATCTCCTCCCGCCACTGGTCCGTCAATGCGGCCGGGGTGAGGATGAGGACGCGATGGATGAGGCCGCGGACGGCGTACTCCTTGAGGACGAGCCCCGCTTCGATCGTCTTGCCGAGGCCGACCTCGTCGGCTAGGATCGCTCGACCGCGCAAGTCGCGCAAGACCCGGAGCGCCGTGCGCACCTGGTGATCGTACCGCGTGACGCCGTGCAGGACCGGCCACGCGAGGAGGCGGTCGAATCCGTCCACGAGGGAGATCCGGTGGGCCTCGCCGTTCAAGCGCCACGCGCGCGGTCCGTCGCCGGGAGACCGGAACGCGCGGGCGAGGAGGTCCCGATCCGAATCGTCAAATCGCAAGGGGAGCGAGCCATCTGCCGAGGGAGGGGGCTCCCTAGCCGGGAGGGACATGGAGGGGGGATCCCTTCACCTGCCACCGCAGGCGAGGCGAAATCATCCGCCGCGGTAATAATCGTTTGGTTCATGATGGGCATCCGCCTCGCGGGAGCCCAATGGCGGTCGCCTTAGGGACGTCCCACCGGGGCCTGAAGCACTCGGCGCTCCGGGCGGCGGTGCACATAGATCGCGCAGGCCATCACGGCTGCACCAACGAGATAGAGACCGACGCCGAGCCAGAGATACGGATGGGTTGGCTGAAGCATCCCCATCAAGCACGCCGACCCCTGCGCGGATGCGCACGGTCGCACCCAAGCGATTTCGTACCGAGTGGTGGGGGCTACAAGAAGGGAAGCGGCTTGGAGCGCGACGGCCACCGTTGCGAGAACTAGCCAAAAGGGAAGTCGCCGTCGCGAGATTGCCATCGGGGGTCTGCCAGGGCGTTGTCCGTACTTGAATCCATG
>VBLZ01000154.1 GCA_005878515.1 Methanobacteriota archaeon | reverse complement strand
ATCCGCCGTTCAGCGACCATACGGACCCGACGATCCAGGGGATTTCCATCTCACCGTACCACGCGGGATACACCGGACCCTTGCTCTGTCACGACACAACCTCAACGGCCTTCAGCATGGGGGCGAGCAACAACTCCCTCTACCTCCTGTTCCGAGCGTCCGACAACGTCGGCCTCCGCAGCGTGCACGTGACGGTCGCACCGAACCTGCAAACGCCGTACAACGCGACCCCGACTCTGGTCACGGGTCCGAACCAGTGTGTCGGTCACCGGCAGGAAACCTACCTGGGCGGCACGTACAACGCGACGTTCCCGTGGACCACTTCGGAGTACGACATTACGATTGTCGCCGTCGATACGAGCGGCAACCCCCCAACCGTTGTCGCCTTCCACGTCGTGGCGACACCCTAGCGTTCCCAGGGGAACCGCTTGTCGAACAGGCGGGTCCACGCCTCTGCATAGCCCGCGCGCAGGGCGCTCGCTCCTGCACTGATCCGCATCGTCTGGCGGGCAGCTTTCTCGAGGTCTTTCCCGATGCTGAGCTCTCGCCATCTCGACTTCGCGAGGGCCGACGCGGAGGTGGCCTCGCGCGCCACGTCGACGGCCCAGCGCTCTCCGAGCACGAATGGACCCGCGATGGTCTTCGGGCTTCGCTGCCATTTGTCGAGGAATTCTTTCGCGTTCTTCACCCACACCGGGGGGCCCTGGTGGCGTGACACGCGCGGGAGAGAGTCCACGGCGAACTCGAAGAGGAAAATCGCTTCCTTGCCCGCGACGTCGAACCGCGAATCGAACACCTCGAACGCGTGCCGATGGAACAGGTCGAGGAACGACCGGTGCCCCTTCCGGAGCTGCGGGTACAAGACATCCTCCGTCACAGAGGGTGCGGGAACGGAGATCGCGAGGAGGCCCCCGGCCCGTTTCTTCGCGATCGCCCGGAGCTTCGGGAGCGAAAGCGGTTTCAGCGGACGCGGGAAGAAGAACCGCTCGCTCGGGCGCTGCATGTATTCGCGGGCGGCGTGGACGAACGTGGCGAGCTGTTCGACGCTCACCGCGCTCGCGACGTTGCGATTCGGATCGACCGGGTCCACGACGGTCAGCGGCTCCGGGAACGTCCGCGCGGCCGCTCGGTCCAGTTCGAGGACGATCCCCGGGCGCCATGCGAGGCTCCCTTCGAGCACGCCTCGGAACGTCCCGTAGTTCAGGACGAGCAGCTCGCACAGATAGCCGCTGAAGCCGAGGATCTTCGCCTCGGCGCCGTAGACGCCGATGCCTTCCGCCCACGCTTTCAGCAAGCGGATCTCATCGGTCTGGCCCTCTTTGACCCGTCCCAGGACGTAATCCACGTGAAGCGGCGTTCGATCGACGGCGCTCATCCGCTGGCTCGCGTCGGTAATCCGATAACAGGGGACGATTTCGACCTCGAATCCGCCGTACCACCCGCGCGTGTACGGGTGCTCGGCGTAGAGATGGGCGCCTTTGTCGAGGAGTGTCCCGAGGGCCAAACCCCGTTCCTCCAGGTCCGCACGCGGGAGATCCGGCGGGAATGCGACGAACACGTCGATCTCCGTGCCGGTGAGGTGCGTGCCTTTCGCGACCGAGCCGGCGAGGAACGGCTTCGCGTCCCAGCCCTTCGACTTCAGCGTGGCCCGGAGACGCTCGAGGAGTTCCCGGACGACATTCTCAATCCGGGCCTCCTCTTCCGGGGACGGTCGGATCCGTGCGAGGACCTGCTCCTCCACCGTCATGCGGACCGCATGCTGGGTCGCGCATAAAAGCGCATGGGGGTTCTACGAGAGAAGGACTCCGTGGATCCGCGCCACCTCGAGGATGCCGTCGATGACGAATTGCACCGCGATCGCGGCGATCAGAAGCCCCATCACGCGGCCGACCGCGCGTGTGCCCGCGCGCCCGATCCTTCGGAATATCCGGTCGGCGTTGTGCAACAAGAGGTACGTGGCCAGGACCGAGGCGAGGATGCCGGCGAACACGAACAGCTTGTCCTCCGGCGCGGTGGCGGGAGATGACATCAAGATCATGACGGTCGTGATGGCGCCGGGCCCTGCCAGAAGGGGGATGCCCAGAGGGACGACGGCCACCTCGTCCCGCTCGAGCGTCTCCTCGCGTTCCTGTTGGGTGAGGCGCGTGCGGGACCGCTCGCCGCGCAACATCTCAAACGCGACGCCGAAGAGGACGATGCCGCCCGCGATACGGAACGCGGGAATCGTGAATCCGAATCCCGCGAAGATCCATTGGCCGAACACCGCGAACACGCCGAGTGTGATCGTCGCGGTCAGGCACGCCTTCGAAATGATGTTCTGTTTCTGGGCCGCGTCCATGTCCTCGGTGAGGACGGAGAAGAACGGCACCACCCCGAGCGGATCGACGATTGCGAAGATGGAGGCCATGGCGGTGGCGCCGAACGCCAGGTCCACCATGGTCCTCCCGAGCCGGACGGCGGCCTAGTGCTTTCGCATCAGCTTCATCCAGCCGCCGCTCTCGTATACGGCGAGGTCGCGGCCGCTGGCGGTCCGTTCGAACTCATCCCAGGTGATGACCTGGAGTTTCTCGCTGCCGCCCTTCGTGAACCGCAGCGTGGTCGTGCCCCGAACCTTGCTCGGCTGGAGGCCCTTCACCGCGGCGATCTGCCGCGCGTACTCGAACGAGATCTGTTTGAGTGCAGGCATGTTCCATCCCTTCGGTGCGCCTCCACATGGAGGCGTGCTGACGGCTGCACGACAATTAGGCTATAAATGTCTTTCGTTTGTCTGACGCATCTTGACAAACGGATGGAGGGGCAAGAATTGGGTCTGAAGGAGACCGCAACGGCCGGGGACGACTCGATGTGCGGTTGATCGCTCGAGAGAACACGATCGCGCCGCCTTCGGTCTTTTCTCTCCGGTGAAACTTTTGTTCTCACCCTTGATTCCCGCGGACGACGGCTTATATAGCGTCGGATGCACCAGTTCGTTTTGCCTGGAAACAGGCGGTGACCGAACATGGCCAGCGACAAGCCCTCCCCAGTCCTCCTCGACGCGGTGAAGGCTCAGGCCTCGAAGCTGAGGGAAACGAAGAACGCATTGGATGCCCGCCAGAAGGAGCTGGACACGCTCCGCGCGGAGCTCGAAGCCCGGAACGCGGCGCTTGAAAATCAAGCCACCCGCCTGAAATCCGAGCGGGATGAGTTCGCGCAGGAGAGGGACCAGGTCATCGCGGCCCGCACGTCGATGGACAAGGACATCGCGGGCATTCGGATGGAACGCGACAAGGCGTCCGCCGAGGAGCGGCGCGTCCAGGACTGGGCCCGCACGCTCAACGAGCGGGAGAAGGGAGTCAAGGACCGCGAGGAGGTGGTGAAGCGCCTGGAGCACGACCTCACGGACCACCTGAAAGAATCGGAACGGAAGATCCAGGCCCTGGTCGAGCGCGAGGAGTTGTCCGCGCAGCGCGAGCGCGCGCTCGCCGACACGATCGACCGACTCTCGGTCATGGAACGCGGGATGGCGGACCGCGACCGGAAGCTGGCGAAGCGCGAAGAAGAACTCATCAAGCTCCAGAACGAGCGACTCAACTCCCTCGAGGCGCGCGAGCGGGAGATGCTCAAGATCAGCGAGGAGATGTACTCCCGCCAGAAGGAGTCCGCCGCACAGCACGACTCGTTCGTCGATTTGCAGACCACGCTCAAGGAAGAACTGATCAGCCTCGCCTCGGAACGCG
>VBLZ01000018.1 GCA_005878515.1 Methanobacteriota archaeon | reverse complement strand
CATTGCTGACCGCCGAGGATGTGCGGCGGCTCGAACCGAACGTACGCTGCTACGGGGCCATCTGGTCGAAGACGGACACGGCCGTCGACTACCCGGCGTTCACACAGGCGCTCCGCGAGGAAGCGGAACGGGCGGGCGCGAAATTCCTCCTCGGATCCGAGGTCGAGTCGATTGACGTCGCGGGGGACCACTTGGAGATTCGTCTTGTGCGAGAGATCGCGACGGACCGGGTCTACGTCGACCCGCGAGGGAAGATTCGCGTGAACGTCGCCCTCCAGGACGAGCCGCTTCCGACGCGATTCCTGATCAATGCGGCCGGCGGCCACTCGATCGACATCGCGCACGCGCTCGGCGTCGGGCGGGAATACACGGACCTCCACTTCCGCGGCGAATACTGGGAGGTCGGCCCGGATTGGCACTACCTGTGCGGTCGGAACATCTACACGGTCCCGCGCCACCCGGAGCTGCCGTTCCTCGATCCGCACTGGATCGTCCGCGCGGACGGCCGGCGGGAGATCGGCCCCAACGCGGTCCCAGTCCCCGGGCCGTACACATACCACGGACTCTTCGACGATCCGGCGGAGGCGGTGCAGAAGTTGTTCGAACGCCCGGTCGGGAACAAACTCGCCGCTCTCGTCAATCCGGATTTCCTGACGCTCGCCACGGAAGAATGGGCCTCATCGATCTCGAAACGGGCGATGGCGAAGCGGGTCCAGGAGTTCCTCCCGGCCCTCCGCGTGAAGTATCTCACGCGACCGGGGACCGCGGGCGTGCGAGCTCAGGTCGTCGACCCACACGGGAACTTCGTTAAGGAAGCGATCGAAATCCCCGGGCCCCACTCGTTCCATGTCGTGAATTACAATTCGCCGGGTGCGACCGGATCGCCCGCCTACACGGCGTGGATCGTGCAGCTCCTCGCGAAAGCCGGCCACCTCGACCATCTGAAGGCGAAGGCGGCGAAGCCCGCGGGGCTCTGGGACTTCGACGCGGTCTGCGCCGCGATCGAGGCGCCGAGCGTATCGGCATGATCTCCGCCTGCACGGTGCGACCAGTCTGTGGCGGTCGAAAGTCGGACGAACGCGAGCCTCTTCGACTCCGGCACGCTGACCGGCGCCACGTGGAGCCACACGTTCACCCAAGCGGGGACGTATCCGTGCTACTGCACGTTTCATCCCATGATGGGCGGGACGATCATCGTGAGAGGAAAGGGGCCACGTCCGCCGAATGACGGTGGCAACTACATACCGCCATCCGGGGTTGCACTCCCCATGAAGTATCGATTCTACTACACGGGCATTCGCGTTCGGAACCTCAACCGGTCCCTCGCTTTCTACACGAAGGCCATCGGAATGAAGGTCGTGAACCAAGGGACGATGCGCCACGGTGGCAAGTACGTGCAGCTCGTGGGAGCCGGCTCTCGCCAAAAACTCGAGCTGAACTGGTATCCCGCGGGCAGCCGGTTCCATTCTCCCTATCGGAAGGGTGAGGAGATGGACCATCTCGCGTTCGTCGTCGCAGACGTTAGGAAAGCCTACCGTGAATTGATCCGAAAAGGAGCGAAGCCCGCCGTACCTCCGGAGGACTCCGAGGGAACCGAAGTCTACCTCAAGGACCCTGATGGGATCTGGATCGAGCTCCTCCAGTGAGCGCCTCTCATTGCGGCTCTGAGCCGCGGTCGTGCACCCAAAGCCTCAGATGCGCTCGGTCGATGCCCCCCTCGATGCCGGAGCAACTACGGCTCACGGTTCGTCCGATCGGCCGGAAGGAGCCGATTGCTCTGTTTCATCGGGCGCAACGCGGTCGATGGCCCTTCTTTCTCGACTCCTCGTTGCCGGAGCCGGAACTCGCTCGGTACTCGTTCCTCGGATCCGATCCGGTCGGATGGTTTCGAAGCCGTGGGCCGCGAGCGGCGTACGCGACGCCGTGGGGCGAACGCTCGACCGATCGAAATCCGCTCGACGCGCTCGAGCGGTTCATTGACAGCCTACCGAGGGCGACGGCGGGCAAACCTTCGTACCCGTTCCTCGGGGGACCCGTGGGGTATTTCGGGTACGACCTCGGTCGATTGATTGAGCACGTGCCCGATGAGAAACCCGCGGACCTGCAAATCCCAGACATCCATCTCGCGGTGTATCCTCGGGTCTACATCATCGACCGGCTCTGGGGCGAGACGTTCGTGGTCGCACCGCGGACCCGAATCGAATACGAGCCCCCGCCCATTCCGGACGACCTCGCGGTGCCTCCTGACCCGCGACCGATCGACCCGCTCGCCTCGGAGGACTACGTCCACACGATCGAGGAAGCGAAACGGGCGATCGTCGAGGGCGAGATCTTCCAAGTCAATCTGTCCCATCGTGTCGCGCTTCCGCTCCGAGGGACGCCCGCCGCCGCGTACGAGCGCCTCCGGGCGCGCACGCCATCGACGTTCGGAGGATTCCTCGAAGCGGGAGATCACCGCCTCTTGTCCGCGAGTCCCGAGCGGTTCCTCCGCGTTCGGGACCGGGATGTCGAAACCCGTCCGATCAAGGGGACCCGGCCCCGGGGTCGAACGCAAGCGGAGGACGAGCGACTCTCTCAGGAACTCCTCGCGAGCGAGAAGGACGCCGCGGAGAACGTAATGATCGTCGACTTGGAGCGGAACGACCTCGGCAAAATCTGCGAGTTTGGCAGCGTCCATGTGCCGGTCTTGCAGGGGCTTCGTTCTCTCCCGAACGTGCATCATCTGGAAAGCGTCGTCCGGGGACGCCTCCGGGACGACGTGACCATCCCGCGGCTCTTGCGGGCCACGTTTCCCGGTGGCTCGATCACGGGTGCGCCGAAGCCGCGGGCCATGGAGATCATCGAGCGGCTCGAGCCGCATCGGCGCGGCGTCTACACGGGCGCGATCGGCTACGTCTCCTGGGATCGCTCAATCGATTGGAACATCGCGATTCGCACGGCGACGGTCATCGGCGAGACGGCCTATTTCGCGGTCGGAGGCGGGATCGTCGCCGACTCGGACCCGGAGGCGGAGTACCGCGAAACGCTCGACAAGCTCCGCGGACACGCGGAGGCCCTCACGCACGACCGCGTGGAGGTGACGCCGGACGGCCTCCGTGTGGCTTGACGGCGCCTTGATCCCCGAGGACGACGCGCGCATCTCGCCGCAGAATCGCGGCTTCCTGTACGGCGACGGATGCTTCGAGACGGTCCGGATCCACGGCGGGGCGCCCTTCCGAATCGATGCCCACTTCGAGCGGCTGCGGGTCGGTCTCGAGGTGCTCCGCATCGAGCCCCCCTGGAGCGTTGACGACCTCCGCCAAGGAGCACGGAAGGTCGTCGAGAGCAACGGCGTCGTCGAGGGCCTCTTACGAATGACAATCATCGCCGGCGAGCGGTCCACGACTCGTGGCATGGCGACGATCACGACGCGCGCGCTCCCGGAGATTCCACCGCGACCCGCGCTGCACGTCGCCGCCACCGTGCGGCGATTGTCCGGTCCGCTGAGCCAAATCAAGTCGATCTCCCGCGTCGCCGAATCGGTTGCCCTCCGGGAAGCCGAGGCCGAGGGCGCGTTCGATGCGCTCCTCCTCAACGAACGAGGCCGCGTCGTCGAGACGACCGCGCGGAACGTGTTCCTGGTCTCGGACGGCGCCCTCCTCACGCCGGCGACATACGAGGGGGCGCTTCCCGGAATCACCCGCAGTGCAGTCCTCGAGATTGCGGCGGGGGCCAAGATTCATGCGCGGGAGACGTCCGTTTCGCTGGATCGGCTGCGCGGCGCAGACGAGGTGTTCTTGTCGGGCAGCGGGGTCGGCGTGCTCGGCATCGCCTCGGTCGACGGGCACCGGCTCGACGCTGCCGGCCCGGTGACCCAGAAGATTCAGGACGGCTACGCGACGTTGCTCAGACTCGACTCGAAATGGTAACAGCCGGGGCCAACCAAGGAAACGCGCTGGACTCGGAGGTCAACTCAGTCGGTCGGTTTGACCTGCCCGCGGATCTCGCCGCCCGGGAAGTCGCCCGGTCCCGTGTTCGGGGGAGCGACGCCATCGTCCGTGTGAATGTTGACATAGGCGGTTCCCGCGGTCAGATTCTCCACCAGGGCGCTCATCGGTTTGCCCGCCATGGGGCCGACGAATTTCGTCGCGTCGAAATCGCCCTGGGCCA
>VBLZ01000017.1 GCA_005878515.1 Methanobacteriota archaeon | reverse complement strand
CCCGTTCGAGATGAACCGTTTCTGGCCGTTCAGCACCCATTCGTTTCCGTCGAGACGCGCGGTCGTTGCCAGGTTCCCCGCGTCGCTCCCCGCCTCCGGCTCCGTGATCGCCCAGGCTCCGAGGCGCTCCCCCTTCGCGAGCGGCACGAGCCAGGTCTCCTTCTGCGCCTCCGAGCCGAACCACATGAGGGACGTCTCGCTCAGGGACGTTTGGACCGAGACCGTCGTCCGCACGGAGGACGAACCGCGGCTGATCTCCTCGACGAGCAGCATGAACGAGACGTAGTCCATCCCCGCCCCGCCGTACTTCTCGGGCACGGGGGCGCCGAGGAAACCGAGGCCCGCCATCTTGCGGTAGAAGGCCTTCGGGATCTCGCCTTTCTCCTCCCATTCCCGGACGTGCGGGATGAGCTCTCGATCGACGAAATCCCGCGCGTTGTCGCGGACGAGCCTCTGCTCGTCCGTCAACCGAAAGTCCATCGGGCAGCCTCCCGCGGCCTAAGCTGCGCTATTCGCATAAACTTTCGGAGGCTGCGGGGAAGAATCGGCCCGGCGATCAGCGGATCGCGTAGACCGGCGCGCGCGTAGAGCGAATCGCCCACACTCGGCCGGCTTGCAGGACGAAGATCTGATTACAGGCCCTGCACCGCATGAACTCCGCATTCACGTTGGAGCCGATCATTTCGGCGTCCGCGTGCGGGCAGCTTTCTCGGCCGGGTTGGCGTTCCAAGGTCATAGCGCACATGGTTGGGTCTCCTGTGTTGTCCTTGACCCGTCCGACTTGAGCGCGCCGTAAATAGGCTGTGACCCGCCTCTCACTGCTGATTCTCGTAATCCTTAATGGGCGACGCTTGGATACTCGACCCGATGGCGGTGCTCTCGGACGGCGACATCCGCCGGTACATGGCGAAAGGGGAGCTTCGGATCGAGCCGTTTGACGAGGCGAACCTGACGCCGAACGGATACGACGTGACGATCGAGGAAGTCCTCGTCCCGTCCTCGAACGTCCGGACGAGCCGCGGGGTCGCGAAGGTTCCGCCGATGACCCGGTTTGCCGTGAGCACGCGGGAGTCGGTCGGCCTCGGCCGGCACGTCGCGGGCCAGCTCTGGCTCCGAACGACGTGGGCTCGCCGGGGCGTTCTGGCGATGTTCGGGATGATCGATGCGGGCTTCTCCGGCACCCTCACCTTCGGCGCGTTGAACGGCGCTTCCGAGGTCCTCGAGGTGCCGATTGGCGAACGGTTCGCCCAGATCGTCTTCCTGTCGTTGGAGTCGACTTCATCCGAGACCTATGAGAAACGCTCGGGGACGTACCAAGGCCAGCGCGGCGTGACCCTCGAACGACCGTGACGTCGAACGCCACGTGCTGCTGCGTGGGAGAGTATGCACGGACCGTGTGGAGCCGAAGATCCGTGACCTCCAACCCAGCCTGTGCGACGATGGCTCGAATGCGGTCCGCCGCGGCACGCTCGTCGGCCCGTTCCAAGATTCGATAGACGTGGACCACGCCGCGCGCCCCGAGAGCCGCGAACGAGTGGCCCAGGTGGTCGAACGCCGTGTGCGGCAGATCGAGGATGACGCGGTCGACGGGCCGGATCTGCTCCAAGATTTGGCGGGCATCGCCCTCGTACGTCGCGACCCGGTCGATTCGGTTGGCCCCGACGTTCGCGCGGAGCAACGCGACCGCGGCGGGATTCACGTCGGAGGCGTGGACGATCTTGGGCCGACGTCGTTTCGCAATCAGGATGGCGTACGGGCCTACCCCGGCGAAGGGATCGGCGACAATTTCGCCCGCGAGGACCTGATTGGCAATCCGTTGGCGTTCCGAGGCAAGCCGAGGGCTGAAGTACGCTTGGGCCAGATCGACCGCGTAGCGAAGGCCGTGTTCCGTGTGCACCGTCGTCGTGCGTCGTTCGCCGGCGATTACGTCGATCGATCGAACCCGGCGCTCCCCCTTCACCCCGCGGTCCTCCACGACGACCTGGAGCGTGGGATTCCACCGGAGGATCGCCCGGCCGATCTCCCCGCGATACCGCTGCATCTCGCTCGGGATTTTCAGGACAGCGATGTCTCCGATCACGTCGAACGAGCTGGGAAGCGATCGGCGGAGCGACTCCGGTACGTCAACGACGTCTTTGTAGCTCCGGATGGCCACGAATCCCTCGCCGAATTCCCGCTGTTCCGTTGGAAAGTCGAGATCCACCCTCGCCGTCGTCGGGATGAATAGTCGGTCTCCTTCCCGGACGATGCGCAGATGCTTGTGCAAGACGCCCAGACCCACGAGCCGACGTCGGATTTCTTCCCCGCGCTCCCGCGGAACGACGACACACCACGCGCGCACGGTCCACGATTCCGCGGCACGCGGTTAAGGGTTTTCGGAGGAAAGGAGAATAGCCTTCCCGCTATCCTCGCGCTTCGATGGGGGAGCTCGTCTTCATCGGACTCGGGCTGGACGGCGAGAAGGGGATTACCCTTCGCGGACTTGACGAGGCTCGGTCGGCCGATCTCGTGTTCGCCGAGCTCTACACGTCGGCCCTACCCGGCGTGTCGCTCGAAGCCGTGGAGAAACTCATCGACCGCAAGATTCGTCGACTTACCCGCCAGGAGGTGGAGGACGGCCAGGTCCTCCTCGCCGCGGCCGCGAAGGGCGCGGTCGCGTTCCTCGTCCCGGGCGATCCGATGACGGCCACGACCCACGTCGATCTCCGTCTACGTGCGGCGGCTTCCAAGATTCGCACGCGCATCGTCCACGGAGTCTCGATTCTGACGTCGGCCGCGGGGGCGTTAGGCCTCCAAGCATACAAGTTCGGTCGCGCGACGACGATCCCGTTCCCCGCTCCGGGATTCGCGCCAACGAGCCCCCTCGAAGCGATCCTCGCGAACCGGACCGCGGGGCTCCACACGCTCGTCCTCCTGGATCTCCGGGAGGATGGGACGTTCCTTCCGCCGCGGGATGCGATCGCCTCGCTCCTGCAGATGGCCTCTGCCCTGAGGACGACGCAGTTCGGTCCGCACACCCTCGCATGCGTCCTGAGCCGGGTCGGTTCACCCGAGGTGCGTGCGTTAGCGGGACCCATCGGCGAACTCGCGGACCGCGACCTCGGGCCGCCGCCCCATAGTCTCGTGATCCCAGGGACGCTCCACTTCCTCGAGAAAGACGCGCTCGTGGCGTTCGCGGGCGCGCCTCACGACCTCTAATCCGCCGCGATTTCCGGCAGCCTTTCCGAGCGCCAGAACGTGACTTCGAGGGTGTACGACAGTTGGAATTCCTTACCCCTCCACTTGGTACGGAGAGGCTCCATTGCCTTGCGGTGGACCTCCTCGGGGACATCCCATTGCGACGAGTAGGTCCGCCGAGCGAGTTCGTTCAGGGTGGAGTCCGCGAGGAGCGTCTCGCGGAACGGGCCGACCGGCATGATGAAGTCCGGTTTGAGGAGTCCGGGCAAGTCCTTCTCGTGGAGCCCCGGATGGCTCCAATCGTAGCCGGCTCCCTTCACGAGTGCGTCGTACTCCCGTTTGATCGTGTCGACGCGGTCCGAGCGCTCGATGACCGTGAAGTACATGTCGCGGGTAACCCGAGCGATTTCGCTTAGCGCATCCCGCCAGTCCGGGATCAGATGGAGGACATGGTTCGTCGTCCCGACGTCGAACGAACCCGATTTGAACGGAAGGCGCGCGGCGTCCGCGAAGATCACATCCCGCAGGCCTTTTGCGAGGCCGATCTCGACCATCTTCCTCGAGATGTCCACCCCAACCACGCGGATTCCGCTCTTCTGCAGCGGTACCGCATATCGGCCCGTGCCGACCCCGATCTCGAGGACCCGTTTGCCGTGGAGTTCGTCCACGAGGACCGCGAGGACCCGCGCCATTGCCCGGGGTGCGAGGCTGCGCGTTTCGTCGTAGATCGCCGCGACCCGATCGAAGGACAAGCGGCCCGGCATCGCACCTCGGATGGCGAGCCGGTGGAAAAATCTGCCTCGCGTCGACGGTCACGAACCGGATCGCTGCTACCGGAGTCGATAGAGCGTCCAACCCACCATGACGCTCCAGATGAACAGCAGGACGAAGCCGGCGAGGTTGAACAGCCCGGAGAGCGGGGAACCGAGGACGAACGTCGGGATGAATAGCAGCGCCACGATTCCACCGACAATGCCCACGTACGCGGCGCTCCGTCGGAACGGCGTCTCGCGCAGCATCGCGTAGCTCACGAGGATGACCGCGGAGAACTGGACGAATGTCGCGATGAGCGCCGTGATGTTCGCGAGATCCATGGCTAACTGGGCGGTCGCGATGTACGCGCCTTGCCCCGCCGGGTTTGCGGCGGTGTACGCATTGCTCAAGCTAATCAGCGATAATCGGAGCGGAATGTCGACCGCGACGTCGATCGTCACGAACAACGAGTTGAAGATGAGGGCGATCAGCGCCGCCACGCGATGGTGAAGCCTCAGGACCACATAGCGTGCCGCGAACGGAATCAGGTAAAGCAGGTCACTGACGAGATACAGGTCCCACGTCGCCCCGTACAGAACACTCTGGGAGTGGATGCTGTCCAGGCCGGCCGGGACGCTGGCGGGGGCGAGGCTCGGGATGATCATCGGGATGATCGGCAGCGTGACCAGGACCGGGATGCCCGCGACGATCAGCGGGACGCTGGCGGGGGCGAGGCTCGGGATGATCATCGGGATGATCGGCAGCGTGACCAGGACCGGGATGCCCGCGACGATCAGCGCGATGCCGCCCGCGCGGTAGAGTCCGCCCCATCCTCGATCCTCGGTCTCCATCAGGCGACGGTATGTTGAATCGGCCGGATGAGAGCCCACGTGAAAGAAAGTATAGTGAGCGATGCGGCTAGTCGGGCGCACCCGTGATCCACGGATGGTTTCCGCCGTTCTCGGGATAGATCTCGGCGAGCGTGCGCGGCCGCTCGTCCTCGAAGATCCGTTCCGGGAACCATCGGGATCCGAACGCGACGAGGCGCATCAAGACGGGCATGATGTCCTCTCCCTTCTTCGTGAGCGCCCATCGGACCAGTTTGGGGGAGTTGTGTGTCTCGATCCGGTGGATCATGTCGGCGTCCTCGAGCTCACTCAACCGAAGGGCGAGCATCCGGGGCGTGAGGCCCGGAATCGTCCGAAGGAGGGCGTTGAACCGGTCGGCCCGTTTCCAACCGATGTCTCGGATGATGAGCAGGCTCCACTTCCGACCGAGGACCCCTAGGCTCGTCGCGATCGGGCAGTTCTTGAACGGAACAATGGGCACGGGTGGCTCGACCGGAGTGCTCGCCATGGCGATCCCTGATCGTTGAGAGGATGGGATTCCGCGCGTTTAAAAGAAGACGGTTGAACGGTGGGCGGCAGACGAGGTCCACGCCAGCACCTCGCCGACGGTCCACGTTCTTCTTCCTTTTCTCGCAAGAAAACGATAGTTTCACCCATCTCCCCGTGTTACCGCCTTAAGTATGGCCAAGGATGAGGGGAAGAGAGGTGAAAAGGTGGCTGTCGCAGTGAAAGCCATCGAGGAGCTTCCCGGAGTCGGCCCCGCGACCGCGGAGAAGCTGAAAGAGGCCGGATTCACGGATCTCATGGGGCTGGCGGTGGCCTCGCCCACGATGGTCGCGGATGCCGCCGAGATCGGCACGAACGTGGCTCAGAAGATCATCATCGCGGCGCGCGAGGCCGTCGACATCGGCGGCTTCGAGACCGGGGACGTCATCCTCGAGCGTCGCAAGTCCGTCGCGAAGCTCACGACCTGTTCGAAGGCCCTGGACGAACTGCTGGGCGGCGGTCTCGAGAGCCAAGCGATCACCGAGGCCTATGGTGAATTTGGGGCCGGCAAGTCACAGATCGGCCACCAACTCGCGGTCAACGTGACCCGGTCGGAGGATGACGGGGGGCTGAACGGAGACGTCGTGTGGATCGACACGGAGCAGACCTTCCGACCCGAGCGAATCCGACAGATGGCCGATGCGTTGGACCTGGACAGCCCGATGCCTTCTTCGGGGATCCGACCCGCCCCGTGGGCGGGCACATTGTCGGCCACAGCGCGACGTTCCGGGTCTACCTGCGCAAGTCGAAAGGCGGGAAGCGGATTGCCCGGCTGATCGATTCCCCGAACCTGCCCGAGGCCGAAGCGGTCTTCAGCGTCTCCGAGGACGGAATCCGCGACTGACCGTGCTCTTGTGTTCCGTGACAAGTCGTGTCGGGACAGTTTGAAGTAGCGTCCCACCCATCGTTGACCGGTTCCATGGAACCGGGTCTTCTGTTAATCCCGGGGCCCGTCCCGCTGCCTCCTCGCGTGCTCGAAGAACTCGCGAAGCCCGCGATGCCTCACTACGGTGATGCATGGGTCAAAGCCCACGGCGAGACCCGGGAGATGCTGCGCTATCTGTGGTCTTCCGGCGACGGCCATGTGCTACCGATCGCCGGCCCGGGTCACGCCGGCCTCGAGGCCCTCGCGTACACGTTCTTGCGACCGGGCGACCGCGTGGTCGTCGTGTCCAATGGGTTCTTCGGGGAACGGACGCGGGAGGTCCTGCAAACCCATCGCGTGAAGGCGGATGTCGTCTCGTCAGACTGGGGCGCGGGCCCCGACATCCCGGCGTTGCGAGAGGCGCTCAAGACTCCGACGAAGGCCGTCGCGGTGGTTCACAACGAGACGTCGACCGGCATCACGAACCCCCTCGAGCCGATCGTCGAGGCCGCGCACGCCGTAGACGCGGCGGTCATCGTCGACGCGGTCTCTTCCCTGGGCGGCCTCCCCCTCCCGTTCGCCAAACTCGGGATCGAGGCGGCGTTCAGTGCGTCCCAGAAATGCATCGCGGCGCCCGCGGGCATCGCGCCGGTCGCAGTCGCGCGCTCGCTGTGGGAGTCCACGGATCCGAAGACCGTCGAGGGCTGGTACCTCAATCTCTACACCTGGGACCGGTACGAGCGGGAATGGGGAGATTGGCATCCCACGCCCACGACGATTTCCTCGAACCTGTTCTACGCGTTCCATCGCGCCCTCCTTCTTCTGAAGGAAGAAGGCCTCGAAGCCCGCATCGCCCGTCACGCGAAGGTCGCGGCTCGGTTGCGCGACGGGCTTGGCCAACTCGGTTTCTCGCCCCTCGGATCCGCGAACCTCTTATCGAACACGGTCACGTGCTTCGCCCCTCCCGCCAGCGTGGACGCGAACCGTCTGGTCCGGCGGCTCCGGGACGAGCACAACATCTACATCTCCGGCGGTCTCGGGCCGTTGCGAGGGAAGACGATCCGGATCGGGACGATGGGAACTCAGGCCGATCCGGAGATCATTGACTGGCTCCTGAAGGCGATCCGCGCGAGCCTCTAAGGTCAGCGGTCCGGCAGATACTGCGTAAGCCAGCCGAGCGCCCGCTCGTTCAGCCGGATCTGGTTCGACGTCTTGCGGGGCCAGTGGCCCTCGTCGGCGAATTCGAGGTAGTCCACGACCTTCCCCAT
>VBLZ01000016.1 GCA_005878515.1 Methanobacteriota archaeon | reverse complement strand
GTAGACCCCGATGTAGACCGCGTAACCGAGCCCGATCATGACGGCCGTCAAGGGGTTGATTCCGAGTCCCGCGATCGCGAGGCTCAGCGCGAGCAGTCCCACGCCGAACGCCAGCGCATGGGCGGGAGGCTCAATGCGGTGCTGCGGCAATGGCCGCGTCCGGGTGCGGTGCATGACCGAGTCGAGATCTCGGTCCAGGTAGTGGTTCGTCGCGCTGGCCCCTCCGGCCCCGAGGAGGCCGGCGATCATCAAGAGGCTGAAACGCCAGAGATCCACGGCGATGCCGCTCGTGGCGACGTACCCGGCGGCGGCCACGAGCAGCAGGAGGGCGTCGATGCGGAGCTTCATCAAATGGATATAGTCCGAGATGACGGCCACCGAGAACGCCTTCGCGCGCTAATCTCACGACGCTCTTAATCCTTTGTCGCTCGCAGCGACGTGCCGCGGCGCGACCGTTGGGCTCGGGTCCTCCTGAGCCGGTACCAATCACAATCGCGTCGAACCGGACACTCGCTGCATCGCGGATTCCGGGCCTTGCAGAGCGTGCGGCCGTGGGCGATGATCGCGAGGTGCCAGGCCTTCCGTTTTCCCGGAGGCGTCCATCGTTCCAGAGCCGCCCGGATGGACTCATAATCCGTTCGGCGAACCAGGTTCCACCGTCGGGCAATGCGAGCGATGTGGGTGTCGACCGGGAATGTCGGATGGCCGGCAGCCATCGCGAGGACGACGTCGGCGGTCTTGGGCCCTACACCGGGGAGGGCCATCAGTTCCTGCCGCGCGCGGTCGGTCGGCAACTCGAGAATCCGTTCGAGACGATTACCGCGACCCTCCCCCAGCGTGCGAGCGACTGCGACGATTCGCGGCGCCTTCTGCTCCGCAAGACCCGCGTGCCAAATCGCCGCTGCGATCTCCGCCTCCGGCGTCTGTGCGATTCTTTGCGGGGTGATCGCCCCGACCCGCAACCGGAGGTCCTTGAAGCCGCGGCGTTCGTTGGCGACGGTCGTGTTCTGCGACAAGATCGTTGAGATGAGGACCTCGAACGACGTCATCCCGCGGCTCCAATCGTCGATCGAGTACCGGGACTCGAGGATTCGCATCGTGCGCGTGAAGGCGCGACGGTTCACGCTCTCGAAAAGGAGGCGACGGAAGAAAAAGCTGTGTCACCCACTCACAAAGGAGCGGATCATTGTGATCACGTTGCGCGGGCGCTCGCGGAGTCGCCGGGTGAAGTACGGGAGCCAGTTCGGGCCGTAGGGGATGTATTCGGCGACGCGGTGTCCCGATTTCACGAGCTCGATCTTCAGCGGATCGCGGACTCCTTGGAGCATTGCGAACTCGAACGGGGTGGGATGCACCTTCGCCAGGGCAAGGGCGCGTTCGATCATTCGACCGTCGTGGCTGGCCACCGCAAAATCCCGGCCTTTCGTGAAGAGCGTCTCCAGGTGCGCGAGGTACGCGCGGTCGATCTCCGACCGCGTCCGGTAGGCGATGTCCGGCGTCTCCTGGTACGCGCCTTTCACAAGACGGACACGCGCGTGGGCCTCGAGGAGTCGGTTCAAGTCATCGGCCGTCCTTTTCAGGTTCGCCTGGAGGCAGATCCCGACCCGGTCGTACTGGCCGAGAAGCTCCTGACAGATCCAGATGGCATCGTCGGTCGTATGCGCGCTCTCCATATCGAGCCAGAGGACTCGCCCCAGTGCCTTGGTCGCCTCGAGGATTGGGATCATCTCGGAGAGCGCGTAAGCCCGATCGATCAACACTCCGAACTGGGTGGGCTTGATGCTCACCTCGCCGCGGATTCCCTCGGATTGCATCGTCCCGAGCAAGCGCAGATATTCGTGCCTCGTCGACTCGACAGGTGCTTTCTCGCGGTAGTGCTCGCCGAGGTGGTTTACCAGCGCGTCGAGCCCGCGTGCGTTCGCTTCTTTCGCGACCCGAATCGCGTCGGCCATCGTCTCCCCGGCGACCCATTGCCGGGCAAACCGGGTGACGAGCCCCATCGGTCCGCGCGAACCCCGCCGCGGGCTCAAATAGGTTCCGAACCGCAGCCGAGAACGTTCACACGGGCTGCTGGCAGGCCATGCAAAACTGGACGAACTCAGGGTTCAGGCGGCCGCAGTTGCGGCAGCGCACACGGACATCCGACGTTTGCTCCGCCCGACCGCGGGCTGTGTTGGCCACATTTCCGGCGCCGGTCACGACGCCGACGAGGAGGAAGATCCACCAGAGGCGGACCAGCCACCCTCCGATGCCGGCGAGGACGCCTCCGATCACGAACAGCATGACCGCGCCGAAGAACGACTGGAAGAACTCGGTCACCGAGAAGGACGAGCTCGTCGCTTGGCCGATCGTCCCCGTGAGGAAGTTGAGGAACCCGTAGAGGATCAGCAGGATTCCGAGGATCAGGAGAGCGGCTCCGACCAGGAGGACCGTCACGGCGCCCCAGCCGAACGGGAGGCCCGGAGCGGATCGTCGGACGGGCGATCCGGCGTAATACGGCGAGGGCGCGACCATGGGGAGGTCCTGACTGTCCCGGTGGGCTTCGGACTGCCGTCGGTATGCGCTCGGATAAAGGTTTCATTGGTTTTCCCAACGGTGGTATTCACGCGCGCCGCACCCCTTGCCCCACCATCGACCTGAACCGACGCACTCCCGTCAGTTCTCTCGCGAAAGCCGTCGAGCAATGTCTTAAGACGGACGAACGAGTTCGACAACCGATGGACTTCAGCGCGAAGCTGGACCAGGCGCGGACCCTCGCCGACGTCTTCGAGCTCGTGAAGCGCGCCGTCGAGGCCGTCCTCGGACGCACGCGAGCGGGCCTCATGCTCGCCTTGGCCGACCTCGGGAATCATCCGCAGGGATTCCTCGGCGCGTTCTATCCGGTTGCGACCAACGTGATCGTGATGAACAAAGTTCCGCTCCTTCGAATTCAGGAGACGAACCCGCAGCTCTACAAGCCCTACGCGTTCTACGTCCTCCTGCACGAGTACCTGCACTCCGTCGGCTTCGTCGACGAGCGGGTGTGCCGCGAGCAGGCGCATCGAGTCCTGGAGACCTTGTTCGGGATCGACCATCTCGTCACACAGATCTCTGCCGACACCGCGCGGTTCTTCCCGAACCTCGTGTTCCCGGACGCGGCGTGGCAGCCGTCTCAGCTGGCACTCGAGTTCGTTCCCGGGTTCGACCGCGGCTCTGCGTCATACATTAGGTGATGCGGTCTCGTCGGCCCGCCGAATAAACTACAAATAGACGGCGCCGCTACGCCGCCGGGGGAGGCGCGAGATGGCGATCGCCGCGTGGCGGAAGGGAGTCGCGGAATTCGTCGGCGCCTTTACGCTGATTTTCATCGGCGCGGGGGCGATCATCTCCACGGGCGGGACGGATCTCCTGCTCATCGCCCTTGCGCACGGACTCGCGATCGGCGTGATGGCGTCCGCGTTCGCGCACATCTCCGGCGGGCATTTCAATCCGGCCGTCACGCTCGGGGCCCTCGTCGGTCGGCAAATCTCTCTGCGGCTGGCCCTCCTCTACTGGGCCTCGCAACTGCTCGGCGCGACGGTCGCCGCGGTCGCCCTCCTCGGAGTGTTTCCGGCTCAGGAGTGGCAGACGTACCACCTCGGCACTCCGGCCCTCGGACCGGCGGTCGGCTGGGGAACGGCCATCCTGGTCGAGGCCATCCTGACGTTCTTCCTGGTCTCCGTTGTATACGGCACGGGGATCGATCCCAAAGGCTCTTTCAATGCGGTCGGGGGCCTGGCGATCGGGCTGACCATCGCGCTCGACATCATGATGGGCGGACCCTTGACGGGTGCGGCGATGAATCCCGCGCGGTGGTTCGGGCCGGCCATCGTCGCGCAGTTCTTCGACAACTGGTACGTCTATTGGATCGGGCCGTTCATCGGCGCGATCGTCGCGGGCCTGTTGTACGCCAACGTGTTCCTCGAGAAGCCTCGATAAGCGCCCTACGGTCACGCCGCGTAACGCTGACTCGCGCACTTTCACATTACGTAAGAAATGTTTAAATTGGATTGCTGGGTGCCCAACTTGGTATGATTCGCGGGACGGCTCCGGCGAAGGCGTTAGCGGTGCCGAAACCCGCCGTTCAAGAGACCCCCGTGAAGTTCCGATCCGGCAAGCACACCGTGATCGTGAAGGAAGTTTTCGACATCGCCCCGAAGTTTCCGCAGACCTACCTGATCCGTTTCACCTTCGAAAATGAGCCCGTGTTCGACTTCGAGCCGGGCCAGTTCATCTCGATCTTCGCGGAGAAAGAT
>VBLZ01000015.1 GCA_005878515.1 Methanobacteriota archaeon | reverse complement strand
CGACTTCAACCTTCTCCAGCGTCGTCGGGCTCGACTGCGACCCGGTCCGCCGGGGGAGACGTCCGCGGCCGCGACTTACGGCTTCTTCCTCCCCCGGCGCCGGAGTCCGACGTAGATGCCACCAGCTGCGCCCGTGCCGACGACGGCCCCGCCGATCAGGGCGACCGTAGTCGTGTCGAACCCGGCGTTGCCCTGAGGTGGCGGCAGGTTCAGGACCGTCAGCGTCATCTGCGAAGTTCCCGACACGGCTCCGCGGGTCGCCGTGATCGTGATCGTGTACACCGTGTCCGCGCTCACCTGCGGTGCCGAGACCGTCACCTGCTGATGGCCCGTCGCATCCAAGGTGAACGTCGACGGAGTCAACGTGATCGTCGGCGAAGGCGTCAGGATCACACTCGCGCCGGCCGCGGGTAAGCCGTTCTCGTCGGAAACGGTGACGTCGATTGCGCCCGCTCCCCCTTCACCGATGACGTTTCCAAACGGCGTATCCGTGAGCAACGTGAGGAACTGCGCGCCTGGCGGGAACGTCGTGATGACGACGGTCACCAGCCGCGCGGCCCCGAACTCCGAGCTCGTCGACTGGATTTCGAGGAACGTCGATACCGGGATCGCGCCTGCGGCCAGCGTCGGTGCTGTAAAGATTGCCGCGAACTGCCCGTTCGCGTTCGTCGTTCCTGTCGATGGGCTCACAGATCCGAGGCCCGAGGTCCGGGAGATGTTGACCGAGGCCCCCACGACCGGGACACCTTGAGAGTTCCGAACCGTTACCGTGACCGCCGCGCTTCCGCCCGAAGCGACCGCGGATGGCACGCTCGCCGCCGATCGGATCACGCCCGGAGGTGCCGGGTCGAGCAAGATGCGGGACCAGTAGATCCAGACGTCGCCGCCGATGTCGGTCCGGAAGCTCGCCGGATTAATCCGGTCTTGACGGAACGCGAACACGTTCGTGCGGAAGTACAGCACGTTGTAGACCGCGTCTTGGAGGATCGCGCCTTGCGCCCACTTCCAGAGTTGAACCGCCTGGGTTCCGACGGCACCGGTCGCGTCGTCGATGATCGTGTCCAGCGAGGTATTCACATAGCTCTCGTAGTTCTGACCGGGAATCGGCGCGTTCCGGCTGTGGAAGAAGCTCTCGATGTAGCCGGGCTCGACGTATCCGGTCAAGGACCAGCCGAGGATCCACATGTCGAAGTTGCGCGCGTCCAACGCGTCGACGATCGCCCCGAAGGCCGTGGCCTTCGAGTTGAGGTTCACGCCAATCGCACGCATGTTCTGCGCGATCAGGGTTCCCGCGGACGCCCGGATCGGGTCGTAGTCCGCCTGCGGAGTGAGCATGTCGATTTGCCTCGTCCCGATGCCAGGCAGGCTGCGGCATCCGGTTCCATCTGGCAGGCAGGCTCCCGGTGGGTCCACACCGTATCCTTGGGCGCCGTAGAACGAATCGGCCGCGGCGGCGTCGAGGATGCTCGCGGCGACGCTCGAGTCGAACTCGTACCGCGGGGCCGACGAATTGTAGTACAGCGTGTTCGTCGGGCTCACGACGGTGTGGCCCGCGACCCCGAAGTTCTGGAGCAGGGATGTGACGATCGTTCGCTTGTCCGTTGCATGTGCAACCGCGAGGCGGAGCGGCTTGCCGACGTCGTTGTTCGGGGCGTTGCTCCCCTGGGCCGGATTGATGTATCCGAACGGCAAGCGCTCGAAGTTGAAGCTCTGGTAGAAGAAGCCGGCATCGGCGCTGGACTTCAGTCCGATGTTCGGGTCGGCGGTGATCGGGGCGACTTGGTCCGGCGGAACGGCCCAATCGATGAAGTCAAGCGTTCCCGCCTGGAGGGCGAACACGGTCGCCTGGACGTTCCGGTAGAGGCGGTAGACGATTGAGTCGACCTTGGGCACGCGGAGGCCGAACTGCAACGTCTTCGCCGCGACCGAGCTGTCGGGAATGAAGTAGTAGGGATTCTTGTCGAGGCGGACGAAATTCCCCGCTTCCCAGTGGACGAACTTGTACGCACCGGCGCCGATCACGTCTTGGTCTTGTGCCTCCCACGGGCTCGAGCAGGTTGGGTTGCCCGCGGGGCAACCGACCGAGGCCGCTGTCACGTCGAACGCGGTCAGCACGGTGCCCGAGGCAATGTTGATGCCTTCGAACGTGGCGGCCGCCGTTGTGGTGAATCCCGCCGCCGGCACGCCATTAAGGTAGACGTTTGTTCCTCCGGGGTTGGTTTGCGGAACCATCGCCCATCCGAAGTCCGGATGGACATTCGTGGCCACGATCGTGTCGTTATGCTTTCGGACTCCTGTGCCCTGCCAGAAGTACGCGGGCATGAACGTGGCTTGCAACGTGTCGCGCTTGAACTGCGCGTTCGGTCCGGTCTGGATGAACTTGAGCGCGAACTGATATTTTGTGTCGGCCACGGGGCCGCCGAGCCATCCGTCGACAGACGCTCCCGCGATGGCGACAGGATTGATGTGCATGTACCGGGTGGATGAGTAGTTGGATCCGGCCTGGCCGGCTCGGTCTTTGACGAATCGCGACGAGGTGACGGCCGGTGCCAACGCCGCGAGGTGGTATCCGAACAAGACATCTTCGAGCTGGACCTGCGTCCCGTCGTGCCATTTCATCCCTTTGATGCTGAAGAACGCGATCCACTCGCTTGCGCGACTCGGGATGCCTTGCACGTTCGAGAAGACACCAACCTCACTTGCTTGGAGCTTCCCGTCTCCGTTGACGTCCGTGCCGACCATCGTGTACGGCAACACTTCCTGCGTCTCCGGATTCGACTGGACGGATCCCTCCCCAACTGGGTTCAATGCGTCCGCCGTCCACACGTCGGTCCCGAAGAAGAATCCGCGAATCAGATTCCTCGTCTTCATCTCGTCCTGCACACCCACGTTGATGACGAAGGGTGCGGCCTGCGCCGACGCGTTCTCGGCTACCGGGTGAACGAGGAAGATGGACACGAACATCGACAATACAATCAGCACGACTATCCACACGTGTCGCGACAAGTTATCCGCCTCCTCTCCGCGGCGTGCTGGTCATCCGACCAACCGCCGTCCCGTCGTCAGATGGGCCGAACTGTATTAAACCAGATTGGTACGGCCCTTTGTACGCATTGAAAGTCGAAGAAGAGGCGGGGCGTTCAGACATCGGTCGCGAGATACGCCTGGTGCCCACCGCGAGACACCGTTTGCAAGATGCCCTGCTTCTGCAGGATTCGTAGATTGTAGCTGACCGTCTGCTGCGTCACCCCCGCCTGGAGGGCGAGATCCCGCTGCGCCGATTCCGGGTTCCGCCGGAGGAATTCGACTAGCAGTTTCTGGAGCGTGCTGAGCCGGATGCCCTCGCCCCCCCGGTCCGGTTGCGCGTCCGCCGCGAAGAACCGCTTGTACATGCCGTCCCGCTCGGACCGGATGAAGCCCGCGACCTCGAGCGTCCGTAGGTGATAGGACAACGTCCCGTTGGAGAGGCCGAGGTTGTCGCGGATCTCGGTGAAGTGCGTCCCCGGCTCCGTCTTGATGACGCCGAACACCTGCCCGCGGACGAAGTGGTCGAGGACCTCTTCCTTCTTGAGTCGCGTGTACAGGGGGAAGAACGCCCCGAAGATCGCGTGCCGCCCGGGTTCCGTCCAGGAAAGAAACGCCGCGAGGCCGCCGAGAACCCCGAGAGACACGATCCCCACCTGCGCGTAGATCGGCGGCGGGGGCAGACGCACGACGCGGACGGCGAAGGCATCGATTCCCTGCGCGGCGCCATCGAGGTTGGTCCACGCCGTGATCTGTACGAGCGTGTCTTCATTGACCTCCGCGAAAAAGGCGAACGCTGCGTGGCCCCGGGCATCCGTGATCACGTGATCTGGAGTGACCGTCCCGACGGACGCGCGCAGCAGGACCGGCACGCCCGCCTGCGGGAGGCCGTGGACCTCGGTCACGAAGACTTCCATCGGAATCGGGTGGCCGCTCTCCGCGAGATCGAAGGAGGATCGCACGGTGACGTACACTTGGACTTGTCCGTTCCCGCCCTCGATGCCACTCGTCCCATCGGCGGTGGCCCGCGGGGACGACAAGATTAGTGCGAGCCCGAGGACGCCAAGCACGACGAGTAGAATCCACGCGGGACGGTCGATCCCTCTTCCTCCCATTGGAGATACGGCAATCTAGGGACTTGACCATTGCGGTGCCGAGGGTCCTCCTCGCTGAGACCGGCTCGAAGTAGGCCTCCTTAGTCGGATGCAACTTGGGGGAAATGGTGTCCCGCCTCGCAAAGGGCAAAAGAGATGTTGATGGCAGGCTCTCCACCGCGAT
>VBLZ01000014.1 GCA_005878515.1 Methanobacteriota archaeon | reverse complement strand
GCCCTCCGTGTCGATGTAGATCACCTTGTGTCCCGCCCGCACGACGTTCCGTGCGAGCTGCAAGCAGAAATTCGTCTTGCCGCTCCCGGCCTCCCCGTGCAGGAGCGTGATGCATCCTTCCTCGACTCCCCCGCCCAGGAGGTCGTCCAGGGCCCGACAGCCCAGGGCCACCTTCATTTGCATCGACAAAGTCCCGGCGCCCTTTAAGCCTTCGAAGGCCCCGGCGGCACCTTGGACAGGTACGCGCCCTCCGGGGTCCAGACGACGACCGCTCGCGCGGTCCGATCCTCGGGGCGCGGGCGCACCGGCCTCGCTTCCTCCGACTCCGGGTGGATCGCGACGACTTGGCCGCTGTCAAGGCGTTCGATCTTCGCCTCAAACCGCTCCGCATCGACGCGTCGCGCGGTCCGCACGTCTTTCGGCTTGAAGCGCCGCGCTTCGCCGGTCGTCAGGTCGCGAAGGACCACGAACGGTTGGACCGACGTCACCTCGGCGAGGACGCCCTTGTGTCGCACGACGTCTCCGACGTGGAACGCACCGAGGCGGACGAGGGACGTCACCCGGTACACCTCGCGGCCCTCCTTCTGGCCGAACAGCTTCGGGGACGAGGAAACGCTCCCTCCGAACGACTCCGAGACCTCGCGGGCGAGCGTCTTGCCGAGGGCGTTCGTGCTCAGATAGAAGTCGAGGCCTCCATGGACGTCCTCGATGCGCGAGATGAAAGCCCCCGTATCTCCGGAGCGGTCCACGCGCGCGAGGACAAAGGTCCGTACCCCGCGGATTTCCTGCGGCGTGAGTTCGCGGCCGTCCCCGCGCACCTGGAGGACCCCTTCGAAATACCGGCTCCGCTGCTTCTGACACGAATCGCACAGGGTCGGTTTGATTCGCACGCGCACCCGGAAGTCCTGGACCGATTGGAGGGCCTCGAATCGCCCGAGCGCCTTGACGGTCAGCGAGAGGTTGTTCGCGTCCTCTTCACGGGCGACATGCGTGAAGGTCACGCGTTCCCACGGCGGGAGCTTCCGGATGTTCTCACGCAGGAGCCCTGCGAGCGCGAGCTCGCGGTCGATCTTGGACCAGCCCGACGCGAGCCGGAACGAGCCGCAGGAGGTGCATCGATCCAGGTCGAGGACGTCCGGAGGCGCTACGACCGGATGCTTCTTCAGGAAGTCCCGGGCGCAGAGGCCTTGGTAGGTCGGCCCTTCCGCTCCGCACTCGACGCAAAACATCTCCGTCGGTTTCGAACGGCGCGGCGCTACTTAAGAACTGGCGTGGCGGCATCGGGCCCGATACCGGAAGGGGAGGGCATAAGTATCCCTCGACGCGTCGTCCACCGTCCATGGCGAAAGCGAAGGCGAAGCCCCGCTCGTGGTGGCGGATGCGCCAGATTCGCCATCGCGACGCCGTCGCACTCGCCGTCCTGTCCGCCTCGCTTCTTCTCGCGGGAGAACTCGCGAACCAGGACATCCAGAGCGTGTACCAGAAATACATCGTGCCGTCGGGCGCCCTGAACAATCCCGGCTTTCTGATCCTCATCGTCACCCTGGTCATCCTCGGTTTCACGACGTATTTCGGGGGAGTCTTCGTCCTCCTCGGCGGCCTACACTTCTCGTGGGGCCGTGTGAGTCGAGGGCGTTTCTTGGTCGGCCTCGGGATCGGGGTCAGCCTCATCGGACTTCTGAGCCGACTCGCCCAGGCGGTCTTGGTGACCGGCACTCCCCTGGCGGCCATCGTGCCCTACACGACTTCGCTGACCGGACTGGGGATCCTGCTCGGATTCGTGAGCCACACCCTGATGGCTCAGTACGCCATCTTGCTGAAGAAACACGCCAAGCGCGTGTGGCGGCGGTGGCGAAAGGCGCAGCCCGAAGCCGATGACACGCCTCGTGCGCGGCCCTCTACATCATCAAGACGAACTGCGCGTGGGGCACGCCGCTGATCCAGAGGATCCCGTCGTCCGAGACGAAGCCGGCGTCTTTCGCCGCCTCGATCGTTTCGCGGCCGACGAAGTTTCCAATCGTCGCCAGCCGGAGCTCCGCGACGAAGCGTTCCCCGCTCACGACGTCGCCCTCGTAAAACCGACCCACCTCGATCTTGAACTTGCCCTCGCGGAACGTCTTGCCGATTAGGTCCGCGTCCGCCGCCGCGACGAGGGTCTCTTTCCCCTGGTGATACACCTTCATGCGGATGGGCATCGGGCGGGTCCCGGCTACAACCGTTCGACGAGCTTATACTTGTTTTTCGCGGGGCTGTAGATCTCGCCTTCTTGGGCCCAGCGTTTCAACCACGCGTCCACTTTCGCCGGCGGGATGCCGCGCTCCTGCGCGATTCGGACGATGTCCTCGTAGTCCGCGACGCCCTCGGGGCCCGCGAGCTCGTTGATGATGTCGCGGATCGAGATGATCTGCTCGCGCTGCGACTGACTGATGCCGGTTTGGATGATGTCGATGTCGAAGCGGCCTTCCTCGCCGGCCACCTTGCCCATCCAGTACTCGACGATTCGCACGGCGCGCTCCGCGTCCTCCGCTCCAACGGTCTCGCTCAACCGGAGCCGAGCGCCGGCTTCCGAGAGACGGATGATCGCCTCGAGCTGCCGCGGGGTGATCGGGACGCTGGAGCCCGCGGCCTCGCCGGTCTTCCGGATCTCCAGATATTTCTTCTCGATGATCTCCATGGCCTCGTCCGTCATCACGGGATAGATCCGCTTCGCATACGCCACGTACTTGCGGAAGAAATCCGGATCGAAATGAGGCGTGAACGGTTCCTCGAGGACCGTCGCCTCTTCGACGGCGAAGCCCGCCTCGCGCCGCCGACGGATCTCGCCGACCTTGTGTCCTTTGAGGATGTGTTCGGCGAGCTCGCGATCGCGGTCCGCCTGAGGCCGATCGATGATCGAGAAAATGATGTCGAAGCGACTGAGGAGCGCGGGCGGCAAGTCGATTTGCTCGGAGATGTACTTGTGCTCGTCGAACCGGCCGAACTTGGGGTTCGCCGCGGCGAGGATCGCGCATCGGGATTGGAGGACCGCGGTGATGCCCGCCTTCGCGACGCTGATCCGCTGTTGCTCCATCGCTTCGTGGATCGCCGACCGGTCTTGCGGATTCATCTTCTCGATTTCGTCGATGGCGGCGAGCCCGAGATCCGCGAGGACGAGGGCTCCGGCCTCGAGGGTCCAGCGTCCCTCGCCGAATTCGTCTCGGACCGCGGCCGCCGTCAGACCCGCAGCCGAGGCGGCCTTGCCGGTCGCATAGATCCCGCGGGGCGAGAGCCGAATCATGTAGGACAGCAGCTCGCTCTTGCCCGTCCCCGGATCGCCGACCAGGATCAGATGGATATCCCCACGGATCCGCCGGCCGTCGGGCATGACCTTCGCCACCCCGCCGAACAATTGGAGGGCGAGGGCCTCCTTCTCGACGTGCATCCCATAGATCGAGGGCGCGATCGACGCGGTGATCAGGCGGAAAATGTCCGGGCTCGATCCGATCTCCCGGATCCGATGGGCATCTTCCTCCGTGACCTCGATTTCTTCAAACTCGACCCGTTCCATTTCGACCGAGTTGACGTCGACGAAGATGTCGAACAGGGTGGAGCGCTGTCCCGGCCGTCCCCGTTGCACGCTGCGGAGGACTCCGTTCAGGATGACCCGCTGCCCCGGCGTGATCCGGCCGGTCAGATCGTCTTCCACATAGGCGCTCAGGCGCTGCGGTTCCTCCCCGCCGCGGAGCCCCTCCGGCGCCTCTTGCACTTCGATCTTCTGCGTGTCCAGGTACAACGACGTCTCCGTGAGGAGTTTGAATTTCGTCGCGCTCGCGGACCGTTTGCATCCGCCTTGCTCCTCGTAGCATTCCAGCGGCTCTCGGAACGTCTGCCCGTCTTGCTCTTCCTTGATGATCGTCCCGCATCGGAGGCACTGGAACAACGCACCGACGACCTTGGGGCGGACCTCCGTGCTCTTGCGGACGAGCCCTTCGACGGAGATGTATTGCCCGAGATGCTTCGCACGCAGATCCCGGATCTGGATCCGGCGGTCCCGCGGAAGGCCGTTGATCCGGAGATGAATCTGGGGGGCCTCTTCTCCGGGCGGCACGAGCCGACGGATCGCCTCTTCGCCCGCCATCAGGACGTTCAGCGGGTGTCGCAACAGATAGATCGCCATGTCCGTGTCGAATCGATTCAGGTCGAGGAACGAGGCCTCGAGGCTCCGCGACTCCGGGTAGCGGTCGGCCACCGCGATGATTTTCGAGAGGTATCCCATCTCCTCGA
>VBLZ01000013.1 GCA_005878515.1 Methanobacteriota archaeon | reverse complement strand
GCCGCCGTCGGCCGCCGCGGGCGCCCGAGCCCGACGCTCCGCCATGCTGCTGCGGTAGCTGCGGAACAACCGGACCGCCATGGACAAGCCGACGGCGAAGAGCACGGCGCCAACCGCGACGAACACCGCGTTGATGCCGACGGCCACAAGGATGTAGTCTTTGTTGTTCTGGATCGGAGGCCTCACGTTCCGATTAATCCAAGACGAGTCGTTGTTGAGATAGGCGTACACGGAGTACAGGAACGTCGCCGTCTGCCACGCGAGCGCGGCCAGGGTCGTGACGATCATGAAGATCCCGGGGATCAGCGAGAACCTGGTCGGCGCGCGCGTCCTTGCGAGGTGAATCGTAATCAACATGATTGCGAGGCCTGCGAGGAGTTGATTCGCGCCGCCGAAGTAGAGCCAGAGAGCCCACCAGCTCCCGGAGACCGCAAAGGCCCACGGGATTCCGAGGCCGACGACGGTGGAGACGTGCTTGTTGCCGAACACACGGAACCGACCCTCGCTCCACGTCTCCGCCGCGACGAGCCGGAAAAAGCGTGTCACCAGAGCTTGGACCGTGAGTGCGTAGATGATCAGGACCAACCCGAAGAACGTCGTGAGGACCGCTGTCGTCAGTCCCCCGAGGAACGGGGTCGTGAGCACGACCGCACCTGCCACCCATGCCGTAACGTTCGTCCGTCCAACAAAGAAGCTCGGCGCGAGCACCATGTACGCGATCAGCGATCCGAGGGCGAGGAGGCCCTCCGAGAGCATCGCGCCACCACCCACCGGAAGGGCGTCCGTCTCGATGTCCAGCTGCTTCGATGATGACGAGCTGCTCACGAGGCTGTGCCAGCCCGAGATCGCCCCGCATGCGATTGCGACGAACAGGATTGGCCAGATGGGGCCCAGGATGCCTTGAGGATCGAACAGGAATGGCCCAGCGGGCATCTGGACCTTGATGTTCGTAAACGGCGTCGCGAGCGCACCCACGAGGATCAAGATGATCGCGGCGTACGCAGGATAGAACGCCAGGTAATTCGTTGGCTGGATGAACGTCGGTGTGGGAAGAATCGCAGCCAGATACAGGATGATCGCGGCGATGAACGCCCAGAACGGCAGGTTCCAAACCCCGAACGGCCAACTCGCCGCCGAGGGCAGGGGGAACAAGACGCCGAGATAGATGCTCGCAACAACGAGCACGAGTCCGATTCCTGTGACCGCGAACACGTTCATCTTGACACGGTACAAGAGCTGTCCACAAAGGAGTCCGGCGAAGAGGATGCCGATGGTTGCGATGAACGTGCTCCGGAACGCGTTCCAGAAGGAAGCGATGAGTGCGATGAACGCTGCCGAGATGATGATGAGATAGAACAGGACGAAGGCGAGGAGGTTCGTCCGCCCCCGAGCCCCGGTAAACTCGTACGTGATCGGACCGAAGGAGCGGCCCTCCTTTCGGACCGACAACATCATTGATCCGTAGTCCTGAAGCCAACCGATGAAGAAGTTCCCGCCGATGATCCAAATGAGAGCGGGGATCCAACCGAACGTGATGCCGATAAACGGACCGAGAATCGGGCCGAGCGCGGCGACGCTCTTGAATTGATAGCCCCACAGGACGTACCGACTCACGGGAAAGTACTCGACGCCATCCATGTACATGTGCGCCGGCGTCGCCTTCTTCGCATCAGATCGCCAGACGTTCCGATCGATCCACTTCCCATAGCCCCAGTACGCAATCGCATACAGCACAATCGTGCCCACGACCCACAGAAACGGAGTTGCCAGAATGTCGACCACGGTACCTCCTCCCAGCTCCCCAAACCCCCATGCGAGGAGCTGCCACGGGTATCTATGCCAGGGCGCTTAAACGTCACGTTTACCGACCCCTCGCGGGGACCGCAACAGCCCGGTGCCAGCCATGCCCAACGCCGCGGAAGGCACTTAGGAGGGTTCGCCCTTTCCAGAATCGTGGTGACACGACCCCCGAGGGTCCAGCTCCTCGGGCTGCTCCCCGCGATCCTGAAACCGTGCGGGCCCGCCTGTGCCCAGCCCTTCACGAACCGGGACGTCGAGGCGATGCGAGAGGAAGAATGGCACGAGACCCCGGCTTTCGTGATTGAGAATGCGGATCGAGCGCACCGGATCGCGGAAGACCTGTTCCGGGACTTCGGAGACCGGGTGCGGATCGAGGTCGTCGGATTCGATTCGCCGAGGGGGGTGTGGCTGGGCCTCCGTCACCAGATCGGCAAGGGATTCGCGGTCATCGTGGACGGCCGCGAGGTGTTTCGGGATCCTAAGGACTCCGATCCAATCAAAGGCGCCGTCTCGCGGGCGCTCTCGACTCGTCCTGCGCTAGCGTAATGCGTCACGACCGCCGGGCATAGGCCGCGTCCTTCACCAAGTCTCCTCGGAACAGCAGAGGCAGGGCCGCCAGCCAGAGGATTTCGAACACCAGGGAGACGATCGAAGGCAAGGTGGCGACGGGTCCGAACACCGCGAACGCCAGCACGACCGTCAGCCCGAGATTCTTGAACGACGAAAAGGCCGTCACGGCCACTCGTTCCGCCCACGGAACGTGGAGGGCGCGCGTGAGGACGAACACGAGTCCGCCCAGGAGGAACGTCCTCCCGAACGACAGCACCGCGAGCGTGGCGATGAGCTCGGGATGCGCGAGCAATGGGGCTCGCGTCGATCCCGCAATGGCCACGACAAGGAAGAAGAACGAAATGCTCACGGCACTTCCGCGGAGATCCACGATGCGGGGCCACCGTCGCAAGAAACGGGATGCGACGAGCGGCACCCCAATCAGGAGGACCGTCTGCACGACGAGCTCCTCGAACGGCGCGGCTTGCTTCGTGAAGACCAAGGTAATCGCGGGAACCAGCCCGAGGCCCAGGACGTACAGGAGTGCGAGGGAAACCAGAGACCGTCGGGTATCGCCTTGGAGGATCGAGGTGATCGGGACGACGGCGATCGCCGGAGGGACGGCGGCCATGAGGACCCATCCGTTCCGGATCTGAGGGTCCGGACTGAGGATCGCGAACGTGAGGATGAGCCCGCTGAGGACGACGTAACTCATTGCGAACGCGATCAGGAACCGTCGGAGCTCCCTCCTAGGAGAGATGCCCGCGATCGAAATCTCGGTGAGCGAGAACGTCATCCCGAGGACGAGCGCGACCTGCGAGATCTCCTTCGAGTATGCGGGGAAGCCGCCGGTCGCGAAGCCGACCACGAGGCCTGAGGCGACCATCGTCGGGAACGAGCGCCACGGCCGAAACACGCCGGCCGGAGAAGGACCGCGGATGAAAAGCCTACCGCATCAGAGCGTCGCGAGGAAGGCCCCGACCATCGCGAGGGCGATCGCGAACTTCTGTGGGAAGGTGAGCCGCTCGTCCATCCAGAAGCGCCGCACGAGGATCGCGACGATCGGGTACGCCGTGGTGAGGGGCACGACAATCGCGATCGGCCCGAGCCCGATCGCCAGGAAGATCGTGATCCCGGCGATGCTGAACAGGAACAGGGACGGGATCGCCTCGCGGATTCCGGCCCGATCCCACGAGCCGGTTCCGCGGAGGCCTCGCGAGGCCACGGCCAAGTAGATTGGCGTCGACACGAGCACATAGATTCCGGCATTGCCCGCGAAACCGAGCGCGTCGATCGACATCCGTTCGACGATCCCCCAAGCGCCCCACAGGACAATCGCGCAGAGCATCGGGGCGAGCCAGGCCCGTCCGACCGCGGCTTCGCCCGGGTGGTCGTGCAGCCCGAGGACCACCGCGCCGACCAGCAGGAAGGCAATCGCAATGATCTGGACCGGGACGAGGGAGACGCCCAGGATGACGACGGCCGCCGCGACCGTGATGACCGGGTACGCCGCCGTGAATCCGCTGACGACGCTCGCGGTGCCGGATTCCATCGCGCGGAACCAGAAGATCGTACCGAAGCACCCGCAGACCGCGCTCGCGGTCGCCAACGCGACGCCGAGTGGCGTCAAGCGGTCCCAGCCGGATCCGAGGACGAACCAGGCGGCGTAGATCGGCGCGCTACCGAGCGCGTACAGGACGAGCATGCGAGCTGACCCGAGCCGGACTGTCGGCTCTTTGGACAGGCCCTCGCCCAGGCCGTAGCACACGACCGTGAGCAGGGCGCAGACGAGCCAGAGCTCCATCTCGCCTCGCCTCGATTCGATTATCTGGGTCTCGATCGTTCATGAACGCCCACTCCGCGCGTTTCCGCACGTCGGAAGGGTTCGGGCAAACCGAAGCCTCAGGTTTTCTTAAAGGTTCGTGCACAGAAGTCGTCA
>VBLZ01000012.1 GCA_005878515.1 Methanobacteriota archaeon | reverse complement strand
GCAACGCGAACGGTATTCCGTCATTCTTGATAAGGAAGCCGGCGCGGCTGCCATCCTGCGCAAAACCCGATCGCTCGCTCGAGATTATCGGACATGCTCTGAATGAAACAGGCCACAAGTGCTTTTGCGAAGACTGCAATCCCGTCGGTGTGAAGAAACGGAAGGAACGACCGCCGAAAGATTCCCGGCCCAAAGAAAAGCGGTTCCGCCACGGAGGGCGTAAGGGCCGCCGATCCCCGCGCGAGCACAAACGCAAAGATTGAATGATTCCAAAACGGTCATCGTGCGGTGGGGAAATCGCGCCGAGCGATTCTCGAATTCACGCCGAAAATGCCAAATGAATCTTCGGAGTACCGGTTTCAGAGCTATGGAGAAGACCGAGGTTCCGAAGGGAGGGACGCATGTCGAGCCTGGGGAACACCTCTCAGCATCGACCCTCTTGACCGGGCAATCCTTCTGGGACGAGACGGTGTTCCATGAAGAACTCGAGCGGTTCTATTTCCGAAGTTGGCTGAATGTCGGTCGCTCGGACCAAATCCCAAACCCCGGGGATTTTTTCGTTCGGGAAGTCGGGAACGAGTCCCTGCTCTTCATTCGAGGAGACGATCGAAACGTCCGCGGATTTTACAACGTTTGCCGGCACCGAGGGACGCGCATCGTCGGCGTGGCCGACGGAGAAAAGCTCGGGTCCCTCGTTTGCCCGTACCACGCGTGGACATATAGCGTGGAGGGAAAACTGGTCGGCGCACCGCACACGGAACCTCTGGTGGATTTCCGGAAAGAGGACTATGGCCTCCGTTCGTTTCGGACCGGCACGTGGGGTGGATTCGTCTGGGCGAATCTTGACGATCGGGCGCCCGACCTCCCCGCAGAGATGGGGGAGTTCTTCTCCCGGTTTCGGAGATTCGCATTCGAGGACCTGCGCCTCGGAGCCCGAAAAACCTACGAGGTCGAGGCGAATTGGAAGATCCTCGGGGAGAACTATTCCGAGTGCTACCATTGCGCTCCGATCCATCCGGAATTCAACCGGATCACGCACTACACTTCCGGGGCGTACACGGCGTACCTCACGCGGGAACCGCGGGCTCCCAACTTCAACGGGGGCTTCATGGAATTTTCCCAGGACTACACGTCGATGGTTTGGTCTGGATACACGAAACGGCCCCCGCTCCGAGGCATGACCGAGGAGGACCGTCGTCGTGTCGACTACTATTTCGTGTTCCCCCACATGTTCTTCAGTCTACACCCGGACTATCTCATGGTCCACCGACTCTGGCCCCGGAGTCCAACGCACACGACGATCGAGTGCGATTGGTACTTCGACGCAGACGTGATGAAACAGCCGGACTTCGACCCCAGTGACGCGGTGAATCTCTGGGATCTGATCAACCGCCAAGATTGGTCCGTCTGTGAACGAACCCAGAAAGGCACCCACTCGCGGGCCTGGAAAGGGGGCCGATTCAGCGCCCAAGAATCCCAGGTCCACGACTTCGAGAAGTACGTCTCGAAACGAATGAAAGAGCCCCTTGATCCGAAGGACAGGCATCGGCCGCGTCGAAGCCCACGACGTCGAGGCAGGGGCCCTCGAGCCGCGTGACTCCCAAGTCCGAGCTGTGACCGTCCTCGCCGTGAGTTTATGCCTGTCGCGAGATTCAGCCTCGCGAAGCAATCCGGGCGGCCGCGATGACGTTCGACTACGATTTCAAGATGCAGATCGGTGCCCCGAGGTCGGTCGTGTTCGAACGACTCCTCCGGATTGAACACCTTTCGCGCTGGTTCTGCGGTTGGTGTCGAATCGATCCGAAGGTCGGAGGTGCGTTCAAGTTTGGCGGAGAGACCTGCATCATCTTGCCCGAGCAGCGTTCATGGGAGACGACAATCGATGAAGGTGACGTGCTCCGGCGGTTTGCGTTCACGTGGCCGATCCGAGCGTCGAAGACGCGCGTCTCGTATGAGCTCGAGGATCGTGACACGGGGAAAGCCCTGCTTCGAGTTCGTCACCTTGGCGTCCCGTTCGAAGACACGACCTGCGGCACGGTGCAAGACGCGTGGCGGATGTGCCTTGGGAATCTGAAGTCCATCTCGGAGGGTCGAACCGACAGCGTGCGGCCGGACCACTCCCCACTGACCGGTCGCGAGTTGCGCCTTACCGCCCTCATTGAGGCTTCGCCATCAAAGGTGTTCGGCGCGTTCGCCGAACCCGCTGAGCTCGACCATTGGTCTACGGGCGGTCAGCCCCGCGGGAACGCCGCGGTCGAACCGCGCCCGGGCGGCATCTTTTCGTTCGGGTGGGACGAGGGGCCCGTTCGCGTCACCGAGTGGAAGCCCGATCAGCGCATCGCACTCCAGTGGTCCCGTCGCACGTCCGATCTCGCAATCGCATTCGAGTTTGAGCAGAAGGCAAGCGGGACGGCAATCTACTTCTCGATCGGCGAATTCACCGACCATGATCCCCAGGACATCGTTCGTCAGCGGGGACGATGGTCGGAACTCTTCGTGTCGCTGAAGAACTTCCTCGAAAGCGGCGAGTCCGGATTCTCGAATTCGTATGACCAGCAGGTGCGCGAGGCCTAACTCACGCAGACCGGAGGCGGGGCCAGTCCTCGAGGACCGCCATCGCTGCATTGTGGCCCGCGGCTCCAATCACTCCGCCGCCCGGATGCGCGCCGGCCCCACACAGGTACAAACCCCGGATAGGTGTGCGGTACGAGGACCATCCCGGAATCGGACGGAACGAGAACATCTGGTACGGCAAGATCGCTCCATGGAACACGTCGCCCCGCGTCAGGCCATACTCCGTCTCCATGGTGAGAGGGGACCTCCAGTGGGTCGCCACGATTGCCCGGGAAATATTTGGTGCGTACTGAGCAAGCGTCTCAATAATTCGGTCGGCAAAGCGGTTCGATTCGGTCTCCCACGATCCGTTCGTGAGATCGAAGGGCGCGAACTTTGCCGAGACCGTGAGGGTGTGCATGCCCGGCGGCGCGGCCGTCGGGTCATTCGCCGACTCGATCACGAACTCGAGAAACGGGTCTCGCGACGGCCGGCCTCGTTTCGCGTCGTCGTATGCGCGCTCGAGGTAGTCCATCGAGGGTGCGAGATCGATGATCGTCTTGTGATGCGCCTGGACGGTTGTCCCAGGAATGGCGCGGAAGTCGGGGAGCTCGCGAAGCGCGAGATGGAGCTTGAACGACGATGATTCGAATCGGATCCGCGCGATTGCACGAATGAACTCCATAGGCAGCTCCTCGGCGCGCACGAGCCGGAGGAAGGTCCGTTTCGGATCCGCGTTGCTCAGGACCACGCGGGCATCGACTTGAGTTCCGTCCGCCAAGGTGACTCCGACCGCTCGTCCGTCGACCGTGACGATCCGGGAAACCTCCGCGTTCGTCCGAATCTGCGCTCCATAGTGACGGGCTGCCGCGGCAATCGCCTCGGAAATCCCTCCCATCCCGCCACTAGACCAACCCCAGGCTCCTTTCACGCCTCCGATGTTCCCGAGCGTGTGGTGTCCCAGGACGAAGGCGGTTCCAGGGGTCCGCGGCCCGGCCATCGTTCCCGCGACCGCGCTCGTCGCGAGGGACGCCTTCACCTCCTCGGACTCGAAGAACTCGTCGAGCATGTCGGCGATCGAGCTGAAGATGATTCGCCGAAGGAAGTCCTCCGCCTCCGGGGTTCGGACCAAAGATGCGAGGTCCGCGAGGGAGACCGGCGGGGCGAGCAACGTCGGCTCGACGAGTTCCGCGAACTCATCCCAGAAGTGCGTGTACCGAGCCCAGGCCGCCGCGTCCTTCTCCGAAAACTTCGCGATCTGCTTCCGGTTCGACTCCTCGTCGTTCCGGTAGAGTAGGAATCGGCCGTCCGGGAACGGCTGGAAGACGGACGGATCGTGCACGTGCTCGTCCAGTCCGAACGCCGGTAGGTCCAGATCGGCCTTGATTTCAGGGCGAAGGAGGCCACAGGTGTAGGCGAGCGTCGATGCACGGAATCCCGGATGAATTTCCTCCGTGACGCAG
>VBLZ01000011.1 GCA_005878515.1 Methanobacteriota archaeon | reverse complement strand
GATGGATTGAACTTCTCGATCGCGTCGAGGATGTCCGCGGTCTCCGTCCCCACGAGGGCGTTCCAACCGTCCTCCACGGTCTCGATCCACTCGGTCTCGTCGCGGAGGGTGATGCACGGCACGCCGAAGAAATACGCCTCCTTCTGCACCCCGCCGCTATCCGTGACGACCTTCGACGACCCCATCAGGAGCGCGATGAAATCGAGGTAGTCGACGGGCTCGATGGCCTTCACCGTCGCTCGCAACGGCTCCCAGAGGCCGAACGACTCGAGGTTCTTCCGGGTGCGCGGATGGATCGGGAACACGACGGTCCGACCGGATTTGATCAACGCGTCCACGATCCCCCCGAGCGTTCCGCGGTCGTCGACGCTGGCGGGCCGATGCAGCGTCACGAGGACGTACTCGCCCTTCTGCACGCCGAACCGCTGGAGGATGTCGCGCGATCGGGCGGCCTGTGCGCTCTGCAGCGCGACATCGTACATGACGTCGCCGACCAGGTGGACCCCGCGGCTAATCCCTTCGTTGCCGAGGTTGTCGACCGCGGTCTGCGTGGGACAAAAGAGAAGCGCCGAGAGGTGGTCCGTGACGACGCGATTGATCTCTTCCGGCATCGAGCGGTTGAACGACCGGAGCCCGGCCTCAACGTGTCCCAGGGGTCGGCCCATCTTCGACGCGACGAGTGCTCCCGCGAGGGTCGAGTTCGTGTCTCCGTACACGAGGACAAGATCCGGTTTCTCCCGCTCGAAGACATCTTCGAGGCCGTGCATCATGTCCGCCGTCTGGCGGGCATGACTGCCGCTCCCGACGCCGAGGTTGTAATCGGGTCGCGGCATGTCGAGGACCTCGAAAAAAACGTCGGACATGTTCTCGTCGTAATGCTGCCCGGTGTGGACCAGAATTTCCTCGTGGTGCTGGCGAATCTCCCGGCTGACCGGTGCGGCCTTGATGAACTGCGGGCGTGCTCCGACGACGCTCGCGATCTTCACGGACCGTGAGAGCGGGCGCGCCGCATATAATGATATTCGTGTCAGCGGGTCCTCTCCGTGTCTGAGACGAACAAAAGCGAGCGCGCGGTTCCCTCAGAGGTCACCGCTTCGAGGATTGTCGCGTCATCGATTCCCTGGAATCCTCCGTTCATCGATGTGCCGATTCTCCAACTCGCTCTTCGGATTGAAACCTTTATGCGCGGCAGTCCCTTCCGAGCGCTCCGTGAGAGTCGCGATCATCGGCCTGGGCTACGTCGGTCTTCCGTTGGCGGCGGCCGTCGCCGCGACGGGCGCGAACGTCGTGGGCCTCGACATCGACGCCGAGCGAGTCAACACGGTCAACGCAGGACAAAGCCCGCTTCGGGGACGAGAGCCCGGCCTCGCGGCGCTCGTCAAAGGACAAGTGTCAAAGGGGCGACTCCGGGCAAGCCTCGATCCTTCGGCGGCTTCGGGTGCCGACGTGATCGCGGCCTCAGCGCGGAAGGCCCTCGCGTTCTATCGTCGCTTCGTCAACGCGGAGATCCACCTGACGGACTGGACCACGGCGGAGGTCGTGAAGACCGCGGAGAACGCGTACTGGGACGTGCAGCTTGCCTTCGCGAACGAGGTGGCCTTGATCAGCGAGGAGCTCGGCGTGGACGCGTACCGCGTCCGCGATCTCGTCAACACGTGCCCGTACCGGATGATGCTCATCCCCGGGGCGGGCGTCGGCGGCCACTGCATTCCCAAAGACCCCTGGTTGCTCGTGTCCCCGGCGGTCCAGTCGAAGCCGGAGTTGATCCCGACCGCTCGCGAGGTGAATGACTTCATGCCGAGGCGGATGGCCCGCCTGGTCGAGGAGGCCCTCGCGGCTTCCGGTCGGAAGGTCAAGGGCGCGCGCGTCGCGGTCCTCGGTTTCGCGTACCGAGAGAACACCGACGACACGCGGAACTCGCCCGCCAAGACGATGATCCAGGAGCTCCGTCGCCGGGGCGCTGACATCACGATCCACGATCCGTTCGCGCGCTCGGAGCGAGGCTACGCGGTCCTGCGGGACATGAAGGCCGTGACGAAAGGCGCGGACTGCGTCGCGATCGCCACGGCCCACGACGCGTATCGAAAGATCGACCTCAAGGCGCTCCGCCGCCGGATGCGCCATGCCGCGTTCGTGGACGGTCGGAACGTTTACGCCGGTCCGGAGGTCGTCAAGCTGGGGTTCGTCTATCGAGGGATCGGCAAAGGCCAATTCTGACCGCGGTCACAGGAGCTGGACGAGCTTCCCCGTCCGTTGGGAGTCCGTCGCAGCGATGGCCACCCGCAGCGTCTCCAGGGCGTCCCCGCCGGTGACGAGCGGCGGTCGCTTCTTTTTGACCGCGTCGAGGAAGTCCTCGAGTTCTCGCCGCAATGGCTCCTCCTTGCGGACATGGATTTGCTGCGTGTGGTGCTCCAGCGGGATCTGGTACAGATTGAACGGGTCCAGCGGCCCGAGCGTGCTCGAACTGACGGTGACGGACTGCTCCGTGTAGTCGACCTCGACGAAATTCTTGAGGCACGTGAGGGCGAGCTTCCGGACCTTCATGGGCGTGAGCCAGTTCACCTCGACGAACCCGTGGACCCCGTTTTGGAATCGCAGAAGGATGTTCGCGTGGTCCTCGAACGCCGAATGGACCTTCCGGCCTCCGAGGGCGAAGACGCTCTCGACCGGAGCGCCGACGAGGTACCGAAGGATGTCGATCTCGTGGACGCCGAGGTCCATCACAACGCCGATGTTTCGGACGCGGCCGGGGAATGAACTCACGCGCCGCGCCGTGGCCGTCACCAGGTCGCCGTACTGCCCTTCCTGGACGTGCCGCTTCACCGCCGCGATAGCGGGATTGTGTCGCTCGATGTGTCCCACCGACAAGGTCACGCCGGCGCGTTCCGCCGCATCGACGACTCGGGATGCGTCCGCGATGTTCGCGGCGAGCGGCTTTTCGACGAGGAGGGAGACGCCGGCCTTGATCACCGCCAGGGCCACGGTCGTATGGTGCTCCGTTGGCACGCAAACGCTGACCGCGTCGAGGTCTTCCTTCAGCAGGTGCGCGGAATCCGTATAGTACGAGACATTGAACCGATTCGAAGCCGCGCCGCCCGCCTTGACGTCCGGATCCGCGATGCCCACGAGGTCGGCGATCTCGGAGTACACCCGGGCGTGGTTCTGGCCCATCGAGCCGACACCGATGACCCCGACGCGCATCGGCGCCGCCACAGGTCCGCGAAAGAGGGCGCGGGATATAAACGCGTGGCGGACCCGCGATGCGTTGTCGAAGGCTTCATATTCGCCCGTGCCTTCGGTCGCGTTGTCCGGTGTTCCGATGGCCGTCGATCCGGTGTGCGAGAAGCCCGTGAACCCGCACAACGCGTTCTGGATGATCTGGTACAAGGGGACCCCGTACTACTTCGACACCGAGGAATGCCAGCTCAAGTTCGACCACAAGCCAGAGCACTACCGGCAACTGGCCCTCGATCGTCGACAGAAGGAATCCATCTACTGATTTGTTCCGACTTGGTGCATCACTCGAAGCTGCGCAAGGCCTCTGCCGGAGGAATGCGGGAGGCGCGGATGGCCGGGCTGGCGGTCGCGAGGACCGCTCCGATGAACGCGATGCCGCCGAGGAGCAACAGTCGGTCCCAAGGAATCACGAAGGCGGCCTGATTCGCGAAGAACCGAAGGTAGAGGTCGTACGACAGGGCCACGCCGAGGGCGACGCCCATCGCGATTCCCGTCAGCGCGATGAAAGAGAGTTCGAATAGGAACGACTTCAGGACCATCGACTTGCGGAAGCCAAGCGCTCGGAGGGCGCCTGTCTCCTGGCGCCGCTCGACGACGTTGCGCATCGTGATGACGCCGAGGCCGGAGATGCCGACGATCAGCCCGAGCGCCAAGTATGCCTGAAGGAGGTTGAACACCCCCATCGTCGTCTCGAGGATCTGGTTGATGAACTCCTGGATGTTCAGCGTGATCAGCTGATACGAGATGAAGTACCGTTCTAGGTCGTGGCCCGCCTGGGTCACGTCGACGCCGGGTTGGACCTGGAAGTAGAAGAGGCTCGCCCCTTCGATCCCGAATTCGTTCTTGACGAGGTCCGCCGAGACCCAGAGGCCTTGGACGAATTGCTCGTACAGGATTCCGATGACCTTGACACCGTGGGGGCCAGTTCGGTTCAGGTAGTAGAGTGAGCCGCCGACGCCTACGGAGAAGGTCCCGAAGTTCGGACCGAAGTTGTTCGGGATGACCGACCCATCGACGAGCGCGAGGCCAGGATTCGACTGGATGGCGGCCCAAGCCGCCGCCGCGTCGGGATACGCCGGGTCGAGAGCCTGGAGTTCGAACGGTGGCATTGAGCCGGAGGGCACGCCGATCAGGCTCGTGTTGAAGATTCGACCGGCGAAGCTCGCGTTCCTGCTGATTTGGAGGCGAGCCTGGGACAAGCTCAGGGTGTCGTTCGTGATGTTCCTCCAGTCCGTGTGCGCCCCGTACGTAGCGAACGCAGCGCTCGCATTGGCGATCGGGACGCCGGAGGCGCCAATCAGGGAGAAACCGCCGCTCTCGCGGATGCTCGTCTTGGCGATTGACGAGCTCACCTCGGCCTGGATTCCCGACATCGTCGCGATCGTGAACATGACGAGGGCGATGCTCGCGAGGGTCGCGCCCGTGCGGAACTTCTTGTTCATCGGGTACGCGATCGCCGTCCGGACGACCGGCCGCCACGTGCGACGACGAACGAGTCGGGTCGCGAGCGCCAGGATTGAGTCGCTATTGAAGAGGACGATGAGGAGTCCGCCGAGGACGAGCATGAGGCCGGCGGCGATGAACAGCGTGATGTCCGCGTTCGCGATGCTGAAGAACTTCCAGGGACTCAGCACCCACCCGACGATGAACGCGCCCGCGACCGTGAAGACGGCCCGGGCGGGGAGGGCCCGCATCGTGAGGACGGCGAGGCCGAACGCCAGCCCGACGGGTCCGAGGTCCTGGAGCAGCAGGTTCTGTCGAAAGACGGCCACGATGAATCCGATGGCCCCGAGGACCGCGATCGCCGCCCCGGCGGCCACCTGACGTCTCGTCGATCCATGGGGAACCGGCTCCGGGATGTCCCGGATCGCGCGGACGATGTTCAACTTCGAGACGCGCCACGATGCGATGACGATCGTCGCCATCGTGATGAGGAAGCCGATCGCGAATCCGTTGATCAGATCCGAATCGTTCCAGTGGAGAAGGAATCCGGTGCCGCCGAAGGCCGACGCGCCGAAGACTTGCGAGAAGCCCCAGAGGATGACGCCCGCGACGAGCAACCCGGTAAAGGTGCCGATCACGGAGGACAGGAGCGCGTACAGCAGGCCTTCCGAGACGAAGCTCTGGACCAGATTCGTGCGTCGCATTCCGAGGGCCCGGGCGACGCCCATCTCGCCTTTCCGCTCCTCCGCCAACATGACGAAGATGTTGATGATCAACAGGATGCCCGCGATGACGGTGAAGAATCCGAGGAGGACGAAGACCTGGCTGAGCTGATCGATGTTCCGGCTCGCGCCGTCGATCGAGTCGGCCTTGACCTTCGCGATCGTGAACGTCGGGGCCGCGGGCAGG
>VBLZ01000151.1 GCA_005878515.1 Methanobacteriota archaeon | reverse complement strand
CCAGGGTCGGGGACGGAAGCCACGGGAGCGCGACGACCCCGCCGAGGATGAAAATGACGAGGAGGATGACGAGCGTGATTCCGACCCAGAGGAGGGCTCGCGCTTTCCGCAAGGCCGCGACCTTCACAGATGGAGCGAGCGCGGGCCGCGTTATTTAATGACGGTGCCGAGGTTATCACGGCTGAAAGGGGCCACGCGTCTCGGACCGCACACAGCCGACCGCGATGGATTCCCAAAGGGCCGCGACCGAAAACTCCATGGGACCGCGCGATGTCGCTCCGGCGCGGGAGGTGGCCATGGGCGAGCACGTGATCGAGGTCCGTGGACTCGTCAAGCGGTATCCCGACATCACGGCCGTCGACGGGATCGAGTTTGACGTGAGCCGCGGCCAGGTGTTCTCCCTCCTCGGCCCCAACGGCGCCGGCAAGACGACCACCGTCGAGATCCTCGAGGGATTGCGCGACCCGACCGCCGGGGAGGCTCGCGTGCTCGGACAGGACGTCCGCTCCGGATATCGCCGCATCCGGGAACGCGTGGGCGTCCTGCCCCAGGACTTCGAGCCGTTCGACCGCTTGCGACCGCGGGAAGCCGTCACCTACTGGGCGCGCCTCTTCGACCACGACGTGTCCGAGGAGGCGGTCGCGAGCATCATCGAGACGGTCGGGCTCTCGGACCGCGCGGACACGTTTGCCCTGAACCTTTCCGGCGGGGAGAAGCGTCGCCTCGGGATCGCGATGGCGCTCGTGGGCCAGCCCGACCTCTTGTTCCTCGACGAGCCGACGACGGGTCTCGACCCCGGCGCCCGGCGGGAACTCTGGACGCTGATCGGCGACCTCAAGAAGAAAGGACGGACGATCCTGCTCACGACGCACTACCTCGATGAAGCGGAACAGCTCGCCGACGACGTGGCGATCATGAACCACGGCAAGATCGTGGCGCACGGGAGTCCCTCCGCGCTCATCTCGCAGTTTGGCGGCGGCACGACGATCGTGCTTGCGGGCGCGGGCCGCGGTGGATCGCAGGCCCTAACGGCCCGGGGAATTGCGGCGGAACTCCATGGCGACGACGTCTTCGTGCACGTCCCGATGGCAGGCCAGGTCCGCCCGATGCTCGCGAAACTGGCCTCGATCGAGATCCCCTTGACGGAGATTTACACGAAGCGCTCGACCTTGGAAGACGTGTTTCTCAAACTCGTTGGCGCGCGGATGGAAGAGGGGGTGCTCGCCGCGTGAAGCGAATCCTGGCGGACGTCACGGCGTTCGCTCGGCAGTACCTTCGCTCCCGCGTCGGGACGTTCTTTGCGCTTGCCTTCCCGGTCATCCTGATCCTGCTGTTCGGTGCGATCTTCAGCTCGTCCGGATCGCCCCGGGTGTCGCTCGCCGTCCAAGACATGGATCGCACCGACGCCTCGCGGGGATTCGTTCAGGCGTTGAACAATACGACGCTGATAAGCTATCAGGCGATCCCGCCAACGGCGAACTTCCAGGATTACATGCGGGCGCATTCGATCAACGTCGCCCTCCAAATCCCGGACGGCTTCCAGGCGACGCTCGCTCAGGCCAGAAACGGAAGCACCAGCGCCCGAGTCAACGTCACGCTCGCGGGGGACCCGACCCAATCTTCGTTCGGCATCGCGTACTCGGCCGTGGCCGCGGTCGCGAACGGCTTCAACCTGCAAATCGCGAACGCCACGGAGGTCGTCTCGGTCGGCGAAACGCCTTTCACGGTCCAGCAGTTCGGCTACATCGACTTCTTCCTGCCCGGGATCATCGGCTTCACGATCCTGACGACTCCGATGTTCGGGATGACGTCGATCTGTGCGGAATACCGGACGCGGCGATTCTTCAAACTCCTCGCGACGACGAAACTGAGCAAGGCGGAGTGGCTCGCGGCCAAGGTCGTCTTCTACGTGTTGCTGCTCTTCCTCTCCGTGGCGATCATGATGCTCGTCGGAATCGGCGTGTTCGGGATGAAGGCCCGGCTGACTCCCGTCGCGGTTCTGTTGATCATCGCGGGCGCCTTCGAGTTCACGTCGCTCGGGATGGTCCTCGGCATCTTCGTGCGCGACCCCGGAACCGGCGAAGCGCTCGCGAACGCGATCGGATTCCCGATGATGTTCCTTGCGGGCTCGTTCTTCCCGATCGATTCGATGCCGTCCTTCCTGCAGACGATCGCGCGGGCCCTGCCGTTGACGTACATTAACGAAGGATTGCGGGCCACGATGGTCTTGGCGAACGACGGGACGGCGGTGACGTATCTTCTCATCACGCTCGGATTCGCGGTCGTATTCTTCGTCATCGGGGCACGCGGCCTCTCATGGAAGTCGAAGTGACTTCCTCTGTGGCTCCAGACGCTTCAGATGAACTCTGCAAACTTCGCGACGAGCTCCGGACGCGTTTCCTTGAGGACCTTCAGGATTGCGCGGACGCTCAGCTTCGTGACGCCGACCTCGGCGAGAACCTGAATGATGTCGTCGAACTCCCGGTCGGAGAGGGTCACGAGTTTGTTCTTTGCGAGCCAGTTGCGGTAGAGGTTCTCCTCGAGCTTCGCGCGCCAGCCGCGCTCGTACTCCATCAAAGCGGCCTCGCCGAAGTCCCCGGTCTGGTTGCACTTGGCCAGGACCTTCCCGAGGAGCATGCCGGCCAACATGCCGTTGCCGATTCCGCCACCCGTGATCGGGTCGATCATCCTTGCGGCGTCGCCGACCAGGGCCATGCCGTTGCCCACGGACTTCTTGATTGGCGGCGCGGTCGAAACGCCTCCGGTGACCATGTCGAGCGGCTGTGCGTGGGCCATCCGCGGATCCTGTTCGATCCAGCGGTCCAGGTAGCCTTTGATGTCGACGCGATTCTTGAGGCGATCCAAGGATATGCCGATGCCGACGTTCGCGGTAGATTCATCCTTCGGGAAGACCCAGATATAGCCCGCCGGGGCGCACGTGCCGAGCCAGAATTCGCAATAATCGGGGAAATCGTGCCCTTCGGAGATGTTCGTGAGTCGATACTGTAGAGTTCCTGTGATGTCTCCCGCCTTCAGGAGTGTCTTGAATCCGGCCCATCGGCCGACCTGGCTCTCGTAGCCGTCGGCGGCGACGATGCACTTCGCCTCGATGTTCATCTCCTCCTCGAGGCGTTTGGCGCGAATGCCGCGAACCCATCCGTCGTCCTTGATGACCGCCGTCGCGGTGGTCTTGAGCCAGATATCCGCGCCCGCCTTCGCGGCCTCCTTCGCCACAGCCTTGTCGAATGCGTCCCGCTCGAGCACGATCCCGACCTCGTTGCCCGCGTGGGCTTCCTCGATCGTCAGCTCGGTACCGTTTGGCGAAAAGATCTTCGCGCCTTTGACTTCGCGGCCGACCCACTTGCGGTCGAAGGGCATCTTCGTGTCCTCGACGAAGTGCCGAGCGAGGCCCTCGCCACAGCGGACCGGCGAACCGATCTCCTGCCTTTTCTCGATCAACAGGGTACGGCAGCCGCCGGCCGCCGCATACCGCGCGGTCATGGAACCGGACGGACCTGCACCGACCACGACGACATCGTACTGGTAGGAGGGCATTCGCGGGACCATTCATCGTCAAGGGATATATCAGATTAACTCAACCGGCGACCAGGGGTCCTACGGCGGAGGGACTAGAGCCAGGGCTGGTTCTGCCGATCGGCCGCCTCATGCATGATGAGGACGGCGCCCGCAAGGAACGTCACAATCAGGCCAAAGACAAGGAGACCCAGCGCCACTCCGAGGGCGATGTCGAAGGGGGAGTAATCGATCACCCGGGCCTTCAGGAGGCTGAACAAGACGACAAACACGTAGACGGAGATCGCGGCGAGGAACCAGCCCAAAGCCTCGAATCGCACGGAAATCCGAGGACGCGGAAACGATACTTCAGCGTTCCGATTCAACCTGCGGATGTGACCGGAGGTCTTCTCTCGTGCCTACTTCATCGTGTGGAGCTTGTGTCCGCGCGGATAGTCGATCGCGCCGACCGGGCAGACCTTCACGCACATGCCGCACTGCGTGCAGTCCTCGTTGAACGTGAGGTAGACCTCGTTCAGGAAGATCGCGTTCGTCGGGCAGGTGCCGACGCAAGCTCCGCAGTGCATGCAGAGCATGTCGTCGATCGCCATGATGCCGTTGTCGCGGACCGAAGGACGGATCGAGACGACCTGCTCAGGCATGGCGGCCACGCCACTCCTCGATCGGCACCGCGAACTTCTTCTCGATTTCCTCGCGGAAGTTCGGCCCCGTGTTGTACGCGCAGAACGGGATGACCTTGCCGTCCGGG
>VBLZ01000150.1 GCA_005878515.1 Methanobacteriota archaeon | reverse complement strand
GAGGGGCGGCGCCTCGAAGAACGTCGGGCTGACGATGTCGACGCCCTCCGGCAGCTCATACTTCTGGTCGTCGACGTGGCCGAACCAGTACACGACGGCGCCATCGCCGAACATGTCGCTGTACGGCTGAAGCTGTTTCCGCAGGTGGCGTCGAATTTCGTACGGGTCACCAAATGTTGCTTTGGACTCAATCCAGTATTTCCGCGAGCCGTTCATCTCGATCGGCTTGTGGAGCAAGATATCGGGCGTCTTGTCGTATTTCGCACGCAGGTCTTTCTCCGTCTCGTACTGCAGGCTGCGCGCGTTGAGCCACGTCTGGAGCTTCGCCTCGCCCCATCGTCCGCGGGCATACTGGCGGGCGCTGCCTTCCGGCGAATACACGATGTCTGCGTGGTTCACCTCCGCGAGCTCCTGGCGCAAGCGGCGGTCCTTGACGCTGTCCAGCTCGTTGATCATCTTCCAGAACTGTTTCCGCGAGATCTTCCGTTGCTCGAGGACCATGAGGGCCGTCAGGATCGGCGGGAACTCGAACTTGCGGGCAATCCCCAAGAGGCTCTCCCCGTTCTGCCACATGAATGCGAGGCGGCGAGCCTGCGCCTTCACCCGATAGAACTTTTTCGTCGTCTCGCGCACGATGCGTTGCGTGTAGATGACTAGGAGGAGCTCCTTGTCGAGTCCGAAGTTCTCGGCCAGGAAATCGATGTCCTCCGCGGTCGAGAGCCTTCGGTAAAGGTCCTGATACTCACTCAATTTCATCGATAAGGCCACTAAACCACGCTGTCGGATGAAAGAACTGGTTGCACCAATTTGAGGACGATACTTAAAGGTTTGCGGGTGGGTCCGCCGTACCGATTGTACGACGGCCGGAGCGTCGGACCGGACCGGGGGCGCCTCCCGGTGAACGTGGCCGCGAATGGATAAATAGGTCGGGCCCACTCGTGAGAATCCGTCGATGCCGACGGACATTTCGAAGATCATTAGTGACGCCGCATACCAGGCGTACGAACGTCGGCTCCTCCACCAAGTCCGACAGGCCGCAATCCCCCATCACGTGGCGATCATCATGGATGGGAACCGCCGGTTCGCGCGGGAAATCGGCCTCGGCAACGTCCTCGACGGCCACGTGAAGGGCCGGGACAAGCTCGAGGAGGTCCTCGAATGGTGTCTCGAGGTCGGCGTCCGCATCCTCACCGTGTACGCGTTCTCCACCGAGAATCTGCGGCGACCGAGCGAGGAGATCCAGCATCTGATGCATCTCTTCGCGGAGAACTTCCGAAAGGTCGGCGACGACGACCGCGTCCACCGGCACAAGATCCGGATCAACGTCTTCGGGGACCGCGAACTCCTGCCCGCCGAGGTCATCGAAGCGATCGAGTATGCGGAGGCCCGGACGAAGGACTACGACAGCTATCGCTTCAACCTCGCCGTCGCCTACGGGGGCCGCGAGGAAATCCTCCAGGCCATCCGAGACGTCGTTCGCGACGCCCAGGCGGGGAAGGTGGACCCGCATGACATCGACGAGAAGTTCTTCTCGAAACGTCTGTACACCGCCGACATGCCGGATCCGGATCTGGTGTTGCGCACGAGTGGCGAGGAGCGGATTTCGAACTTCCTCCTCTGGCAACTCGCCTATTCCGAATTGTATTTCGTGGACGTCTACTGGCCCGGCTTCCGCAAAATCGACTTCCTGCGGGCGTTGCGGTCGTACCAGATGCGGGCGCGACGGTACGGCGAGTGAGTCGTCACCGGAGCCCTTAAGTCCCTTCGCCAACTTGCGCGGCCCCGATGAAGGGGGAGGTCGTCTTCTATCGGCTCTTCGATCTCGGGGCCTCGGTCGACCTCGACGAGATCCAGGGAACGGTCGACATGCCGTTCCTCGCCGGACGCATGCTTTCCGAACGCGCCACGCCGAGATACGCGCGGTTCGCGGCACCCCTCCTCGTCCATGTGGACCAACGAACGGTCGAGACGAACCTCGGCTCCTTGGTCGCCTCCATCGCGGTGAAGCTCTACGGCGTCGGCGCCCTCGCGGTCGTCGTCCGGACGCCGTTCGAGGCGAGCGTCCTCCGGGACCTCCGGCCGTTCGCGGGCCTCCGGATCCGGGCCGGGGACAAGGAGGAGGGCCTCGATGCCTACTGCCGACGCCTCGTGGACCGGATCATCGAGGACCTGGTCCCGTTTCTCCACGATTCGTACGATGTGAACGTCGATCCGGAGCCGTACACGGTCTACTGCGTGTCCGTCACCGAGACCCCGGTGCGGGTCTTCACGACCGCGTTGCGACGCGAGGTGACGGCCCTCCTGGCGAACGACCCGCGGCCGGATGCAATCAGCGACGAGGAGGTCGACGACACGTGGCGCAACTGGTTCTCGTACTACCAGGACGACCTCGTGGTCCTGGATTGGGATGCGGCCCTCGTCATCGAGCCGAGCGCCTCGTACGAAGACACCCTCACCGTCTTCGAACTCGCGAACCTTCAGCTGCTCGAGTTACGCACGTACGATGCGTTCTTGGACAAGGTCGTCGACAAGGCGTACGACGACCTCGAAGACCTGTTCGCCCGCAGCTCCTTTCTGCGTAGTGGCCATGAAACCGTGAAAGAGCTGGCGGAAGTCCGCATGGACCTCGCTGAGGCGTCGTTCCAGGTCGACAACATCTCGAAGCTCTGGGGCGACTGGTTCCTCGGCAAGGTCTACCGGGCGTGCGCGAAGAAGTTCGAACTCGACTCGTGGCGAAGGAACGTCGAGGAGAAGATGAAGGACCTCAGCGAAATCTACGAGGTCGCGGAAGCCGAACTCGAGGCCCGCCGGCTCCTCATCCTGGAGTTCCTCGTCGTCCTTTTGTTCATCGTAGATCTCGTCCTCATCGCGTACCGCGGGTGATCGACGAGGCCAATTCCGGCCGACCGCTCAGGTGATCTGAATCGAGCCGAGGACCGGACGGAAGATCCATTTTCCGCCGGCCGAATGAATCGAGCTGGCGAGATCGAAGTCCAGCGTGATGCGGACGGACCCGCTTCCGGGCACGTCGAACGGCGTCGTCGTCTTCAGCTCGCCACTCGGGACGACGAATGTGACTGGGGTGCCGTCGTTCAGGACTCCGTCCACCGAATTCACGACGAGGCGGAGCTGCGTGTACTTGCCGGCCGGGGCGCGGTCCAGGGCGAGGAGGCGCGTGAGATTCGCGAGGGCGACGAAATCGATGTTCGGCGAGGCCAGAGGGAGGTGGATCCAACCGCTGTCGTTTCCCGCGTCCGCGCGATGGACTTGGATGTCGGAGAACACGACGTTCAGCTGCCTCCAATTGGCCGGGGCATCGCGGACGTACACGTACACCGTCCCCGAGGTGACGGAACCCAAGAACGCGAGCCCGGCGATGAAAAGCAAGCCGGTGACCGCCATGGCAAACACGGTGCGCGGCCTCATCGGGTCCTCCTTCGCGACTATCATTCGTGGGGAGGGGTATATAGATTCTCGGAACTTCCCGCGTTCAATAACGAGAGCGTTACGCCGGGGCCAGTGGGGCGACCGGCTCGATCGCTTCGTACACCCGGTCGATCGCTTCGCGCGCGGCCTTCTCGTCGTCCGTCTTCACGAGGATCTTGCCGCTCTCGTACAGGGTGAGCTCCGGCTCGCCTTCGAGGATGAGCATCACCTTCACGTCGCTGACGCGCCAGCCGCGGCTCCGCAGCCGTTCTGCGGCCTCGGTGAGATCCACGCGCCTCGACTTCTTCAGGGTCGAGATGAAAGCCGTCGCGGTGCGACACGGTTTCAACAGGTAGTAGCTCATGCGGCGGCCCCCGGGCTCGAGGGAAGTTGTGCAGCAGGCCCGTTGGCCTTGAACTTTTCCGAGACCAGCCTCGAGAGACACGAAGAGACGAGCCCCGGAACATCCAGCTTCGTCTCCTCGGTGAGGATCTGATCCAACCGCGCGTGGGTCGAGGGGCGCGGGGGCCCGAGCAGATCGCAGATTTCCGGCCCTTTCGACACCTCGTAGGTGCGGATTGACTTCGCGCGATCCACGATTTCCTGTTTGTCGAAGCCGATGAGCGGTC
>VBLZ01000149.1 GCA_005878515.1 Methanobacteriota archaeon | reverse complement strand
CCGCGGCGCGGCCCACGGATTGAAATCCGGTGGGACCCAGTCCTCGAGGATCGCCTTGAACGTGGCGCTGATCTTCTCGTTCGGGAACATCTCGCTGTAGTGCTTCCCAGACTTCTGCCATGCGTCGTTGTACTTCCCGAGGAACATGTCGACGCCTTTCTCGTAGAAGTTGAACGTCCCGAAGACCTCGTCGAACTTCACCATCCCGTAGAAGAAGTTCCAGCCGATGTCCCGCTGGACGGCACGCATGAATTCTCCCACGGGGATGTGGTACTCGCCTCCCGGGTAGCGGATGATCGTGAAGTACGCGTTCCGCTCGAACTCGTAGCCGCCGAGGCGGAAGGTCTTGTACCCGAGGTCGTTCGCCCGCCCGGACTCCACCAACGCTTTCTGTTGCGTGACCATCGTCACTCCTCCGTAAGACAGATCTCTTCCCACGCGTACGTCAGCCATTCGCTGTGCTTCGTTTGCAAGAGGACCAAGGACTTCTTCGGGGCGCGCATCCGGTACGCGACGCGGGCCGGCAAGGAGGCTAGGCTGCCGTCGCGCAGGACCATGTGGCCCATGTCCGTGCCCGTGACGTTCTTGTGCGGTCCGGGCTTCAGCTGGTCGCGCGGCTCGATGTAGTCCACGCGCACCTCGCCTTCGACGAGCAAGAGGTATTCGTCGTGCGGCATGTACCACCACGACGCGTCCTCGCCTTCGGCGCGGAAGCAAGCGCGCACGTAGGGCCCGTTATTGCCGATCACGACCCGGTCGTACGACTTCGGCCACGTCGCTCCGATCTCGTAGATGTTCGACATCGCGTACCGGATCGGCCGGTCGTCAATCAGGAGCAGGTTGCCCTTCGTATACTTCGCCATGCTCCCCGTCATCACCATGTCGTTTCCTCCCTCGCATATGCAGCGTGGGCAGGCTTCTTTAACCTTGCGCCGACTCGCGGCGTTGCTTTGCATGGAGGACGCGAGGTGTCGTGCGGTCGCGGACTTTATTAGCTTCAAGATGTCTCGCGCGGTTTGATGGAACCGCCATCTTCCCGGACTCGACTCGTCGTTGCCGAGAGTAACTTGCGGGGTTTTCGCGGTCTCACCGTCGACGCGTTCGGTTGCCTCCTCCGCGGGGGCCCTGGCCAACTTCCAAACGCGATGCGAAAGATCGTCGGGGCGCGCGAGGAAACGCGGAACGTGCAATCACCCGAAGATCTCTGGCGAGACACCTTTCGGAGGTACATCCGAGCAAATCCGTTCCTTTCGTTCCGAGAGGTCCACCGGAAGACGATTCAGGATTTCTTCAAGGCTCTCGGAATCTCGGAGGATGTCGACGGATCAATCGATGCGGCCTTCGATGAATATCGGAGCTCGAGCGCATACCCGGAGGTATCGGCCGTCCTTCGAGATGTCGAGCAAGAGGTGCCGGTCGCGGTGGTCTCGAACATGGACACAACCGCGTTGTTGGGAGCGTTGCAGAGGAATGGTCTCACGTTCACGTTCATCATCACGTCGGATGAGGAGCAGCGTTACAAGCCTGACCCTTCCCTCTTCCAGAGGGCGGTTCGCTACTTGGGCCTCCCCGCTGCGAACGTCCTTCACGTCGGGAGTTCGTACGCAGAGGACATCGTCGGCGCGTCGCTGACCGGAATGCCTGCTCTTTTGATGCAACGGCCCGGGGCGCCGGAAGAGCCGCGGGGCGAAGCGCAGGGGACGGTGCACGATCTCCAGCAGGTGCACGATTTCATCCGGAACTCTTGGAAAGAATCGTAGCTCCCCTGGCGCCTAGTCGATTGCGCGAGACTACCAGGCGGCCTCGAGAATGTGCAGGGCATCTTGGGCGTCACGCAGGGGACGCGGGTTGCGGCGGACCGATGGACTTTGGAGCGCGTCTGCGGCAACGGCGGGCAAGTCGGCCTTCGGAATCCCGAGTTCCCGGAGGCGGTATGGTAGCCGGAACTGACGAATGAAGTCCGTCACGGCTCGGCACACAGCTTCTCCTGTCCTCGGTGAATCCGCGGCCTTCAACCCGAACACGGGTGCCAACCGCGCGTAAGCGGGGCCGGCCACCGGCAGATTGAAGCGCATCGCGTGAGGGAGGATGATCGCGTTCAACAATCCGTGCGGCGCGTTGTACCGCCCGCCGAGAACATGGCAGAGGCCATGGTGGACTCCCATCCCCGCCCGCGCGAGCACTAACCCCGCCAACATCGACCCCTCGAACAGGTTGTAGCGGTGAGCGAGGTCCTCGGGCCGTGCGAACGCTTTTGGCAAATGCTCGACGAGAAGGGTCGCCGCGCCGACGGCCATTGCGCGCTCTGCGTCGCCCGCGTCATTCGAGTACAGGCCTTCGACACAGTGGGCGAGGGCGTTGATACCGGTGCCTGCGGTCAGATCGGGCGGGGTGTCGATGGCTAGCTCGGGATCGTAGAGCACCAATCGCGGCCGGATTCCGGGATTCCGGACGACCTCTTTGCGCCCACGCGCGAAGTCAGTCGTGCCGAAGACGGGTGTGACTTCGGATCCCGCATACGTGGTCGGTATCGCTGCAACCAGCCAAGGTGTGTCGCTCAACATGGCTCCTCCCGCCAATCGAGCGACCGCCGCTTTCGCGGTCCCAATCGGACTACCCCCGCCCAGACCGATGATCACGTCCGCATTGAGCGATTGGGCTTCGTTCGCCACCTGCTCCGCGGTCTCGATCGGAACGTGCGGGCGCGCCCCGGAGAACATCCCGACCATCATCGGCCCGAGCCCGTTGCGGACGGTCTGGCCGACGCGTCCCGAGCCGAGGCTCGAACCCGTGACGACGTACGCTCGGCTGCGACCGAGTCGAGTCAGGTGGGAGGATAGCTCGTCGATGCATCCGGGAGCGAGCACGATGAACGTCTCGCCGTCCTGGCGGGTCACGCGCGGAAGATCGGTGCTCGACGTTCCACTCATCGCCAGGCCCACTGACCGATACGAATCGGAGAACGACGCGAGGCCTTAGGGCTTGCGCTTCCGAACTAGGGCAGCGATACCCACTAGAAGGGCCACCACGGCGACGGCGAGCGCGGCGTAGCTCACGGTCAGGAGCGTGCTCGACGTGTCGACGACGGCCGGCTCGACGATGACCGTCCCGACCATCCCGACCCAGGAGCGGTCGACCTGGTATGCGTGGACCTTACAGAGGTACGTGAACGTTCCCGCGGAGCTGAAGGTGTGATTGAAGGTCGTGTCGGGGACGAACAGCACGGGCGGCGGCCCGGGCGGGAGGTTCGGGCTCGAATCCCACGCGATGCCTCCACCGGGGGCCGGCCCGGTGATCGTGTGCGGCTCCGTGGGGTTGGCTAGCCTCCATTGGACGATTGTTCCCTGCACGACCGTCATGTTCTCCGGCGCGAAAGCCTGCACCGCGTACACGGAGTCGCCCCAGCCCGCGGTCGCTTGGACCGTGACCGTCGAGACCCCGGCGACGACCACCAAGGTGCCAGTCATTCCGGGGTGGATCTTGCAGAAGTAGTGGTACGTTCCCGGGGCCAGGCTGCTCGTATCGAGTTCGTATACGGAACCCGGGGCGAGGAGCTTTCCCGGTCCCATGTCGGCCAGGGCTCCCGCAGGGGTGAAGAGCGGACTCGAATCGTACACGAAGCTGCCGTTCGAGAAGGTATCGGCCGACGTGACCGTATGGACGCCGCCAACGAGATGCCATGTGACTGTGTCTCCAGCCGTGATTCGAATCGTCCCGGGCGAATAGCCGTTGAACCACACGACGCCACCGGGTGCGAGAGGTGCTCCGGAGGTGACGCCGCCGATATACACGTCGTGCGTCGTCGCGGCAAAACTCCGCGAGGCGGAAAAGAGGAACGTCATGAAAAGCGCGACGGACAGCATTGCGAGCACTCTCGGCCAACGAGAAGCGGATCGATTCACCTTCTCCACCTGCTGCGGGGAATCACGCCTCTTGGTATTTAACGGCCGACAGAAATCAGAATAGCAGAAGAGAGAGGAGCTTGGCCGACAGCGGATCCTAGGAATGGGTCCGTCCGGATTTGAACCGGAGTCTAGTGGTCCCGAACCACCAAGGATAGACCAAGCTACCCCACGGACCCGCGCGCCGCGCGGTACGTCCGGGGTCGGTATAAGTGTTGCGCGCGGCTGCGTTTCGATGCGCAGTAGATTCGGATTCTTGGGCTCGTCGGATTGCCTCGTTCTGC
>VBLZ01000148.1 GCA_005878515.1 Methanobacteriota archaeon | reverse complement strand
CATGCCGGACGGCCACACGCTGACCCAGGGACAGCCGTTCGCGCGCTGCACGGCGGGCGGCCCCGCGACGATGTGGTGGTCCGTGACGAATGACCTCTACGGGACCGGGATCGACGGAGGCCATGGCGGCTCCGGCCTCTCGAGCCTCGGGGGCACGATCCGGCTCGGAGAACTCGTCCCGGGGGGCGTCATCCGTCATGTGATGAAGATCAACCTCTACGGCCTCAACAACTACTTCTACGACGGGACCACGCACGGGTATCGGTGGCCTGCGAGTCAGGCGGATGGTTGCGCCTCCTCGTGCTACGGAGGCACGACGCCGGCACTCCGGATGGGATCCTTGCTCGCGATCCCCGCGTCGGTCAACATCGATAGCCTCGGCCTTGAGACCGAGCCCGCGAAGATCCTCGCGCGCGCCCTGCAGGACTACGGCGCCTACACGGTCGACGACACCGCATGGTCGGTTTACGCGATCGCAACCGAGTTCAGCCCGGCCGGACGGGTCGATGACGAATTCAACACCGCATGGGGCTTCCCGATCAACCCCCCGACCAAGACCGGCCCGTGGGCGCTGGACATGGACCGGCTCTTCGGCGCCTTGAACGTGGTCGACAACTGGGATGCAGGCCAATGGGCGGCCGTCTCCGCATCGAACGGTGCGCAGGGCGCCGGCGGCGGCGCACCGATCGTCCCGTGGGCTCCCGATTTCGGCGCGACCACGCCCGGCCCGTCCGAGCCCGGCGCACCCGGGCCGTCGCTCCCCACGTTGCCCACGGAGTGGCTTCCCGCCGTCGTGGGCCCCGCTGTAGCGTTGGGTTTGCTCCTCATCGCGTTCGCCGCTTCGCGCCGCTCCAACCGGACGCGACGGCGCAAGTCCTCTGACCGTAATAGGAGTGTTGGGACGTCCAAGGTCGAGCAGGCATCTGCGAGACCGCGCACCACGAGCCGCCCGCGAAGGTACATCCCGCCGAATGAATTTGAAGACGAATCGTCGGAATTCTAGGGTCCGATTACGTAGTACCTCCCGAGTGCGAACCTCGCGTCTCGTCCTCGGGGTCATCCGGCGTGCCGTCCCAGTCTTTATGGTGGCGCGGCTTTCCCCGAGGCGGTGCCTCCACCCGACCTAAACACCTGGCTCGCCGATCCCGCGCAGCCGGCCGCGCGATACCGGTACCTGGTCGAGATCGAAGGCGTTCCGCACGCATCCGAGGAGGCCCGGACCGCCCTCCGACAGATTCCGAGCCGTGGTTGGGCCGCCGACATCCTCCGGAAGCAGGACCCGCATGGCTTCTGGGTCCACCGCAAGACGCTCTACCGACCGAAGTATGTGGCGACGAACTGGCGACTCCTCCTCCTCGCAGAACTTGGCCTGACCGTCCGCCACCCAGGAATCCGCCGTGGAGTCAACCTCATGCTCGAGGACTACGGCGGGTCCGACGGCCCGTTCGGCCGGCGCGGTGGCGAGCCTCACTTCTGTTTCGTCGGCAACACCGCACGGATGATGATCCTCTTCGGCTTGGCGGACGACCGGCGGGTGACGAGCTCGCTCGACTGGCTCGCCGACCAACAGCGAGAAGACGGCGGCTGGGACTGCTTCGGTCGTCCGAACGGGACGCTCGATTGTTGGGAGGCGCTCGCTGCGTACGCCGCCATCGGGTCGCGTCGGTGGACCCGCAAGTGGAAGCTTGCGGTGGATCGAGGGGCCGAGTTTTACCTCGAGCGGAAACTGCTCCGAGAAGGCCGTCGTCGATACGCGGCCTGGGAGAGGCTGCACCATCCGGTCCATTATTATTACGACATCTTGGTCGGCCTCGAGACGCTCGTGCGCCTCGGCTATGGGAACGATGCGCGCATGAAGCCGGCCCGGGCTCTCCTGAAACGGAAGATGCGACCCGACGGCAGATGGAGCGCGGACGCGGTCCACCCGGATCTGGCGCGCGGTTCGAACTACTCCCGGGATCCGGGTACGCGTCCGTTCGCTCTCGAGCGGGTGCATGCCCCGAGCAAATGGATCACGTTGCGGGCTCTCAAGGTCCTCGGCAAAGACTAGCTGATCCGAGCGGCGAGGCGCCCGCGCAAGTCATGTCTGGGGATTCCACCGAAAAGCTTCTACACCCGGAAGTCTCGCTAGAATCTCGGGGAGGTCTGAACCCACTTGGGAAAGTGTGAACGCTGCGGATATCGCGGGTGGCGCCTGACCCACTCCCGTTGCATGGTCTGCGGGGCGATCCTGTGCGAAAACTGTCAGATGGTCGCGGGCTATGCTCAATCCCATCTTGGCGCCGAGCCGCTGCCGGTTGATCCGGCCGTACGGTACTCGGCAGTTCCGTTGTATCACACGGTGTGCTCCTGGGAATGCTTCGATCGGTGGGCCTGGACGTTCATCTCCCGCGGGCATGCGCCCTCCGTGATCGGCCAGAACTACGTCCTCGGGGGAGTCCGACTCCACCCCGGGACCGCGGGACGAGCGGTCGTGATGGCCGAGGACCACCGACGCGGCCAACGGCTCGAAGAAGCGCGACACCTGATCGAGGCGGAAGACCACGAATCGGCGGCGGGGATCTACCAGTCGCTCGGCATGTGGAAGGAAGCGGGCGAAGTCCGGAGGAATGGTCGGCGCCAAATCGTGACGCAAGTCCACGTGAACGTGAACGATCTCGTCGAGCAGGTGCGAAAGGCCGGCATCGCGACGGACTACACCTGTCCCGCGTGCCGAGGCCACATCCGCATCACCGGCGACACGACCCTCGCGACGCTCCGGAACTGCCAATATTGCGGGTCGGTCGTCCAGACCACCGATCTCGTCGACTTCCTGACGAGAGTGGTCGGCTACCCTTAGACGGACTACTCCACGCGCGGATTCTTGATTGCCGCGGTCACGAACCAGTTCTCCGATTTTTCGATCAACGGCCCCGGATCCGGTGTCATCGACTTCCGATCCGGGGAATCGTAATACGCGGCGTCCCTCGCTTCGAACCCGTCCGGTCCGTCGTAGGAGAGGATCCAGATGAACCGGTTGCCGTCCGGAACGATCCACGCCCCGTCGATCCGGAAGCCGAATTTCCGACGGAGGGGAAGGACGCCTCGAGTCCATCCGTCGAGCCATTCGGCCATCTTCCCTTCCTGGATCGTGTACATCCGGAGCTGCGAGATCGCGTCCACGAGAATTCCGCACGATAGACGGTGCGGGGGCCTCATGAAGACAGCGGTGCGCCACAGTTCGCGCAGAACGCGGCGGTGGTGAGACTTAGAAAGCCGCAACGCGAGCACTTCGCGGTGGTGGAGGCGGATAGCGCTGTCGCATCAGAGGGAGGCCCGGGCATGGTGCCGGCAGGCGCGGCCGCGGCTGTCATTGCCGCTCCGGGAGGCGGCATCGGCATCGGGTATGCCCAGCTCGACGGAGGCGGCACCGATGCGTACAGATGGGAGAGGCCGGCTGTCACCCGGTCTTTCGTCTTTCCGACGATCCAGAAGAACACGACGTACCCAAGGAGCGCGAAACCGGGAGGGAGAAAGACCCCACCGACGAGGAGAGTGAACAGCCGCGACGACTCCCCCGGGTCCGTCGCAAGACCTGGATTCGACAGCAGGGCAAGGATGCGAATCGTCACCGAGCCGACGACCACGATCCCGATTGCACCGAGCGCGGGAATGAGGAAGCTTGCGAGATCCGACCACCGTCGCGTTTCCGGCGGTTGAAGGGAGCGGATCATGAACCGATACATTTGGCCTTTCGAACTCACGCCGGCCGTCCAGAAGACCGTCACGAGGAGCGGCACATACAGAATTGCCGGAGCCGGACCGCCGAACAAGAGCGAACTTCCCGCGAGCACGAGATAGACGACTAGGATCGCGGCGAGGGTCGAGAGCGTCGTCCCAATCCACTTGAAGAGGACCCCGCGCCGCGCGTTCACCGCGTGTTCGGGCCCGTACTCGTCCGCGCCATGGTGCATCCGGATGACGGCCATCAGGCTGACGATGAAGTTGATCACGAACACGATCACGAGACCGCACGCGGCCGAGCCCGTGATCGCCGCGGCGGCGATCGCGCTCGCCGGATCCGTGACCGTGATGAGGATCGACGAGAGACCGACGATCAGCGCGAACACTCCGAAGATCATGTCGAGGATCAGAGTGACGTAGTACGTTTGGATGCCGCGCACCGTGTCCGGCTTCACGACCACGCTCGGCCAGT
>VBLZ01000174.1 GCA_005878515.1 Methanobacteriota archaeon | reverse complement strand
AAATGGGCAGGCTCAAATACGCGGGGCCCAGGGATGGGAACGCCCACCGTTCTGTTGAACCGTCCCCCGTGATGGTATGCCATCGATCTCGATCGCGGAGGAACTCGCGAAGAAACAGCGGGAGATCAGCATCTCCGAGTTCTTCGAGCGGAACAAGCAGATCCTCGGCTACGATTCCGCGACGAAAGCCCTGCTCACGGCGGTCAAAGAGGGAGTGGACAATTCCCTCGATGCGGGGGCCGATGCGGACATCCTCCCGGACATCCTCGTCGAGGTCAGGAAGATCGACAAAGACGAGTTCGTGGTGGTCGTGGAAGACAATGGACCGGGCATCGTCAAGAAAGAAGTGGCAAACGTCTTCGGACGCTTGCTGTACGGATCGCGATTTTTCAGCCGCGCTCAGCGGCGCGGACAGCAAGGCCTTGGGATTTCCGGTGCGGTGATGTACGGTCAGATTACGACCGGCAAGCCAACGAAGATTCGATCGAAAGTCGCGGAGCAAGACGTCGCCTACGAAATCGAACTCATCCTGGATACAAAGAAAAACCGGCCGAACGTGGTCGAAGAGGACTTCGTGGTCTGGGAGCGGGCCCACGGCACGCGGGTCGAAATCCCGCTCAAGGGCCGCTATAATGCGGGAAAGCAGTCGATCCCGGAATACCTGAAGGCCACCGCGATCGTGAATCCCCATGCGCGCATTACGTATCGGCCGCCCGAAGGCGAAGAAATCGTCTTCGAGCGGGCCACAGAGGATCTCCCTCCGAAAACCAAGGAAATTCCGCCGCATCCGCATGGAATCGAGCTCGGCACACTCATGGCCATGATGAAGGAGACGAAGTCCTACAAGCTTGCGGCCTTCCTCGAGGAGGAGTTCGTGCGGGTGTCTTCCCGCGTCGCGAAGGAAATCTGCGATGCCGCCGGCCTCGACCCGGACAAGAAGCCGAAGTCCCTCGTCCTCGAAGAGGCGAAGGCGCTCCACGATGCCATGCAGTCCGCGAAGTTGATGTCCCCTCCGACGGACTGTCTGAGTCCGATCGGGGAACGGCTCATCAAGCGGGGCCTCAAGAACGTCCTCGGAAATCTTCGACCGGAGTTCTACGCCCCGCCTCTCACGCGGGATCCCGCGGTCTACTCGGGAAACCCATTCCAGGTCGAGGTGGGAATCGTCTATGGCGGAGACCTTCCGCCTGACCAACCCATCGAGGTGCTCCGGTTCGCAAACCGGGTGCCTCTCCTGTATCAAGCGGGCGGGTGTGCGCTCACGCAGGCCGTCGCGAACGTCGACTGGAGGCGGTACGGCCTAGAGCAACGGGGCGGTTCGGGCCTCCCGTTCGGCCCCGCAATCGTCCTCGTCCACCTCTGTTCGACGAAAGTGCCGTACACCTCCGAATCGAAAGAGGCCGTGGCCACCGCAGACGAGATCATGACGGAGCTGGACCTCGCGCTGAAAGAGGCCGGCCGCCGCCTCAAGACGCATCTCACGAAGAAGGCCCATCGCGCCAAGACGAAAGAGAAGTTCGAGATCGTCCAACTCATCCTCCCGCGAATCGCAGACAAGTCGGCGAAGATCGTGAACAAGAAGGTCCCGGTCCTCGACGCAACGATCACGAAGATCATGGGAGTCGTCTGGGTCGACGAGGACATCGCGTACGACAAGAAGGCGAAGCGGCACACGGTCACCCTCAACGTCCACAACTTCACCGCCGCGGGCAAGAAGTTGAACCTCCATCTGCTCCTGCCACGCGGCATCCAACCGAAATCCATCGAACCAAAGCCCGCCGAGGTCCGCGACGACGGCAAAATCACATGGGAGCTGAAGCGAATCGACAGCGTCGCGAAGGCCTCCATCTCATTCGTCCTAGAGGGACTCGACGAGGCGGAATACGACGAATCCGACATCTATGTGAGCGGAATCAACCCCGGCCTCGTGATCGGCGCGGAGCCCCTGCCCGGCGATTGGGAGCTCAACTACGCGGAGTTCGAAGGGGAAGAAGCGCCCGCCGCGGAAGCGGAAGAAGAGGGCGAGATCGACTACGACGAAACCGAAGAGGCGCTCGATGACGAGTAGGAAGAAGGGCGGCGCGCCCGCACCGAGCAAGGCGGTGGACGCTCTCTATGCGATCGCCGAGGAGATCTACGAGGAACTCGACGGCGGCCAGATCCCGAAGATGAAGATCCCGCTGCGGACGAAGGCGAACATCCGCTTCGACTCGAAGCACGCGGTCTGGAAGTATGGCGACCTGATGGGCGTGCGGAGCGCGAAGAAGCTCAAAGGCGCCCTCATGCTCTTGCGGACGATGTACGTCCTCGAGTTCATTCGAGACATGATCCGCGACAGCAAGTCCTCGACCCTGAGGGAGATGTACTACATCTCCGAAGGCTGGGACATCGCGAAGTTCCATGCCCAGGAGGAATCGAACCTGCTCGCGGAGGACCTAGAGGTCATAACGCAACTCCTCCGGGAGGACTTCAAACTCCGTCCGGAGGAGAGCGGCGCGAGCGTCATCGGGAACCTGACCCTTGAGGAGATCACTCGGACGGGCGACCGGAAGCGAATCAACTGCCGCGATGACGTCGGCGACGCGGGCTACACGATCCCGTACAACGTCGAGAAGGAGAAGGTCAAGCTCATCGAGGCCGACGCGAAGTTCATCCTGGCCATCGAGACCGGCGGTATGTTCGACCGCCTCGTGGAGAACGGCTTCGACGAGGACGCGAAGTGCATCCTGGTCCATCTGAAAGGGCAGCCGAGTCGGAGCACCAGGCGATTGCTCAAGCGGTTGAATGAGGAATTGAAGTTGCCTTGTGCCACGTTTACTGACGGCGACCCTTGGTCGTTCCGCATCCACGCATCCGTGGCATATGGCGCGATCAAGACCGCGCACATCTCTGAATACCTCGCGACACCCACAGCGGAGTTCGTCGGGATCACGGCGAGCGATATCCTGAACTACGAACTGCCCACGGACGCCCTCACGCCGCGAGACGTCGGCGCGCTGAACGCGGAGATGTCGGACCCGCGCTTCAACGATGAATTCTGGCGGAACGAGATCCAGACGATGCTTCAAATCAACAAGAAAGCGGAGCAGCAGGCCCTCGCTAAGTACGGTCTCGATTACGTCACGGACACGTACTTGCCCGAGAAACTCGGGCCCCTAGGCCTCTTGTGATCGATGGCCTCAGGGCGACTTGTCGAAGATGGAACCGAAGGTCCCTTCCATCCACATCGTGCGTTCGCGTCCCGCCCCGTTCGACCGGACATCGAATCGCCACATCGGCAGAAGGACGAGTTCGGGCTCCGAATCTGTCGGCTTCGCGCCGAGCGTCGTCCGGACGATGTCTTGGGCCTGCGACGGCCCGACTTTCGCCACCGGAATCGCGTCGTTGACCGTCTCGGCTGGGAGGTGTTCGAGGGTGAACTTCGCCGCTAGCGGCTCGAGGCGCACCGCATCCTTGCGGGGGATCTCCTCGAAAGTGAGGCGTCCGTAGACCGCGTGGCCCACCTCCCCCGTTACCGCATGCACGTAGAACTGACGGGGCGCTCGTCCATCGTTCCGACCGCCCGCGGGGATTTC
>VBLZ01000173.1 GCA_005878515.1 Methanobacteriota archaeon | reverse complement strand
GCCCATCGTCGAAGAGGCCGAGAACCCGCAGGCCGATCCCTTCTTCGACATCGGCGGGGTCGATCGCCTTCGCCGCCCGGGTCGCCGCGGCGGCCGTCCGTCGCCGACGGGAAGTACGTTCGCTCGCTGTCGAGTCCGACTCGGACAGGGCCCCGGTCGTTTGAATCTCCCGGAACTTCTCTTCTGGGACGACCTCGTGCCGGGTCGCCAAGCCGCGGACCGCGAGCCGCTGCGCGGACT
>VBLZ01000172.1 GCA_005878515.1 Methanobacteriota archaeon | reverse complement strand
GACATGCTGGTGCGCTAACCCTTAAGGTCGGGAGTGCGCTCCGACGAATTGTTGGCCAAGCGCGTCTGGCGCCCTGCAACGCTCGACATCGCCGCCCTGGGTACGTGTCTCCTAGGCTTCATCGGGCTGATCTACGTCGTCTATCGTCTCAAGACCGGAGCGGTCGGAACGCAGCGCGCGTTCCTGCTCATCACGCTCGCGATGATCTGCGCACCGTTCTACGTGGCCTTCGTTCGAACTCCGAAAATTCCGTTCCTCTTGGCCCCGATCATCGCGATTTTCCTCCTGTATCCGATTGCCGCTCCGCACGGCGTCGTATACTCGACGGACCCAATCTTCAACTTCTCCTTCACGCAGGACCTCATCGACACGGGATTCTGGGACCCCGGGACCGGACTCGCCTTCGCGCGAACGTACTCGTTCTATCCGGTCGGGAACGTGTTCGTCGGGTATGTCATCTTGAATGCGCCGCTCCCTGCCGACATCGGGTACCTCTGGATCGAGCCAATACTCAGGGTTCTCGCGATTCCCGCCATCGTCTACTCAATTGGCCGACGACTGTTCGGACCTCGGACCGCGGCGGTCGCCGTCCTCCTGTACCTGGGGACCCCCTCCATCCTGTTCAATGAGCCGGTCCAACAAGGTTTCGGCACCATCTTTTTCGGACTCTCGCTGCTCTCTCTCTTGCTGCTGAGCCAAGCCGTGGAGGTCCGGGCCCAGCACCGCGCGCAGGTCATGTTCGTCGTGGTGGGCACCGCGATCGTGATGACGCATCATCTCACGTCGTACGTGTTTGCGTTCTGGCTCGGAGCTCTCTCGCTCCTGATCCTTCGTCGTCGATACCGGCCGGATCTGCCCGCCCTTCGGGTAGGGATTCTCTTCGTGTACTTCGTTTTGCTCCTGCTCGTCTACATCGACGTCTTCACCTACCCGATTTTCTTCGGCCACGAGCAGACGCTCGTCTCCGCCGTCACGAACCTCATTGCCCCAGAGGAAACCATTCCGGGGACACCGAGGCCACCTCTGGGTCGGACCTTCACGACATTCGAAATCACTTGGCTGGCTGCCTCCCTGATCACCATGTTCTTGCTCGCTCTCTTCACCGTCCGACGGTATCGCGTGACCCGGCACCACCCGTTTGCCGTCGCCAACGGAATCGTGGCGCTATCCCTGATCTTCGTCACCCTTCCCCTCATCGCCACAGCGCTGAACTATGTCCCGCTTCGAGTCAACGAATACACGAATTTTGTCGTCACGCCCTTCGCCGCAGCGACCCTGATTCGGTGGGGCCGATCGGACTTCTGGAAATCGAGTCGACGCATGCTGAGGGTCCTACGAGAGAGGAAATTGGCGCCGCCGGCGGTCGTCATTGCGATCTCCGCCGCCATCGTGATGGGCGGGAATCTCGCCCCGATCACGTTCCGGATGTTCTTCGAGCCGTATCCGCAGTACCAGGCCACCGACTCGCCGCTGTTCCTCGGCGTCGACTCGCTGCGGGCGGCGGATTGGGCGGCGGATCACTTCAGTACCGACCCAAATTGCGCTCCCCTCAATACGTGCCGCATCTGGGGCGATCAGCTTGCGGTCGACGTCTTCTCGGGATTCGGGGACATGCCGGCCGATTTCGGAAGTGCTCGGCTGTTCGCGAATGCAACCCTCGACGCGAACGCGTGGAACATCCTGCATATCGGGGACTACGTCGCCGTGGATAGCCTGATGACGCTGTTGCGCCCCAACTTCCTCCACGAAGGGCTGTGGCCGACCCCGTTGACCGCGGCCCAAATCGGCAAGTTCGCGACAGATCCCAATTTCGCCTTGGTCTACCAGGATGAGACGTTTTCGGTTTATCGCGTGATGTCGATTCAACAGTTTTAGGGCCTGACGTGCACAGGCAAGGTGTTCGTCGCAACGAGGACCGGGCTGGAGCCAATCACTTGGAACAAGTCGAAGCGAAGGTACAGGTCGCCGGTCAGTTCGATTGAGATCGAGAACCGGCGGGTCCAGGACTCCCCCGAACCAAGGATGAAGGATTCGTTGTGTTCCGCGAACGCATCCATCCGCAAGGGGGACGTCAGGACCACGTTGTGGAACGTCTCATTCCCGGTCGCGCTCTGGGGGAAGAGCCGGATCCGAAGCGTGAAAGGACCTCCTGTCGAACCGGCGAAGGCGGAGACGCTGATGTTCTGTGGCTGGCCCACGTAGAACTGCGTCGGGAGAATGTCCCCGTCGCCGGTGATGGCAAGGCCGCTGGAGAGTTGGTCGGGATAGTGCACCACTGAGAGCGCAATGAGGACGACGAGGGCGGCCGTGATCGCCGCCATGAGGGCGGCAACAATTCCTTTCTCCGACCTCGAGTAGTCCGAAAAATCGAAAACGCCGTGTGCGAACCTGGTAACCGCTGTCAGCGAACCTCCACCGGGGCGTCGCATGAACCATGCGAGGATGGCGATTGGCAATCCGACGATGACGACGGCGAAGACTGTAATCGGAATCCCGAGAAGGGAGACGCCGAGGGCGGACAAGGAGGTGACGAAGATGGTGAGCCCGATGGAAAAAGCGAGAATCTCCGACGCCGAAAGCCGAATCGTGTCGCCGACGATCAGCGCGACGGTGCAATAGCCCACCGCAAAGAGAGCGGCAAATGATAGGGCGGCGCGATACGGGTTCGCGGGGAGAACCGCCACGAGAATGGCGTGAAGCAGGAGAACGGCCGTAGCGAGCCCGACATAGGGGAACGGCGCCGCCCTCGCACGGACTCCTGTGCCCGGAATCAATAGAGCACGCTCGGGAATGGAAAAGTCCGAGGACTCAAGAACCTTCGCGCACGCGCGGTGGACGAGTCCCGTCCGAAAGGGAAACGAAGGTCTTCGCGACCGATCGCCAGTCCGGAGAGGTCTGAATCCATTGCCGATTCGCGCGCTGAATCCGCTCTCGGGTTCCCTCGTCGAAGAGACTTTGAACCGTCCGAGCAAGATCGCGCGGGTTGGCGGGGTCCGCGAAGAGGAGACCGGTCTGCCCTTCCAACTCCCGGATCGGATGGACCCGCGTCGTCACCACGGGCAACCCGGTGGCAACGGCCTCGAGGGCGACGAGGGGAAGTCCGGTCCGCACGAACCGATACGGAAATACCGCGACCTGCGAGACCCGGTACGAGGCCCGCAGTTCCTCTCGGGAAAGGAGGCCTCGAACGACGACGAGTTCGTGAGCACCGATACGGGTCCGCATGATCAGCGGTTTGGAGTACGCCCCATCCCGGAGCAACAAGACGACCTGAGTCGCCGGGTCCCTCGGAAGCCGATGCACCAGCCGAAGCATGTCGCCCACCCCTCGGGATTCCTCCGGCGGACCTGTGAAAATCACGCGTCGGCGAGCGGGCGAGAGGATGCCGCTGAGCCGCGGGCCCAAGTCGGGAGGTCCGCGTTCCAGGAAAAACGGATCGAACGGATGCCGGATGACCGCACAAGATGACGGCGGGAGACCCGCCGCGGTCCCACACTGTCGGTCCGTATCCCATAGGAATACGTAGCGGTCCACATACGCGGGAGCGTTCGACCAAGTCCCAAGCAGCCGCGACGCATACAACGCGGCGTGATGCCGGTCGTGACGAATCTCCGCGGCCAACGTCGGATCCAGAAATCGCTTCGCCAAGTCTCGCCCGCTGTGAAGGGGCCGAAGAAAGATCCCGATCAGGCGTCCTCGAAATCCATCCCGGGGCGGATGCCGCGGCATCGAGAAGAACAATCCCGCGGTCAGCCGACACGCGCCGATGTCGAATCGCCCGGTTCGCAACACGTTCCGAAGCGAGGGAGCGGAACGGTAATCGTATCGGTCGGCGTGGCGTTCGACGGGCACCCCGATCCATCGTTGAACGCCCTCGGTGCTCGTGACCACGGAGACCTCGTGACCCTCCGACTGGAGCGCTCCGGCGAGATCCCCCAGGTATCTCCATGGTTGCAGGTTCAACTGGGCCGGCGGGAGCGTTTCGGTGACAATCGCAATCCGAAGGGTTTCCAAGAACCAGCCCGCGCCTCTGACTCGGCCGACATCGGAAGCCGGCGCGGCTGGGATTCGCCTGAATAGGCTAAATAATCTCGGGGCGGTCTCGCGCACGAATGTCCGAGGGGCCCTTCCCAGGCAATGCTCCGCCCCGCCCAATTCGGTTTGGCATCCTGTGCGACGGCCCAAAGATCCCAACGTGGCAGGCTCGATCCATCGAGGAATTGCGCCGGGTCCCCGGAACCAGTCTCGCCTTGCTCGCCTTCAATCCGGAAGGATCGTTCGACGGCTCACGACGCGGGAGCCTGCTGTTCCGCGCGTATGTCGCATCGCACCCTCCCCGGGCACTCCGGACGGTGGACATGACCCTCGCGTTCCAAGGCGTCCCATCTGTGCGGTGCGATCCGACGAGCCAGGGCGAGTTCACACACCGATACGCTGAATCCGACGTTCGCCGGATCCGTGCCTACGACTTGGATTTCCTTCTCCAATGCGGCTTGGGTATCCTCGGTGGCGAAATCTTGCATGCGGCGCGGTACGGCGTATGGTCGTTTCAGCACGACGACGAACCCCCGTATCGGGGGATCCCGCCGTGTCTGTGGCCCATTTACGACGCGGACGCGGTCACGCGCGCGGTCCTGCGCCGCGTCGCGGGTCGCGGCGGCGGCATCGCACTCCGAACCGGGTACTTTCGGACGGCCCTTCACTCCCTTCGACAAAACGTTGACGAGGTGCACTTCGGGGTGGTGGGATGGCCGGCGAACGTGTGTCAAGACCTCCTCCTGGGCCAGACCGCATACCTGGAGGGCCCATCGTCGCCTACGCCGGTCGCCCCATCGCTCACTCCTTCGAACCGTCAGATGATGCGATTCGTCGTCCGACAAACCCGACACGCAGTCCGTCGGGCCGCGCGCGCTCTCCTTCGCCACGAAGAATGGTGCATCGGAATCGCCGAGGTGCCTATCAGTGACTTCCTCGAAGCCCGCGGGGAGAAGCGTGTCCGTTGGCTCGATCCTCCGGAGCGCGGGCGGTTCATCGCGGATCCGTTCGGGGCCCAAATCGACGGGGTTGCTCACATCCTGTACGAAGATTTCCGGTATGCGACCTCGAAGGGCGTGATCGGGACCATCGAGGCCACCGC
>VBLZ01000052.1 GCA_005878515.1 Methanobacteriota archaeon | reverse complement strand
ACTGCGTCTCAGAGTTTCTCGCGGACCGCGTCAAGCTTGTCGGCGAGCTCCTGGCTGCGAGAGGCAACCGCAACCTCGCCACGCGTCTTCTCAATCAGGCTGCGCGCGACATCCTGCTTGCGCTTCAGGGCGACCAAGGCTGTCGGATAGTCGAAGCGCATGAGGGAGTCCAGGATCCGCTCCATCTTCTCGAGGTAGCCAGACGCTTGCTTCACGTCCCCGCGACGGAGATGTTCGAGCGCGAACCGGCGCAACTCCCCGACGACATCACCGAGGCCGAGGAGGTATGCGGTGTCCGTGAGGCCCAGTTCCTTCGGACTGGGAAGGGGATCCTGTTCCAGGATCGCGTGGACGAGGAACGCCTCGCCCGCTTCCTGCATCGCGTTCTCAACGGTCCCGGTGTGGTACAGGTCCGGATGGTCCTTCAAGAGGCTCCGCAGCTTCAGGATCTCCTCCCGGGTCTCCTGGAGAGCCGTGCCGACATCGTGCCCGCGATGCATTGCTTGAATCGCACTGCCGCTCAGTCGCGCGATCGTGCGGGAGGACTTGATCGTCAGCTCCCGGACCTCGTCCTTCTCGTCCAACCGGCCCTCGATCTCGGAGATGACGTCATCGAGATTCTTCACGAGTGAGGATGACCCATCCCGTTATTTGAGGGTTGGCTCGGACCTCATTCGCGGCAGGGCCCAAACCCCAGCCGCCCCTTATCTAGGACCCTTCGGTTCCTCGGCGGTGCACGGGGAGAGGGCACCGTTCGACGCGCCCACGGAGATTGGGCGGAGCGGCCGGGACGGCCGAGGCATCGACGTCCAGACCGCAAAGGAAAACCGCGCCTTGGCCGTGGGGTTGGGCGGCACGTGCCTGGCGATCCTCGCATTCTTGTTGTTCTTCCTGTACCCCCGGTGGGTCTCGGGCGAAGTGAACCCGGTCCTGTTCCGAGGGACGCTTGCAGGAATCGTCATGAGCCTGTTCCTTTTCGTTTATGCGGCTCTATTTTATTATTGGTTCCTGATATGTCATTGGAACAACGATCCGAGGGCAGACAAGTACTTTGAGCGCGCCGACCGATTCGTCATGCTCGGACTGATCCTGCTCGTCGTGGAGCCTGCATTCATCCTGTTCACGATCAACCTCGCAGACCTCGGCCTCCTCGCATTGGGCCTTTGGTTCCTGTTCATCGTGCTCTTGGCCGTCGGCCTGTGGAGCTTCAGGCCACGTCGAGTGCACTAGCGGGACTCGCGAATGGTCCGCATCCGCTCGACCTTCCGCTGAATGACCTCGGGCTTGCCGATGTCCCGGCGGGCGTAGAAACTCCCTGAGACGAAAGCCAAGGCTTCTTCGGAGGCCGACTCCGCCTCCGTTAGATTTGCCGCGATGCCGACGATCGCAAGGGACCGGGAGGTCGTCGTGTACAGGTGTCCGCCTTTCTCCTCGACGCTGGCGTAGTAGAGCTTCGCACCGGTGCGGCGAATGCTCTCCTCGTCGACCTTGAGCTGCTCACCTGCCTTCGGATGCGAGCCGTACCCCATTGGGACGACGTACTTGCATACGGTGGCCTTGCGGGCGAACGTGACACTCGTCGGGAGGTTTCCCGTCGTGAGACGTGCACAGATGTCGAGGAAATCGGTCTCCAGGATCGGCAAGACGTTCATCGATTCCGGATCCGCGAACCGGACGTTGTACTCGAGGAGTTTCGGACCGTCCTTCGTCGCCATGAAACCGCCGTACAGAATTCCTTTGAACGGTGTGCTGCGCGCCGCCATCGCCTCGACCGTCTTCGTCATCATCGCGAGTGCGCGGTCGACGTCGGCGGTTGTGAGAAACGGCAACCGGTGGTCCGCGTCACTGTAGGATCCCATCCCTCCGGTGTTCGGCCCTTTGTCCCCTTCGTACGCGCGTTTGTGATCCTGGGCGAGTGGCATCGGCACAAGCGCCCGGCCGTCGCAGAACGCCTGGAGGGAGAACTCCTCCCCCACGAGTTTCTCTTCGACGAGGAACCGCGCCGTGCCGCCGATCTTCTTCTCGAGGATCTCCCGGCCGTAGGCGAGCGCCTCCGCTTTGCTCGTGAAGTGATCGCCCCAGACGCGCACGCCTTTCCCGCCGGTGAGGCCGAGCGGCTTGATCACGAACTCGAAATCCGAGTCGTTCACGAACTCCTCGAAGCCCGCGAGGTTGTCGAACGCCCAGAACTGCGGGAACCCGGGAATCTGATGCTCCCGCATCAGGGTCCGCGTGAATTCCTTGTTCGTTTCGAGCTGCGCCGCTTCTCGCGAAGGGCCGACCGTCGGAATCGCAGCGGCCTCGAGGGCATCCGATATCCCTTTCTCGAGCGGCGCCTCCGGTCCAATCACCGCGAGCTCGATCCCATGTCCTCTCGCCCAGGAGACGATTCGCTCGACGTCCGTCACGTCCCCGAGCAGAACGTCCTTCGAGCGGCGACGGATGCCCGGGTTCTGGTTCGACATCGCGGCGTAGACGTCCGCCTGGCTCCGACGGAGCGCTTCGACGATCGCGTGCTCGCGGCCCCCGCCCCCGACCACCAGGACTTTCATGACTGCGATGCGGAGAAGGTGGAGGCCGGGATTTCTAGTTTCGCGCATCGTGCGCCGAAAATCCCGATCACTTCGGCGGCTGCATGAGCTTGAGGAAGTTCCCCTCCGAATCTTCGAACGTCACGACGCTTCCCCACGGATAATCGCCGATCTCGCCCACGAACTTCACGCCCTTGTCTCGCAAACGCTTGACATCGGCTCGGAGATCCGTGGTCTTCAGGGTCAGGATCGCTCGTTTCGGCGTGGGCTTGCCCTCCGTCGAATCGAGCCCGACGCGGACCCCGCCAACGTTCATCGCACTCCAGTCGTCGCTCTCTTCCGTCACCGGCAAATTCAGAAGGTCGCGGTAGAAGGCGATCGCGCGCTTCATGTCCTGGACTTCGTAGTAGACGTCTTGAACGCCTGTGATCATCGGCCCCCACTCCGAGATGGGAGAAAGCCCGCATCGGGCCATAATCGTTACGCGGCCCCGGAGCCTGCCGCTTTCGAGGCGAGCTCCGCCGCAAACACCGTGTTCGACAGGAGCATCGCAATCGTCATCGGTCCCACGCCTCCGGGGACGGGCGAGATCGCTTCCGCCTTCGGGCGCACTCCGTCGAAGTCGACGTCGCCGACCGTCCGATAGCCACTCTTCGAGCTCTCATCTCGGATGCGATTAATCCCGACGTCAATCACGACCGCGCCCTGGTTCACCATGTCCGCCTTGATGAATCGCGGAGAGCCCATCGCCGCGATCAGGATCTCCGCGCGTCGCGTATGCGCTGCGAGTTCGCGGGTCCCACTGTGGGCGATCGTCACGGTCGCATTCGCCTTCGGGGCCTTCTGCAGGAGGAGGGCGGCGAGCGGTTTCCCGACGATGTTGCTCCGGCCGACGATCACGACGTCCCTCCCGTTCGGATCGTACCCGCTGCGCGTGAGGAGTTCGACGACGCCGGAAGGCGTGGCGGGCGCGAACCGCGGGCGACCGATCAGCACGAGACCAACGTTGATCGGATGGAAACAGTCTACATCCTTGAGCGGGCTCACCGCGGAGACGGCCTTGTCTACCGAAATCTGGTCGGGCAGCGGCTGCTGGACCAAAATGCCGTGGACCTTCGGATCGCTGTTCAATCGGCCGACCTCTTGGAGGAGTCGAGCCTCCGGCACATCCGCGGGGAGGTCAATCGTCCAATGGGCCATCCCCATTTCCTCGGAGGCCTTGCCTTTCATCTTCACGTAGAGCTGAGACGCCGGATTCTCCCCGACGAGAACGGCCGCGAGGCCTGGGACCACCCCCGCATCCGCGAGCCTCGTGAGCCGCGGCTTCAGCTCGGTCCGAACGTCGTCGCCGATCTTCTTGCCATCGATCACGTTGCCGGGCAGACGAGGCACCTCGTGGCGGGAATCGGTCCGCTCGATATAGCCTTTGAGCGCGTAACGCGCGTCGTGTCAGACGGCCGCGCACGAGCCACAGAATCGTACTCCGATGTCGTCAGACAAAGACCCTCCCGTCGGCGTTCCACAAAAACGCTTAAGACCGCTCGCGACGTTCGGCGGCCCGGATGCACTCTAGCGACTGGTCTCGCCTCCTCACGGAACGTCAGCGCGAGGTCCTTTCGATCGTTGTGGAGAACAAAGTGTACCGCAACCGGGACTCGAAGATCCCGGAGCTCGCGGCCCAGATGGGCATCGCGCCGGCGGCGGTCGCGAAGCACCTGCTCGAGATCGAGAAGACCGCGTTGTTGAATGTCGTCGTATCGCCATCGGAGCAGGGCAAGCGCGTGTATGAGCGGTTGGAACTCGAGCCGCGGCCCGAGGCGAAACAGACGGCGGAGGCATTGGACCGCAACACGGTTACGATCCTTCGGTTCCTGCATCTCCATCCGGACGCGAGCACGACGGAGGTGGCCGAGGAGCTCGGCTTCTCCGAGTACACGACGGTCAACAGCCTGCGGGTCCTGATGTCGTCGGGGAACCGGTCCAGTGCGCGGAAGGCGTGAGCGAGTTCGGCCTCGCGTCAAACGGGCTGCATCCGCGCGATGAGTGGGTCGCTCAACGTGTGTCCGGAGCGAAGTGCATCGTGCCGAACGGGACCTGGTTCTACATCACCCGGCTCCCGGGTTATGCGATCAGCCGCCCGACATTCGATCGGTGGCTTGTCGACGGCGCCGTGGACGACGGGGCGGAGCTCCGCACATCGACGAAGGTCACGGGCATTGCTCGTCACGACGGCGGCTGGCGGATCGAGGCGAACGGGGAGACCATCGAGTCGCGCATCCTGATCGGCGCGGACGGACCCGCGAGTTTCGTCGCACGACAGGCGGGCCTCGTCCGAAACCTCGAACGAATCGGAGCGTACGAGTACCGCTTCCGGCGCGAGGACGTCCCCCTTCTCGATCCGGAGTACTTTCTCCTCTACATCGGCGAGGCCTACAACGGCGGCTACGCGTGGATCTTCCCGAAAGGCGATTCGGTGAACGTCGGCGCCGGAGGCCATATCGACGCGCATGCCGCCACGGTGGATTTTTGCCGCAAGTTCGGGATCGACGTGGACCGAAGGACGCAGACCATCGCGGGTTCGATCCCGGCGCGATACGACCTGACCGCGCTCGGGGCACCCGGCCTCGCGATTGCCGGCGATGCCGCGGGAATCACGAACCCCCTGAACGGGGCCGGCATCCATCCCGGAATCTTTAGCGGGCGAGTCGCGGGGGAGTTCGCGGTGAACGCCCTGGAGCGCGAGGACCCGAACTCGATGGTTGGATACGACCAGGCCATGAAGGCGTCCCCGTTTCTCGACCCACTCCTCTTTTGGATGATCGACCGCATCCGCCGTTGGGGCGATCGGCTGATGAATTCCGTCGGCGAGGAACTCGACGGGCTGGACTGGCGCGCCGTCAATCCGCGGATGATCGTGTCCGTGCTGCTCCGCAAACCCTGGTTGGGGATCCACGCGCGCGAATTCTACCGGATGATCCTCGCCCTCGAATTGTGCGACCGATACGGTTGGTAATCGATTTTCTCCATGGCTTCGACCGAAGCCTAGATAGCTCCGCCGGTATTCCCGCGCGCGATGCCCGCGGAGGTGGCGAGCCGACCGATCCGCGCGGGCAGTCGTGTCGAACGGATCCTCGCGGGAGGATCGTTCGCGGTGACGGCCGAGATCGCGCCGCCCGCGTCCGCGGATGCGTCGGAGATCCGACGTCATGCGGCCGTCTATCGCGGGACCGTCGACGCATGCAACGTGACGGATGGGCAGCGGGCCCTCGTTCGGATTTCCTCCCTGGCCGCGGCCGCGATCGTATTGCAGGAAGGCGTCGAGCCCATCATGCAAATGGTCTCGCGGGACCGGAATCGTATCGGCCTCCAATCGGACCTGCTCGGGGCCTCGGCGCTCGGCATCCACAACGTCCTGTGCCTCTGGGGCGACCCGCCGACCGCGGGGAACGAGAAAGACGCGAAGGCCGTGTTCGACCTGAGCACGGAGGAAATGATCGCGACCTTCCGAGAGATGCGGGATGCGGGGACCTTGCGAGGTGGAGACAAGGTCGAGCAGGCGCCGAAGGTGTTCATCGGTGCGGCCGCGGATCCGTTTCGGGGCTCGAAGGAGGAGTCGTTCGGGAAGCTCCGGGGGAAGGTGACCGCCGGCGCCGACTTCGTCCAGACCCAAGGCGTCTATGACGTCGACGCGTTCGAGGAGTGGATGCGCCTCGTCCGGAAAGAGTGGCTCCACGAAAAGGTGTACATCCTCGCGGGCGTCATCCCGCTGAAGTCGGCCAAGATGGCACAATTCATGATCGAGAAACTCGGGGCGGTCGTACCGAAGCACATCCTGGACCGGATGGAGCGGGCGCCGAATCCGAAGGCGGAGGGAGTGAGCATCGCGGTGCGGACGATCAAGGCCCTCAAGAAAATCGAGGGTGTCCGCGGGGTCCACCTCATGCCAATCGGATGGGAGGAAGTCGTGCCCGACGTCGTGAAGCAAGCGGGCCTCCTCCCTCGTCCCGATCCGAAGCCGTGAGTGGCCTCTCCCGCGTCGTCGCCATTCCGCTCACCGAAGACTTAATTGCATTCTCCCCATTGCCACCCGGTAATAGGGATGGTATCCCCCCGCCGAGCTCTCTTCAGCGTCTCGGATAAAGAGGGTCTCGTCGAATTCGCCCGGGGGTTGCACGCCCTCGGTTTTGAATTGATTGGAACGGAGGGTACGGCGAAAACCCTGAAGGACGCGGGCCTCCCGATGCTGACCGTCGCGGACTACACCGGTCTCCGCGAGGGGTTGGGCGGACGCGTGAAGACGCTCCACCCGAAGATCTTCGCGGGGATCCTCGCACCCCGAGGCGACGAGAAGGATCTGGCGGATCTCGGTGCCGTCCCGATCGACCTCGTCGTCGTCAACCTGTATCCGTTCGAGACCACGGTCGCGAAACCGGACGTCCGGCTCGAGGACGCGATCGAGAACATCGATATCGGCGGCGTCTCCCTCATCCGGGCCGCCGCGAAGAACGCCGCACGCGTCAGCGTCATCGTCCGGCCGGCGCGCTACGGAGAGGTCCTCCGCGCGTTGCAGGAGCACCGCGCTGTGCCGGAGAAACTCCGAAGCGAGCTGGCGATGGAGGCGTTCGAGTACACCTCTCGCTACGACGCCGCGATTTTCAACTACCTCGCGAAACGCCAGGGGAGCGTGCTCCCGCCGGCGCTGCGCCTCGCGTACGACAAGGTCACGGATCTCCGGTACGGGGAGAATCCGTATCAGAAGGCGGCCTTGTACCGCGAGCCGTTCCCGTTCGCCGCGACGGCGACCGCGGAGAAGCTCCAGGGAAAGGAGTTGTCGTACAACAACCTGATCGACCTCGATGCGGCCTTGCGCCTCGCGACGGAGTTCGAGCGACCCGCGGCGGTCGTGATCAAGCACACGAATCCGTCCGGGGTGGCGCTCGCGGCGACGCTTGCCGAGGCGTACACGAGCGCCCATGCGGCCGACCCAATCTCGGCCTACGGCGGAGTCGTCGGACTGAACCGTCCGGTCGATCTCGCGACCGCGAAAGCGATGAAGAAGGATGTCCTCGACGCGGTCATCGCGCCGGAGTACGAGCCGGCCGCACTCGACCTCCTGAAATCGAAGAAGAAAGGAACCTTCCTGGTCCTCCGGACCCGCGGACCGTTCCGGCGCGACCACGGGATCGACATGGTCCGTGTCCTCGGGGGCGTCCTCCTCCAGACGACGGACTTTCCGATGCCCCAGCCCGAGGCCTTCAAGGTCGTTACGAAAGTCTCACCGACGCCGGCGCAGCTGCGCGATATCCTCTTCGGAATCCTCGTGAGCCGGTACGTCAAGTCGAATTCGATCGTCCTCGTCAAGGGCGACCGCACGGTCGGCATCGGAGCCGGTCAGATGAGCCGCGTGGATGCGTGCATGCTCGCCTGCCACAAGGCGGACGCCGCGGCCCGCGGGAGCGTCGCGGTCAGCGACGCGTACTTCCCGTTCCGGGACGGCGTAGACGAACTCGCCAAAGGTGGCGTCGCGATGGTGGCCCAGCCCGGCGGCTCGATCCGCGACGACGAGGTCATCGCGGCGGCCGATGAACACGGAATCGGAATGGTCTTCACGGGGATTCGGTTGTTCAAACACTGAGGGAGCTCGATGGGCCGGACCAGGGTCGGAGTGCTCGCATCGGGGCGGGGCACGGACTTCCAGAGCCTCGTCGACGCGCGCAAGCGCGGCGATTTGGACGTCGACCTCACGGTCCTTGTGTGCAACGTCCCGGGTGCGCCCGTGCTCGATCGGGCCCAAGCGGCGAACGTCCCGGCGGTCCTCGTCGATCATCGGCCGTATGGGAAGGACCGCGAAGGTTTCGAGCGGGAGGTCCTGAAAGTCCTCCGGGAAAAACGGGTCGAGCTGCTCGTCTTCGCCGGGTTCATGCGCCTAGTCTCGGCGTCGTTCATCCGCGAGTTCCCGAATCGCATCATCAACATCCATCCCTCCTTGCTCCCGGCCTTTCCGGGCGCCCACGCGCACCGCGAAGCGATTGCCGCGGGCGTCAAGGTCTCCGGCTGCACGATCCACTTCGTCGATGCGTCCGTGGACGGAGGGCCCATCATCTTGCAGAAGGCGGTCCCCGTCCTGGAGGACGATACGGAAGACTCCCTCGCCGCTCGGATCCTCGAGCAGGAACACGTCTTGCTGCCTCTCGCGGTGAGGCTCTTCGCAGAAGGCCGGCTTCGCGTCGAAGGGCGACGCGTGCGGATCGACACCCGAGGAATCAAGATCCCGCCGATGGCCTAGCCCGCCCGGATGGGCCACAAAATAAAGGGCCGTCCAGGGTTCCTGAACGGCCTCGTTGTGGAGGGATGCTTGTCTAAGCGACCCGGCAACGAACCAACCATATAAGACGGTTTTCCGACGCCGCTCGCGGGACCGTGGAAAGACGTATCCGGCATCCGAAAAAGAAAAAAGGGGTAGGCCGTTCGCCGTTTCAGGAAAACCAGGGAACGGCCCGTTGTGGAGGGATGCTTGTACCGTTTCCTAGAAGCCTGTGATATTTGAACATTGCACCAACTCGAGACCCGTGCGAGTCTTTGCTCGGGGCTAACGCCGCGCAGATCGAAATCGTTCGGCGCGACGGTCCACAAGGCTTATGGTGGCCGCGCGTGTTCGACGGAGAGGCACGCTCTGATGAAGGGAGTCGGGAAGTTCGGCGAGGTCATGGCCGGCGAGAAAGGCAAGGTCAGCTACGACGAAGTCGCCGCTCGCCTCGAGAAGATCATCCACTCCGGAAGCCAACGCAAGCCGATTACGGACTTCGTATGCCGGGAGCTGCGCAAGATCCCGCATTACACGTGGGTCGGGATCTACAACGTCGATGGATCGGAACTCGTCCTCGCTTCTTGGTCCGGCCCGAGCGCGACCCTCCACATACGGATTCCCCTCGGGCAAGGCATCTGCTCGGCCGCGGTTGCGGAGAAGGCTGCCGTAATCGTGCCCGACGTGAACGACGATCCGCGGTACCTCCAATGTTTCATCAACACGCGCGCGGAGATGGTCGTGCCGATCCTCCGAGACGGCGCCTCCATCGCGGAGATCGACATCGACTCGGACCAGCTGAATGCATTCACCCCGACGGACCAGGAGTTCGTCGAGTGGGTCGCGCAGGAACTCGTCCGGATCCTCTGAGATCGGTCAGAGGCGGAACTCGCCCCACACCCGGATGAACGTGTCGACTTGGTCCGGCGTCGCCAACTCATAGGCGGTCATGAGGCGCGCGACGGACCTCGGGTCGACGACCCGGTATCCACGCTCGGTCGGCTCCGCGTGGGCGATGATCCCCGCCGCCTGCATTTTCTTCAGGTGATGGGAGAGCGTCGACGGCGAGACGGGCACCTGCTCCAGGATTTCTTTGTGGGTCGCCGCCTCCCGCTCCATGAGAAAGTCGATCACCTTCAGCGGCACCGGCTGCCGCAAGAAGGCGAGGATCTGCTTCTCCGTCTCCGTGAGGGCGGACCGAGCCTCCGCCTGACCCGGCGTCGACCGCGGAAAGAACCGCTTGTACTCCCCGTCCATCGCGGAGGTGATCAGCTCGTGCTTCTCGAGGAACCGCAGGTGGTAATCCGCGAGGGTGATCGACAGGTTCAGCGCTCGCGATAGTTCACGCAGATGGAAACCCGGATTCTTGCGGACGAAGTCATACAGGTCCTTCCGGGTCTTGACGGCCAGGATCTCCCGGTCCATGAGACCACACGACGCTTAGCGCCGCAGAGTGAATCCGTAGAAGAGCGCGAGGATCACGAGGTCGAGGGATCCCGACAAGAGGAAGACCTGACCGGCGGTGAGCTGGAGAGCGAACAACGAAATCGTCAGGAGGAGGGCCTTCAGGAAGAAGACGCCGAAGGCCGCCGCCAAAAAGGCTAGCTGCACATCCCTCGCCCTCCGGAGCGCGAGGACGGCAATGACCGTCAGCACGAGGGCGAAGACCGATTCGGCCGCGAGCAAGACGTTCTCGATCGCCACCATGGGGACCGCCGCGAACCGTAAAGGACCCGGGTGTTAAGGATTCCGGCCTTATTCCTCGCGTTTCTTGCGGCGGCGGTCTGCGACGATCAACGTGAGGGCGATGAGGAACACTGCGGCGGCAAGGGACGCGGCGTAGAGCACGAGATCTCCCTGAAGCTCTGGCGTGCGGGCCACGACGCCTTCGTACGCGGCGCTGTCGACGCCGAGGACCGGATCGTGAACGAGCTTGACCCGCGAACCGGACCCGCTGATCGGGTAGGCCAGATAGAGCTCGTAGGAATTCGGACTCACGGTCGAGATGTTCGTGTACGTCACGGGGATCTCGCGGCCGTCGGCGATGGCCGACTTCGACCAGGAGAAGAACACAGTGGCCGGGCTCGTGGGCGGACCTCCGGTTACGTTGAGGCCGGCCTCGCCCTCCGCGAACTCATTCACGTCATCCCAGCTCCGGTTGTTGAACTCGATTTGCTTCGTGGTGTTGATGCGCACGTCGAGGCCCAGGCCGTACCCCGCCGCGAGGGTCGCGCGATCGACCGTCAGGTCGAGCTTGACCTCCATGGGCGTCAGCACCCTCGTGCTGGAGAGACGCATGAACCGCTCGGCCACGGTGACGTTCAAGGTCATGTTGGCCGTCGTGCTCCGGATGGACAACTCCGTGACGTGCCCGCCATCCGCACTGTCCACTTGGGCCTTCGTCACTGGGGCGTTGGCGAACGCGGTGGTCCCCAACGTCGTTCCCACGCCGACGGTCTCCCCCGGATCAATCCGGTTGTTTTGATTGATGTCGTTCCACTCGACGAGGTTTCTCAGCTCGAGCTGATAGGCGCTGTCGCTGCCGCGGGCCCGCTCATACGTGACGACGAAGGTCCCGGCTTTGTAGGACACCTCGAACTGATCCTGGTAAGGGGCGCTCGCGAGCCGGCTCACGATCGTGAACGTATCTCCAGCCGTCGCGGCGACCACGGTTCGCTGGGTGGCGGCCTCGACCGAATCCGGGACGCCGTCTCCGTCCGAATCGACCACCGCGGGCCGAAGCGTCAGCACCGCGAGGGTGGATCCGATCAAGAGCGCGGCGGCGCCGGCCGCGGCGGCCGCGAGGACAACCTGCCGTGAGCGCAGCACAGAACCGTCCTCGAGAGTCGATGGGGTGCGGCGCATATAAGGAACTTATTCTACGGTTTTCGAAGCTCGAAGACGGAGGCTCCGGCTTGCGCTCGGGCCCTCCCTGGCTCCCCCGCATCGGCGCAGCGTCACTCGCGGACGACTTCTCCGAACGCCATGCGCCGGTGGACCTTCGTGATCTTGATCTTGACCTCGTCCCCGATCTTCGTCCCCGGGACGAAGACCACGAAGTTCGCGATCCGCGCGAGTCCGTCGCCTTCCCGACCGATATCTTCGATCTTGGCTTCGTACACCTTCCCTTCCTCCACCGGGACGTTCGAAGGTCGGAAGCCAGACCCCGAATACGACATCCACGACTCCATGCGGCAGCCCTCTGCCACCGCCACTTTTCGAATCCGCTGCACGGTATATAATGATATAGGGGTGGGGCCGAGGCAGCGCGCCCGTTGACCTCACGATTGTCGCAGCGCGTTCAGGTCTTTCTCGACATCCGAGGGCCGGGAGAATCGCAGGCTCAGGATGAGACACACGATCCCGACGATCAGGACGATGAGCCCGATCGCGGTCACGAGCCGGTTCCACGGACCGAAGGCATCGAAGGCCGTGAATTCGCCGACGCTGATCCGGAGCTCGTCATGGAGCCACGATCCCAACGCGATTCCGGGGCCACCCAGGAGGATCAGGAAGATGCCCGCGTAGAAGAGGAACTTCTCGCGGAAGCCGGTCTTCCGCTCGCTCCCTTCGTCGTCATCGGCCACCTCGGCCGTGGCGGCCGGGGATAGAGCGACGGACGACCCCGTCGGAGTTTCGGTCTCGAAGAGCTCCCCGCACTGGGGGCATTCCGGCGCGTCGATCGGAACAACCGCCTTGCAGGTCGGGCACTCCGCGACGAGACCCTGCGAAGACGCCATGGATGAGCCCGGTCCTGTGGTCTGAGCCTATATTCGTTTCTTCCCCTCTATCCGAATTGATAGGGACCACTCCATCTCGGTGCGGCCGCGTCGGGGCTGTCGTCGTGCGGCGGTCCGGCGCTTCAGAGCGAGGGTTTCGGCTTCGCGAGCCAAGGGACGTGGATCTGCCCGACCAGGTCCCGCCATTCCGCGGGCATCGGGGCGCCTGATTCGTCGCGGCGGTACCAATCTTGGACCTGGTCCACCTTGACGTCGCGGCCCGAGATCGTGACCATCAGGGCGTTGCGCACGTTCGCCGCGGCCTCGGCGGCGACTTGGTTCTCGAAGATGGCCGCGTACGGCGTCTGGGACATCCACCAGAGGACCAGATAGTATGTCCTCCGGCTCGAGATCCGGGGGCGTTTCGGTTTCATCGTGGGTTCCTTGCGACGCGTGATTTCCGTCGTCAAGTGATTGGACGCGGTCGTACGATAAAGGGCTTCTTGGACGGTTCTCGGTTCTGATACTCTGGAGAAGTCAGTCCTCGAACCAGGCGCCACACGAACAACGCACCGCATCGGAGGTGACGTGGACGCCGCACCGTGGGCACGCGTACACATAATCGTTGGCTCCGCCCGACGGCGTGAAGCCTCGGCTGCAGACCGGGCATGCGTCCACATCGGACGGGACCCGGGACCCGCAATCCGGACACGAGAACGTGACGGAGGACATCGGGGCGAACCGGACGCCGCAGACGCATTCCGTGGACTGCTCCGAGACGAACCGCCCGCACGTCGGGCACTGATAGAGACGGACGGAGAGTTCTTTCTCCCGCGGCCTTCCGCGGACGGATGTCGTGACGTCGTTGACGTGATGGAGATCCTCGACGATCTCGAGGAGCGTGCGCCTCGGCGGCGCCGAGGACACTCTGGTCGTCGACGTCGTACGAGACCGCGATTTGCGATCGCTCCCGTAGACGCCGCCCGTGCCTCCGGCGAATGCGGAACCGCAGTGCTCGCATCGGTCGAGTTCAAACGGCGTGAGCTTGCGGCACTTCCAACAGAGGATCCGCGGCATCGAGCCCAGGCTCGACATGAGCTTGTTGAGGTCTCGTGGCGCGTTCAGATCTTGACGCGTCCCTCGCTGCAACACCGTCGAAACCCGCCCCTTCGGTCGCCGGCGCATCGCGCTGTTCGGCCATCACCTATTCGCCAAAACATGCACGCCGTGATAATCAGGACCGGTTCCGTCCCCACTCCATGGGTCGAAGACCTGCGCGCGAATGGTTTAAATGAGCCGCCCTTCTTGGACCCGCCGCGAATGGCGAAAATCCTCGTCTGCGTCGCGTGGCCGTACACATCCGGCCCGCGACACCTGGGCCACGCGGTCTCCACGTTCATCCCCGCAGACATCTTCGCACGATACCACCGGATGAAAGGGGACGAGGTGCTCATGGTCGGCGGGAGCGACATGCACGGCACGCCGACGATGGTGCGCGCGGAGCAGGAAGGCGTCTCCCCGAACGTCATCGCTGAGCGATACCATGCCCTCCACGAGAAGAACATCGAGCAGCTCGGCGTGCGGTACGACCTCTACTGGAACACCGCGGACCCGCATCACAAGGCATGGGTGCAGGAGATCTTCCTCGCCCTGAAGGAAAAGGGCCACGTCTACGAGGCGATGATGGTCTCCCCGTTCTGCACGACGGACCAGCGGTTCCTCCCGGACCGGTACGTCGAGGGGACGTGTCCTCACTGCGGCTTCCCGCGGGCACGCGGGGACCAGTGCGAGAACTGTGGGAAAATCTTGGATCCGTTCGAGCTGATCGACCCGAGGTGCAAGACCCACGGGACCACGCCGATCCCGAAGGAGACGAAACACTTCTTCTTCCGGCTCAGCGCGTTCGAGAAGCCGCTCACGAAGTGGGCAGGGCAGGACAAGGAGCACTGGCGGCACCACGTCCTCACGTTCATGCGGAGCTGGCTCCGGGAGGGCCTGAAGGACCGTGCGATGACCCGCGATCTGGAATGGGGCATCGAGGTGCCCGTCCCCGGGTATGAGACGAAACGGATCTACGTCTGGTTCGAGGCGGTGATGGGATACCTGACCGCGACGAAGGAATGGTATCGCCGCCGCAACACGCCCGACGGATGGAAGGACTTCTGGTTCGACCGGAAGGCCCGCCACTACTATTTCATCGGGAAGGACAACATCGTGTTTCACACGATCATCTGGCCGGCGATCCTGCTCGGCTACGATGCGAAGCTCGACCTGCCGTACGACGTGCCGGCCACGCAATACCTGAACTTCTCCGGCGAGAAGATGAGCGCGGGCCGCGGGAAAGGCGTGTGGCTCTCCGACCTACTCGAGCGGTTCGATCCGGATCAACTGAGGTACTACGGGGTCGCCACGATGCCGGAGACCAAGGACACCGAGTTCGAGTGGGAGGACTTCGCGCAGCGGAACAACAGCGAGCTCCTCGCGGTGTACGGAAACTTCGTGCACCGCGCCCTGACCTTCGCGGACAAGAACTTCAACCACGCCGTCCCGCCCGCAGGCTTCCTCGACGCCTCGGACAAGCGGATGATTCGTTCGGTCGAACAGCAATGGAAGAAGGTTGGCCAGAACCTCGAGTACGTCCACCTGAAGGACGCGATGAAAGAGGCGATCCAGCTCGCCCGCTTGGGCAACCAGTACTTCGATGCGAAGGCGCCGTGGGATCTCATCAAGAAGGACCGCGCGGCCTGCGGGACCGCACTCCATGTCGCGTTGCGCGTGAGCCGGTCGCTGGCCATCATCATGGCTCCGTTCCTTCCGTTCAGCTCGTCGCGTCTCTGGCGGGCGCTCGGGTACGACACGGACGTCCATGCCGAACGCTGGGATCAGGCTCTCGAGGATGTCCCTGCGGGCCAAACGCTCCGGGTCGGCAAGCCGCTCTTCGCCAAGATCGACCTCAGTGAGGCGAAGGAGAGTCCCGCGGACCGCCTCGATCTTCGCGTCGCTCAGATCGTGGATGTCCACGAACACCCGAACGCCGACAATCTGTACGTCCTCAACGTGGACCTCGCGGGAGAGATACGACAGATCGTTGCAGGGATCCGGAAGAATTACTCGATGGACCAACTTCGCGGCCGGAAAATCGTCGTCCTCGCCAATTTGGAGGCCGCCAAGCTCCGGGGAATCGAGAGCCGCGGAATGCTCCTGGCCGGCGAAGACAAGGCGGACGTGGGCCTCGTGCTGCCGCCCGACGGATCACCGGTGGGATCGCAGGTCCTCGGCGAGAAAGGGGCGCCCCTCCTCCCGTTCTCCGAGTTCCAGAAGTACAAGCTGCAGGTCGGCCCCGGAGGCACTGTCCTCTTCCTCGGTCGCGGAGGCAACGAAACGCAAATCAAGCTCGCCGTGGACGGCAAGCCACTGAAGGTCGACAAGGGACTGAAAGAGGGAACGTGGGTCCACTAGGCGATCAACGAATGGCGACCGCCATGGCGATCGCTTGGGCCCGAAGGCCGAATCCCACCGCAAGCTCGCGTTCGATGTCGCGGAGCTCAGGGTCGATCGCCTCGAACCGAACCCCGCTCCAGGTAATCTTGCCGACCGCGACGGGACGGTCGCCGAGGAAGATCGTCACGCGATTGCCAAGCATCGAGCCGACGCGGTAGACGCGCCCGCGCCACCCGAACGTCGTGTGACGCCAGCGGAACCGAATCTCGATGGAGACATTCGGCGATTGGATCGTCAGTCGATCGCGCCATCCGTCATAGCGGACGCGCCCGATCCCCTCTCGAGCGCCGGGGACGTAGCGCCACCCGTGCCGGCCACGTTGAACCGCGAATTCGCGGCCGTCGACGAGGACCCGGTCTCGCAGGATTCCGAACTTCGACTCGACGATCACACGGTCGACATCCAAGCCGGACGCCATAAGCGCTCGCCGGGAATCCCCGGGGCGCAAGCCTTTAAGCGAAGGGTCCACCGTGCGGCCTCCTCCATGCTCCTCGACCTCCACAACCACACGCGCTACTCCCCCGATTCCCGCGTGGAGCCGGCGGCGCTCGTGGAGCTGGCTCAGAGGGTTCGGCTGGCGGGAATCGCGATCACGGATCACAATTCCGTCGGCGGGATCGCCGCGGCCGAGCAAGCCGCGGGCCGCGACTTCCTGGTGATCCCCGCGATCGAGGTCTCCACGAAATTCGGCCATGTGCTCGGGTACGGGATCCGGGAAATCGTGCCGCGAGACCTGTCCGTGTCGGAGACCGCAGAACGGATTGTCGCCTTAGGCGGCGTCCCCGTCGCGGCCCACCCGTTCCGATTCTGGTCGGGGCTCGGTCCGGCGGCCGTCGCCCAAGCCTCGTTCCCCGCCTACGAGACCTGCAACGGCCGGACGCTGCGACGGGGGAACGTCCGCGCGCGCGCTTTGGCCAGGGAACGGAAGCTCGGTGAAACGGGAGGGAGCGACAGCCACTTCCTCGATGAGGTCGCGAAGGCCGTGACGGCCGTCGATGCCGGGGCCTTGCGCGTCGACGACGTGCTCCAGCTTCTCGCTCAGGGTCGCACGTCGGCGCAGGGACTCGATCGCGGTCCCGCGGCGACCGCACGATATGTCACCAAGGCGGTCGGCGAGTGGATGCTTCGCGGGATGCGACGGATCTAGTCAGAGATGTTCCTCGATCCGCGGGATGTACTTCTCGACCGCCATTTTCGTCTTCAGCGGATCCGCGGACGAAGGGAGACGCATCACGAGCAGTGCCTTGCGGCCCGCGTGGATGATCAGGTACTTGTTCGACTTCGAGTGGATCACGACGGACTCGAGCGAGTCCTTTGCCTCCGAAATCACCGTCTCGGCAGAGCCGACGAGGACTGCGAACATCGATCCGAACGTGTCCACGTGGACGCCGCGCGGGAAGCTGCCCGCGAGATAGGTGCCCGCCAAGGAAACGAGCATCGCCTCTTGCACGCCCTCGTTCCGCTCGATTTCGCGGAGAACTGACTCGAGGGCGGTCGTGTCGACCATGGCGTACGCTCCGATTCGGCCCGGATGGAACGGCTGCCGGATTAAACCTTTCCGGCGTGAGTCTCAAGGGGAAAATCGTCAGAGCCCGCGCAGTAGCTCGTGCATCGCGAGGGCCACGTCGACGGCCTCGGCGCCCTTGTCGACGCGGGCCATCGCCTGTTCGTCCGTCATGCCGGGACCGGTGATGCCGAGGCCGATCGGCTTGCGCGTCGCACGCTCGATGTCGAGGAGCGCGCTCGGCACCGCGGCCATGAGAGCCTCGTCGTGGAGCGTCTCGCCTTTGATCACCGCGCCGATCGCGACGGCGGCATCGACGTCCGCACGCTCCAGGAGCCGCTCGACGGCGAGCGGAATCTCGAAGACGCCGGGCACGCGCACGACCGACGTCACGCGGACGCCGCGCGCGTCGGCCCGCGCCAGGGCTCGCTTCACCATGATGTCCGTGACCTCGTGATTGAATTCCGAGGCGACGATCGCGAGTCTCACGTCCGCGTCACCTTGAGTGGGCCTGCGTCGGCGAATCCTTCCCGCTGACCGGTCCCGGCTCGCGCCCGGATCGCGTCCGGTCGGAACAGCAGATCGTAGGCGTTGACTGCGTGCTCACGGGTTCGTCGGTCGAACAGGCTCGCGAGCTCGGCCTCGTCCGCGGCCTCTTCCTCGTGCACCATGACGCCGAGGATGTGCTTGCCCACCTGGGCCTGCACCGCCTGGAGGCCGAAGTCGGCCGCGAGGGCGCAGTCCTTGTCGACCGGCTGTCGTCCGACCATGCCGAGCGCCAGCACGAGATCGCAACTCCGGTCGAATAGGATCCGCGCACCGGCGGCGAGGTCCTTGATGCCGGGGACCGTGTACCGCTCGACCGCGAAGCCGCCGCCCAGCTTCCGGAGTTCGTCGATCGCCGCGGACGCCATATCGTATCGCGAGAACGACGTGTCGACGATCCCGATCCGTGTCACGCGTTTCGTTTTCGCCGCCGAGGCGGCGGGTCCGCGGCGCGCGGAGCGGTTCCCCGTTCGACCTTGGTGAGTCTTTCTTGGAGCGCGAGCCATTCCGCCACCTTCCTCACGATCTTCCGGGTGCCGACGAGGTCGCCTTCGAACTTCGGGAGCCGGAGGACCTTCGTCGCGAGGCCGCGCTTCCGGCATTCCGCAAGGATCCGTTCCTCGCTGTGCACCTGATCGTATCCGATCGCGATGATGTCCGGTCGGATCTCGTCGAGGATGTCGTAGATGTTGCCCTCGTGGCCCAGGACCGCGCGGTCGACCGGCTTGAGGGCCTCGACCATCTGGAAGCGAGCTGCCTCCGGCATGATCGGCTCGTGCTTGAATTTCCGAGCGGTGCTGTCCCTCGCGACGACGACCCAGAGTTCGTCGCCGAGGGCTCGGGCCTCGCGGAGGAAATACACATGACCGGGATGGAGGAGATCGAAGACCCCCGTCGCCATTACACGGACCACGAACGCCA